>CAYVZO010000017.1:0-13061 GCA_964456345.1 uncultured archaeon | reverse complement strand
AACTACGGGTCAGATATACAAGTCAATAATTGAGAAGGAGAGAAGAGGCGAGTTCCTTGGAAAGACAGTGCAATTTATTCCGCACGTGCCTGACGAGATAAAGAGGCGGATAAAGCTAGCAGCAGATGATTATGACTTTGTTCTTGTAGAGATTGGCGGCACCATAGGCGACTACGAGAATCTGCCTTTTCTCTTTGCAACAAAGAGCCTCGAAGTTGAGCTAGGCAAAGAGAACGTTATGCACATACTTGTAAGTTACATGCCTATACCATGCAACATAGGTGAGATGAAGACCAAGCCCACGCAGCAGGCAATAAGCCTATTGAACGAAAGCGGCATAGCGCCTGACTTCGTCCTTTGCAGGGCCACAAAACCCCTGGACCACGTAAGGAAGGAAAAAATAGAGACGTACGCGAATATCCCTGCAGAGAACATAATATCAGCTCCTGACATAGAGACAATCTACGAGATACCGCTGAACTTCGAGAGAGAGAAAATGGGAAAGAAGATACTTTCTCGTTTCAACGTAAAGCCGAAGAAGAATCCTGAATGGGATAGGTGGAAAGAACTTGTCGACAGAATAAAGAAGCCGAGCAGGAGCATAAGGATTGCGATGGTCTGTAAATACATAGACATCGGAGATTACAATCTCGCAGACAGCTACATATCCGTGAACGAGGCGCTGAAGCATGCAGGCGCTGAGCTTGACTGCGCCGTAAATATAGAATGGATGGATTCAAAGACTCTGGAAGAAAACCAGGAAAACCTGGAAAAACTGAAGAATTATGACGGCATCCTGATACCAGGCGGTTTCGGCACCTCAGGCATCGAGGGCAAGATAAACGCGGTAAGATTTGCAAGGGAGAACAACGTTCCTTATCTTGGTCTTTGCCTCGGTTTGCAGCTGGCGGTTGTGGAATTCGCAAGGAGTTGCGGGATGAAAGATGCGAACACAACCGAGGTGGCGAAGACCGATTACCCTGTGATAGACATACTGCCTGAGCAGGCAGAGCTCATAAAAAAGAACCAGTACGGCGCTACTATGCGTTTGGGAGCTTATGCTGCGATACTCGAGGATTCAAGGGTCCTGGAACTGTACAGAAAGACAGGACGGCTTGAAAAAGACATGAAGAGCCTTGAAAGGCTGAAAAAAGACAAGAACCAGAGCTTCAGGATCGGCATTCTCGACAATGCAAAGAACGTCGTGATTGAGCGTCACAGACACAGATACGAAGTGAATCCTGAATTCGTTGAGGAACTCTCGAAGCGTGGCTTGTTCTTTTCAGGTTATCATGTCCTTAAGGACAGGACAAAATTGATGGAGTTCATCGAGCTTCCTGAACACAAATTCTTTGTTGCAACACAGGCTCATCCCGAGTTCAAGTCCAGCCTGGGCAGCTCCTCGCCTTTGTTTTTGGGCTTCGTCGAGGCGTGCTGCAAATAAGATAAAAAACTACCATTTGCATCTAGAATACAATACTTCTGTGCTTGTAGCTGGTGGTAAGCCGTGATTCAAATCAGCTATCATTTCTCTTAAAGGCCTTAAATCCTCTTGAGTAGGAGCTGCAGTTCTTCTTACAATTTCGCAAAGCAATTCATCTCCTTCGGCTTTTTCAACTGCTAATGGAGAATTGTAAGCAACTTGATTTCCAAAAGCATCATAAGCTCTTTTTCATCTTAATCTTATGTGCTAAGAAAAAATAAATAGTCAAATCCTGAACTCCTTGAATTCTATTCTGCCTTTGTTGACGATGTTACGAATCTCCTTTTGTTTTATTGTCAACTGCGAATTGGCAGTCTTGAATTCTATGAATATTATTTTGTCGTTCTCGAACTGGATGCCGTCGATTGGCGTGCCGATAAAGCGGAAATTCTGCTTGTCGTAGGGGTACGATTCAAGAAACGGCAGGAATTGCTCAGTCATTTTTCCGTATTTAGTGCTTAAGCTCTGCTTTCTTGATATAACGTCTTTCAGCTGGAATTCCAGGTCCTTCGCCCTAGCGCTTGCTTTCTTGCAGAGAAGAAGGAGGACGATTATAACTATAAACAGGGTTATTAAAAGGTACTCCAGTAAGACCATAATAGAATATTGCCGCTAGAATTAATATGTTTACCATTTCATCCTTTTGAACTCTTTGCCGCAGAATCCGCAGAACACAAGGCTGCCGTGTTTTTGCAGTCTTCCTTGTTTGCAGTTCGTACATCTCTTTATCTTCATTCTACCACACCCCAATAACTTCATTAATATGTCAGCGGTCATTTAAATATTTGTATCCCCCGCAGCAGCTAGATTTAGACATATATTTCTTAGCCAATCTTCCCCTGTTTCCTGTCGAGATTGGCTGCATAAATTGAGGCAAACTTTAAATAATTGCTGCAAGATTTACTAACTAATTTTAGCGGTTCAGGTGGCCTCTATGCGAATAGGGTATGAAGAAGAATGGGAAGAGGGCGGAGAAGAAGATGTTGAGGAGGAATTCGACGAGGAAGACGTGGAAGATGAGGAACTCGACGATGAGAGCAGTGAAGACGAGGAATGATTGTTTCTTTTTGCTTCTTCACCCCAAAGCAAAGCTTTTAAAAGCTTTTGTCTATTTTCTACAACTATGCTGATTGAGATATTCGAGGCAAAAGGTTTTACAGAACCGAAGACAGACCTGGATGCGCTGATAATTAACCTACACAGGAAATATAGCGATGAGTTAATGATACAGAAGGTCGACGTGCTTGATAAAACTTCGATGAAGAGGCACAAGGACGTCGTGAAGCTGATAAAAGATAAGGGCCTTGACACGTTGCCGCTGATAAAGCTGGACAACAAGCTTGTAAGCCAGAACAAGCTGGAAAAACTGATGGGATGATTATATGCCAGATAAAAAGTCACCAAGCAAGAAGAATTATTTATGGGAAATAGATATGCGTCAGGCACCGCTTTCCTTCGAGACTCTTGACGTATACCAGCTGTTTGCTGCTGGAAAAGATGTCAATGGCGAACTCGTCCCTGACTTCGAAAGCGTTGCAGACCAGATAATCAAAGGCAAAGATATGCCTGCTTATGCATCCAATGAAATAAGGATGCTCCTTGCAGACGGTTCTATAAAATACCGCGCTTTGAACAGGACTGGTTATCCACTTACTGAAAAAACCACTCTCAGCGATATCAAATCAAGATTGGTACAGGGATTTTACGAGGACTGGCTTAGCAGAAAGCCGTACGGAGAGCAGGAGCTGGACAGCGAGCAGATTCACCAGAAAGCAGAAGAATTCGTCAACACCCTGAAGCCAAATCAGGTAAGAAAAATCTACAGGGACAGGTTCAGCCCTGAGGCAAGAGAAAGAAAAGCAGCTGGAGAGTACCAGATGCCTTTACCTGAATCTTAAATATTTTCCCGACATTTTCTTATCATGCCTGAAAATAACAGCCAGGACAGCGGGTTTCAGTACAGGCGCCTGCCTGCTACACCCAGGAAGATAGCTGAAATCAACCCGGAAAAAGACATAAGGGCAAGGCTTCTGGGTCATGTTATTGACAAGACAGAGACTTCCTTGATAATAGACGACGGCTCAGGCAAGTCAGAGGTGATAATCGAGGAGGGTACGGAGAAATTCAACATAAACGACTTTCTCAGGATATTCGTCCGCGTACTCCCCCTGGAAAACGGGTTTGAACTCCGCGGAGAGGTGGTGCAGAACATGAACAACCTTGACACGGAACTCTATAAAAAGGTTTACGGAGAATAAAATAGTGATATTATGTTCAGCGCAAAGCTAGACGACGTTTCAATACTCAGGGACAGCATGGCGGCGGTATCAGAACTTATAGACGAGACCGAGCTTCACATAAAAGAGAACGGCATACAGATGATATCAGCTGACCGCGCTGTGGTCGCTGTTGTGGATTTCTTTCTGAGCAGCTCAGCGTTCAAGGAATACAATTACGAGAAGGACATAAAGATAGGGATAAATCTCCTTAGCCTACTCCAGATCCTGAGGAGGGCGGGGGCTGGGGACAAGCTGGATATAAATCTCACTGACAACAAGATGGAGCTTACGCTCAAAGGAAACTCGACTAGGAAATTCGTTCTACCTCTCATAGATATTTCGAAGGAAGAGACTCCACCTCTGGATAAACTGGAATTCCCCACGACAATGGCAATAGACGCGGAGATACTGAACAGCGGCATAGAGGATGCAGAACTCATAACTGATTCCATAGTTTTTTCCGTGCAGAACGACCAGCTCACGATGAAGGCTGAAAGCGATTCGTCATCGACCCAGCTGGAGCTTCCTGCAAGCGCCGGCTTAAAGATAATCAGCATGGGCAGCCCTGTGAGGGCTCGATATTCGCTTGATTACCTGAAGAAGATATTCAAGGCCAGAAAGCTTGCCCAGCAGGCAAAGATTCACATGGCTACGGATTATCCAATGAAGATAGAGTTCGACCTGCCTGAGAAGATGAATTTGAGCTTCATTCTCGCTCCGCGGGTGGAAGAAGGATAAAATTAAATTTACAGCAGAAACAAGAATTGGGTTAATTTTATATTACAGCACTACCATAACGCTAATAAGACGGTGATTATGAACAAGTTACTGAGAATCAGTATATTTGGTTTTCTGATATGGTTAGCACAATTCCTAGTTGTTTTATTTCTCTATTCTAACGGGCATCTTATTACTAATATCACTTTATTCAAATTGATTATGATAGTTGTTTTCTTAGTTACCGTAATACCAGCATTGACTATTTGTTTTAAGAGAACGGAAAATAACCAATATGGAAAAATGGATAAACAGGTGTTTTGAATGTTAAATATATTTTTATTCTTGGCATTTGCATTCCTGTTTATTATAGTTACCGGCAGGCTTATAGAAAAGATAAGAGTGCCATGGATTTTTGCCGCACTGGTTCTTGGAGCTATACTTGCTGCATATAACCCATTTACCAGCATAACATCCTCAGAATCCTTCATCTTTATGGCACAGCTTGGTATGTATTTTCTGCTTTTCATCATAGGCTTTGAAATAGATATGAACGAAATGAAAAAGAAGGGCAAATTCCTTTTTAAGGCCACATTCTTCATAATTTTACTTGAGGCTTTCTTTGGGTCGTTGCTAATTCATTATATTTTTGGGTACGATTGGTTTATATCAATTCTTGTTGCACTATCTTTCGCAACTGTTGGTGAAGCTATTTTGGTGCCTATTTTAGACGAATTTAAAATTGTAAACACACGCCTTGGTCAAGCCATTATAGGTATAGGCGTAATAGATGACATTATAGAAGTAATTTTGCTTATTTTGGTTGTAGCAGTAGTCGGTTCATCTACCCACACATACTTCAATATAGGATTAGTATTATTTTCTTTGTTTATCCTGTTTATTCTAACAATAGGCTTGACAAAGCTTAAGAAAAGGGGCGAGAAATTCAATTTTTTTAATGTAGAAACACTTTTCATATTGACGATTTTTATCTTATTACTGTTTTTGGGAATAGGCCAAATCGCTGAAACAGCCCCGCTTGCTGCGTTCCTTGCAGGAATAAGTCTCAGGACATTTATCCCAACAAAGAGGCTTAAATTGATAGAAAGTGAGGTAAGGGCAGTTTGCTACGGATTCTTTGCTCCAATATTCTTTATCTGGGTAGGTTCGACCATGGATATAGGCTATCTTATCGCCTATCCTTTGCTAATACTGCTTGTAGTTGCAGTTTCCAAGGGAGCAAAGCTTTTAGGTAGCTTGCTTGTTGCCAGAAAAGAAATGGGTATAAAAGGGTCAATATTATTGGGGATAGGTACTTCAGTAAGGTTCAGTACAAGTATAATCATAATAAAAATACTTTTTGAGAATAGCTTAATCGGAGCTGATTTATATTCTATTATCATAGCTTCGAGTATAGCTTTTAAGTTTATTGTACCAATTTTGTTCTCGAACCTGCTCGTGAGATGGAAGTTCTCTAGAACTAGATAGCTTATTTTAATTATTAATCAACAGAAAAAGCCTTTAGATAATTTAGGCTTTACTACTGAATTGCGGGAAAATCTTCAGCAATCCATCAGCAGAGGCCTAAGCTCATTAGTATCCATTATCCTGGGAAGTTTGGGCGTGTCATGTCGTCTTCTTTCTGCCTGAACATGGCATTGACTATCTTTTCCATGATGAAACTTACAAGGTTACAAGGAAAAACACTTAAAATCATCCGGACAGGTATTGCTGGTTACGATAGGCGGGTTTTGGCAGCATCGACCTCTTTCTTCGTCATCTCTTTTGAGAGTCCAAACCTGTTCAGAATGACATGCACTGGCATGTTAGCATAGGGTCCTTTCCTGTCCCTAATCCCGTATAGTTTCAGTATCTTCTCGCTCTTTACGAGAATATACTCGATAAGCATAAGGCCCTCGAGTTTCAGCTCGACACTGCTGTAAGGGTTATTATAAGCAGCGCTTGACATATGCCTGCAGTTGAGGACCGGGCCTGTGCCACCGGTTTCTATATAGAAAGGAAGGGGCGATATTTTTTTATCAGCAGCTTCGCCTACATCGCAGCCAGAACACAATTCATATTCAGAACCAAGCGGCAATTTGAATTTGTCACAACTCTTGAGTACCATGTAATATTATTTGTCTAAAACCTTTTATTCTTTAGAAATCCTTTCTCCATTTTCTGGATATGGTTTCCTTTCTTGGTTCTTCCTTCTTTTCCTCTTCGAATGGTTCTTCTTCTGGCGTTTCTACAGTTATCTCTTTCTGAATCCTATCGAAGTCGTCCACGTCAGCCTTCTGGTAAGTAAAAAGCACTTTGTCGTCTGCAAATCTGGGGATGATGTGGACGTGTATGTGGTTCACCAGCTGGCCTGCGCGCTTCCCGTTGTTCTGGAGTATGTTCAGGCCCTCGGGTTTCAGCTTCTCGTTTATCCTTTCAGCTACCTTTTTGGTGACAGAAATAATCTGCTTCAATGTCTGTTCATCTATGTCGAATATGTTCTCGTAATGCTTTTTCGGGATTACGAGGGCATGGCCGGGATTTGCAGGGTTTATATCCATAAATGCCAAAGTATCCTCATCTTCATAAATTTTCTTGGACGGCAGTTCGCCTGCCACTATTTTGCAGAATATGCATTCCATATATCCAACTAGATGCTAACAAATATAAAAATGACGTGCCTTGCTAGATAATCAGGAAGAGAAACAGAGCAGAAACGCAGACGAATACGGTTATAACGAGCTCCATGAATTCTTTTTTCAGGAAAAAGTAGTTGATTGCGAACAAAACAGCAGGCAAAAGGAATAGAACAAGGTTTATGTGGAAGAAAGGATGCGTATAGAGGCCTATGGATATAGATGGCAATACGAAAAATAAGAGGTTCAAGGCAAATACAATAACGTAAGCAGACATTATGGCTAGGAATTTTATCTTCTTCATATTCATTTCTCCAGCAGGTCCTTGACCCTCGAGCCTGTGCTTCTCAATATTTTCGTCAGCAGAGATAATTCAGGCTTTTTCTCAAGCCTTCCCATCGAATTGATGGCCTCCATCAGGTACTGGTCTATGTCTATGCCTGTGGTCTTTATCGCCTCCATTATAGGCGGGCATATGTTGACGTTAAAGACGCACCTGGGCTCCTTTATCATTTCGACCATTGCGAAGTCAGCCCTTACGGTCCCGGCAGCTCCTATGGCCAGGTTCTTCATCCCAGTCGAGAGGTGCACTTTCTTGGGGGTTCCCTTGCCGAAATATATGTCATTTCCCTCAGGCCGCCTTTTAACAGCAGCAATGACGTGCCCTGCGACAACGTATGCCTGGATATAGCTGCTCTCGAAAAACTCTTCCAGGTATATGGGCTTTCTGAACGTTCCCAGAGTATCGAGTATCGTCTTCGCTTCTTTTGCGGTATTTGCGAACGCAACTCCTTTCTCAGTTCCAGGTATTCTGAGTACAGCCGGGAACTTTATCTTTTCCGTGAGGTTCTTTGCCGTAACTATCGAATCCGTGAAATATATCGGAGGCACGGGAAAATTATCCTTCTTCAGTATATCCAGCATAAGGAATCTGTCTGAAGTGACGAGAAACGCACGTGCGCTTACAGGCGTGTACAAATTCAGTGTAGTGAACAAGAGATAGCCGAAAAGGTTCCTCTCCTTCGGTATCCTTGGCAGGACGGCATCGAACCTCGAGAGGTCCACGCTTTTGTAGCTTACCCTGGTGATGTCGTTTATGCTTAGAGAGATGTTGGGAAAGGGAACATACAATACGCTGTCGAAATTCTTTTTCGCGGTTTCCAGCAGCCTCAAATCCGTTTCTTTTCTGTCCACAGGGCCCACAATACACAATTTCATAATACCTACCCTAAGCTTCGCTTAATCCTTTAACTATGCCCCTACTTTTTACGTGATTATTATGCAAGGCTTTTAAATCTAAATTTCTCCAAACGGATTAATAATAGTTTCCAGCATTATTCCCTGATTTTGGACTCGATAAAGTCTATTATGGTTTTTGCCATGTTCGTATTCGTTGCTTTCTGAATTCCTTTCAGTCCCGGGTTCAGGTTGACCTCGATGACTTTCGGGCCTTCCTTGCTCTGTATCAGGTCTATTGCTATTATGTCACTGTTTATGGCTGCAGCAGCCTCGAGAGCTATGCTTTTCATTTCATCCGTAAGGGTGTAGTATTTTCCCTTGCCGCCCAGAAAGAGGTTCGCTCTTACCTCGTCTCTTTTTGCAACCCTTTTCATGCTTGCGACGACCTCACCATTCACGACAAAGGCCCTTACGTCTTCGCCTGGATTTGGTATGAACTCCTCTATCATTATTTGCTGATTGAACAGCTTCAGGGTCTGCATTACCGAAAGAACGCTGTCAAGGTCCTCGAATATCATGACACCCCTGCCGCCAAAGCCTCCCACGAGCTTGAGCACTATTGGATAGTGCATTGTTTTCAGTACTTTCTTGGCGGTTTCTGTAGAACTTATCAAATAGGTTTTCGGTATCGGCAGGCCAGCCTTTCTGAGGACTTCGAGCGACATGAACTTGTTGTGTGCTACCAGAACGGCCTCGGCGGAGTAGGGTTTTTTTATCCCTATCATATCCATGAACCTTATTACGTGATAGCCATGCTGTGCGCGTTTGCTGTCGATTCGCGGCATGCAATAGTCGTACTTGCTCAGGTCCTTTGCCTGGTATGATATCTTGGATTCTTTGTTCAGCTCGAGAAGAATATGATTGACAGGGATATAGTCCACGTCAAACCTTGCTCCTGCTTCCTTCAACAACATGTTTGTCGAAGTTCCGGGATTCAATGCCCCTATAACAAGCAGCTTGCTCATCTAAGATTCAACTCTTTTATGATGTTTTTATATTTCTTCCTAAATTTAGGCTTTATGTCGTCCTCCTTGTAGGTGCCGTGATGCCTTTCCACGTCAACGATAAAATTCGAATATATGAGCTTCCTGCCCAGAAGTACAGGATACTTCAGGTGCGACCGGTCTTCCAGGTTCGCTCTGGTTCTGAACAGCTTGCCTTTTATCTCGAATACGACTTCCACGACCGCCCTTCTCTTGAAGCCTGCAATGCTTGCAGAAGTCACCTTTGTCGATCCAACAACAGGCCCTACCCCTGCTTTGGCAGCAAGCTTTATATCAATTGAGTTGCCTTTTGCGCCTGTATCGAATTTCGCAATAGTCTTTACGCTGGTCTTCCCTTTTACCCTTATCTTCTCTACAAGGCCTACCACGATTTTCATATCATTTTCTCCATTATTATTCTGGTTCTCTTGTATCCCAGCTTCTCGGACAGCCTGAGCGAAGGCTCGTTGGTTAGTGTTACAGTGAGCTTAATCCTTTTAATCCCTTTTGCTTTAAAGTATTCCTCAGCCATTTTCATGAGACTCTTGCCTACGCCTTTGCTGCGGAACTCTTTCTTTACGTAGAGATGGTGCACAAGCCCGTAATCCCCGAGAATGCTCCTCTCGCAGCTGAGCCATATATAGCCGATTATCTGGCTGTTATGCTCTGCAATTCTCACGCCTTCCCGGTTGTTCCTGACGTGCTCCATGAAGATGTCCCTGAACATCTCCATGTCCATGCTTTTCCCGGGAAAGCTTATTTCCAGGCTGTCTTTCTTGAAAGACATGAGGGTATCGATGTCACTCTCTCTCATCTCACGTATCTTGAATTTCATTTTTTCTCACCCAGGAACTTTATCATGACCGTCTGCATCGGCCCCAGTATCTTGTATATTTCCGCATTCTTGACCTTGTCTATAAGCTTATTTATTATTTCCGCAGCTTCGTTCGGGTACCAGTAATTTAGGAACTGGTTGGATTCGATTTCTATGCTTATTATGTCTTTTCTCGTTTCTTTCAGATGAAATCTCTCCTTTGGCGCATAGGCTGTATCGCTCGTGAATATGGTGTCCGTCGTAATCAGCGGCGGACCAGCGTTTTTCATTGCGTTCTTGACCGCGATCATGTAGTTCTGCTGCGTGAATTTATTTTCAAGCCTTTTAATGAACCGCCTTTCCGCATATTTCTTTACTATGCCATAGCTTTCAGCCAAATGCATGAGCTTCTCTGTCTGCGGGTTTTTCAGGTCCTTTAGTCCCATCTCTCCTGCTGTTTCGATGCACCTCTTCTCTTCCAGCATGATTGCGTCCCTGTAGTCCTTGTCTATCTTCTTGAAGAAATCTGCATACTCATAGTTCAGCCCGTCTACCACCTTTCTGACGACATCTTTGTCTATTCCTTTCCCGTGGAAGCTCACTATGTCCATTATGCTGGGGTAGTTTTTCAGGCGTGAGAATTTTCTGTGCACGAAGACGAATACATTCCCCAGGTTCTTTATATGGAACCAGAATTTGTCATGCACGCGAAGCCGCTCGTAATAGTCGCGCTCATCTCGCGCCACGAACGCGTATTTCTGCCTGTATTCAAACAACTCAGGAGGGTTCCTGTCCCAGAGGAACTCGTTGTACATCCTGAGGGCTCTTTTCATTGAAGGGACAGTGCGGTTGAAGTCTATGCCCAGAAGCCGCTTCCTCGAGACGTTCGAAAGCACGAGCGAGCCGCCTGTTTTAAGCCAGCATAAGCTCGCTACTGTGTCGGAGTTGTCGTCCCTGTTCGTAGGTGTTTCCAACGCAGGGCCTGAGTGCGGGGTCACGAAAACAGGACCGTCTCCTCTGCGGTATATCGTAAAGCCCTCGAAAAACTCGGGATGCATGATATTAATGCTTTTTCTACGATATAAAAATAATCCATCATCTTTAGATGATGGTATTTCTATTTTAAAATACCGCTTATAGAAATATGTGGATTATTATTTTTTCAGGACGGAGAATGGGGCCACGAGGATTCGAACCCCGACCAGCACGTTTCTTCCCGAAATGCAGGTTTTCTTCAGTTTCAGGTTCTTCCTGATTCTTTCCTATTTTGTCATAGCTGAGTCATCAGCTCAAAGCTCCAGGTTTCTTTTCCGGATGCGCTTTTCTTTTTAAAGAAAAGGGCATACTGGAGCGTGCCGTCCTACCATTAGACTATAGCCCCTAAGCATTTTTCTAAAAGGCTTAAGCGAAAACGGAGCTACCGCTTCCTTCTTTTCCTTCCACGATAAGAGAACATACTTGAACAGAAATAAAAAGCTTATTCTACCAGTTGAACATTTTGTTCTGGTCAGAAGCAATGAGGCGGCCCAATTCCAGATTGATTTCTGTCTTCAACGGCCGCCTGGCATTCTTTCCGCCTTCTTCAGCTACAAGCGTCTTGGTCTTAAGCAAAACCCAGGAATTGAGATAATAACCTGTTGGTTTCGGGTATCTGTCAATCCTTATGTCCGGTTTCCCCTCCTTTTTGGCAAGCTCCTGTGCCTTTCTGAAAGCAGCGTATTTGTGCTTGCAGTCCAGGTATTCGCCCTTGCTGTACTTGTATATGTCCAGGAATCCATCGTTCTGTTTCATTCTGCTTATGCCTTCTTTGAAAAGCCGGTCCTCACACGGGCAATCGCCCTTTGTTTCCGTGGCTTCTACGTTGAACTCGCTTGTCGTCGGCAATGGCCTCAGGTGTATTATGTGCCTGAGTTCCCTGGATGCTGACGGCAGGACCTGTTTGGTGTCGAAATCTTGGTGTATAACTCTGATGCGGTCTGCATTGAGAAGATAATAGTGCTCACCTTCGGCAAGCACTATGAAGGGAAGCAGGAAATGGTTTTTGCTCTTTACACCCCACAGGCCAAAGCCTCTGTAGGCTGTTTCCACATCCATAGAATATGAAGCCTCTTTCATGGCAGAAACCAGCTGAAAATTGGTTTCTTTTGCCTGTTTCATGCTCATAGTGCTCTTGTTGATATTCACTTCAGGCCCGAATTTCATGAAACGTTCTGGTGTGTCCAGAGGAACGACATCTCTTCGCGTGTGCCTTAGCTGATAGGTTTGCGACCTGTCCCAGAAATCATAAGTTCTTGGGATTATGAGGCCTTTATTGTAACAGCGGGAGGTTTCCTGCGTGGCTTCCACTACGTCTCTGTGCGTCAACCCCCTGTACCGGTTCAAATCTAAAAACTCGCTGTATTTTGCCTTAATATCAGCAACAGCGGGCTTCCTGGAATCGAAATACTCCTCCCCAAGTATCATAGAATATCACTTCAATGGAAAGCTTTTTAAATAGTAACCACTAGTTAGTGTCGATTACTATGGATGTTCAGGAAGTGCTTGATATTGCAAAAAAAGACCCAAGGCTGGTTCTGGCTGCCACCATGAAAGCTTACGCAGAGCTGGCAGAAAAAAGCAGCCATATGGATAGACGGGCCAGGATTGATGACCTGACTGGGGTGTACAACCGCGAGGAGTTCGACAGGAGGCTGAGACAAGAAATAGGGCTCAGAAGCAACAGGCCCTCCCAAGCGATGTCACTGGCTTTCTTTGATGTGGACAATTTCAAGGCGTACAACGACACATACGGCCACCTGACAGGCGACGAGGTACTGAAAACCATAGCTGCAGAGGTAGTATGCTATACCAGGCCTTCTGATGATGCTTTCAGGTACGGCGGTGACGAATTCGTGCTTTTGATGCATAATA
>CAYVZO010000016.1:0-13090 GCA_964456345.1 uncultured archaeon | reverse complement strand
GGATGTTCGCCAAAACCAGGTGTCTTTATCAACGACACAGGCTCAACGTCGTTCTTCGTTGCCCCATAGTCTTTCAGTTCGTCCCTATCTATCAGTTCTTTTATTGCAATCCAGTCGTAAGGAGCATGCGAAGGCACGGACATAACGATCCCTGTTGCAGAATCAGGGTCAACGAAATCTGCAGGCAATATGAATATCTCTTCGTTATTAACCGGATTCCTGCACTTCTTGCCGAGAAACTCCCTGCCTTTTACAGAACCTGTTATCTTCACGTCCTTTATCTGGTCCTTCAGTTTTTCAGCACACTGCCTGCTTATTATCCATTTTTCTCCGTTGACTTCGGCTTTTACGTATTCTACCTGTGGGTTTACCCACATGTTCGTTACACCGTAAGTCGTCTCAGGCCTTAGGGTGCCTGCTGGAAGGACGTAACTATCGAAGAGGAATTTTATTATGACATACTTCATTGGTGATTGACCAACACCCTCCAGACGGTCATGGTCGCCTGTGGGGCTTTTGCATCTTGGGCACCATATAACAGGATGGGTACCTTGGATGACGTAATCCATTTTCTTAAGGGTGTTGTATTGCCACTCTATGAAACGGGAATAGGCAGGTGTCATAGTTGTTGTTATGAAAGACCTCCTCCAGTCGATGGAGAAGCCCGATTTTTTGAGGTGTTCTATCCACTTCTTCATCCAGAATTTCGCTACAAATCTGGGACCTTTTCTGACGAAATTTTCTATATCTTTCTCACTTGCACCGTAAAGCTTGAAAGTTTCGATTTGAGCCTTGTCTTTTTTCTTGAGCCTCTCTATCGCACCCAGTATCGGCTCGCCTGTTGCATGGAAGCCTTGTGGATAAAGGACGTTGAAACCCTGCATTCTCTTGAAGCGGGCATAGACATCGCAGCGGAAAGAGGAAAATGCCGCCCCTATGTGTGGTGCGCCATTTACGTAGGGGTACGGGAAGGTGATAAAGAACTTCTTCCTTTTTTCCGGATTCGCTTCAAATAATTTCTTTGATTCCCATTTCTTTTGCCACTTCTTCTCTATTTTCTTAAAATCCATAATTATTACCTATAAATATCATATTATATAACTTTGTTTATTCACTATGCCATACGTCGTTAGAATTTCTGTAACCTTATAGTTTCTTTATTGACACCAGTTCAAGTCTTTTTTCATCCCGGTTGAATACTACATCTTCTTTTATGCTGCCAGGACCATCTAAAAAATACATCCTGTCCTTACCATCGACATATACATCGTGGCGTTCGTATATTTCACCATTCCATATGTCTCTAGGCCCAACATATCTATCCATTTTCTTACCACCTATATTCCAACGTCTCCACGTTGTCAATTTTTGATAAAACCTTTTTCAAAAATTTTGTGGAGGAAACGTATCGAACTGCTCTCAGAGCAGAAAGCCCAGTATGAATATTTCACTCAATAAACCATGTACTAGCCTCATACAAGGTTATTTGGGATAAGTGCTTAAAAATTTAACTGATGGGCGTGGCAAGATTTGAACTCGCGACCCCCTGCTGTCTTCTATGGAAGCCCGTGGGCTCCTTTCGCTGAAGCCTTTAGAAAAGGCTTCATTAGAAGGCAGGTGCTCTATCCAAGCTGAGCTACACGCCCAAGAGGAGAAGGACCTACGGTCCTCTCCTTCTAACCTCATTTCCTTTTCTTTTTCCAAGACTTTTCTTCATTGAAAAAGAAAAGGCTTAAAGAGATTGGTCATTAACATTAAATACATAGGTTTATAAAATATTTATGTGGTCAGATGACCCGTATCATAGCTTGTATTAGCGGGAAGGGAGGCTCGGGCAAGACGACCCTTGTCGCCAATCTCGGTGCAGCCCTTGCTGAAATGGGGAAAGATGTTGTTGTAATCGACGCAAACCTGACAACTCCTAATCTCGGTCTTCATGTAGGATTTCCTATAATGCCTATTACCCTTCACGATGTTCTCAAGGGCAAGGCCAAGATAAATGATGCAATATACACGCACCACAAGGGCCTTAAAATCATACCTGCAGGTATCTCGATAAACGACCTGCAGGGAATAGATGCACGGGATCTGCCAAACGCGCTTCTCGATATCCTTGGCAACAGCGAAATCGTTCTCATAGACGCCTCAGCCGGGCTCGGCAGGGAGGCTTTAGCCGCGTTAGAGTCTGCTGACGAGACCCTACTGATAACGAATCCGGAACTGCCAGCTGTCATGGACGCCTTGAAAGCGATAAAGATGGCTGAAAATTTAGGAACCAAAGTGACAGGCGTGGTGCTCAACAGGTCGACGAGAAAGGGGCATGAGATGACGAAAGACGAGGTAAGGAACATGCTCGATACCGAGATAATCGCAGAGATACCTGAGGATATGTCTGTCAAGCAGGCAATATCAAAGCGCGTGCCTGTGGTTTATCATAAGCCTACCAGTTATGCAAGCCAGGAGATAACAAAGCTTGCAGGCAGGCTTGTCGGTGAGAACGTGGTGGTGAATAGGCCCTTGCACCAGAGATTATTTGGATTCTTTTCCAGGTAAAGAGTATGTTTAGATGCCCTTATTGCGGTAAGCTCATTTCTAGTAAAAAGAGGCACAGGTGTACTCGCGAGGGCCTCCAGGACCTGAGGCCTGTAAAATGGAAGCCGGGTGTCAAGAAATGAAACCCGTAGAGAAAGAACTCAGCCAAACCACCGCCTTGTTTATGATATTCGGTGTAATATGCCTGTTTTCAGGCGTAGTAAATATAATCTCTTTTGCAAGCCTGAACAACGGCATCACAGGGATGCTCCAGGAAATGATAATTTCAGATGTCGCGGATAAATACGAGGCATCGAACCTCATAATTTTCGAATCAATGCTGCTGCTGGCATCTTCAAACCTTCTTATTATTATAGGATTGTTCGATATCATAACGATGCAGCTGTTATGGAAGCTGAAAAGAATCACGAGAGCAACAGGAATTACTGCAATAGTACTTGCTGTTTTATTTGGCTCATACAGGATGTGGATATTCTTTACCAGTCCGCTGAAATCGGAGCTGGGGTTCGTATTAGCGGTGTTCATAATAGCTTTCAATCTCATGCTCCTGATGTCATTCTCAAGGCTGTGGAAACACCTGAATAGGTAGAATCACGTCTTTTTAGCGGCTTTTTGCGATTAGGTTATAAAGTATCCGATAGACAATGGCAACATTAATCTCGAAGCCCACTGCAGGTTTCTCCAGCCTCCAGTTGTTTAACACTTGGGGATTTATCTCGCCGATAATTCCTATCCTAACACCGTCCGCCAAAATCTCTGCTGCACGACCTTCGATAAAACTGCCGTGTTTTAAGGCTCTGAGCCTGTATCCTATACCAAGGTTGCGCATTAACGCATCCAGCGAAGATGAAATTTCCTCATAACTCACAGTGCTGTCTGTTATTACAGCAGATAACTTCTTTACAGTCCTGGTTTTTGTCTCTTCTTTGCTATCCAGTATAACGCAGTCGCCCACTTCAAATATCCTCTGCGGATATTCTATGTGCATGTTATTCGTAAGGAAGTAAAGCATACTCGGCAAAAGCCAGTTTCTTAACACGGTCCAGTTGCTGCTTACAGGGTTCAGTAATTTACATATATTTCCTTCAGGGACATTCATTTTGTTGAAAATACTGTCCTTGTTCGTAAGGCTGAACGTCATTGTTTCCTGGAAACCCAGTCCCACGCAGATTTCACGGACAACATCACAGAACTCCTCGAGACTGTCAGCTCCTCCAAGCGTAGAAATTTTCGGGAAATCAGGCTTGATATTGTTATAACCGTATGATATGGCGATGTCCTCTATGACGTCCCGGGAATGCATTATGTCATTCCTGTAGGCAGGATATTCCAAGGAGACACCCTTGTCGAGCCTTGCTTTATATCCAGCCCTGTTCAACAATCTTATCATTTCCTTATTGCTGATGTCCAAACCAAGCGTCTTCCTGCAGTAATCCGGGTCTAAAAAGAATTTTTCCGGCTTAAGGTCCGGTCTTACTATCTTTTTGCCGGGATATTTTATTTCCATGCTGTATATCCTGCCGCCACGCTCAGCCAATGCAGTCACAAGGACGTTTAACGCAACAGATATCCTTTCTATTTCGTGACCAGTGATCTCTATGAAAACGTTCTTTGTCTTGTCTGTTATCTTCCCCGTGTAGTCAGAGTTTATAATGGGCGGAATGGAGAGGACATTTTTTGCAGAATCGATCATAATAGGGTATTCAGAATATTTCTTTATCAGGTGCCCGTAATCACGTCCGCATGGATGCCTTTCCAATATTTCCTTCGGCGTCATCTCTTCGTTAAAATCCAAGGGCGTGAACCTTATCCCCTCAGGCCTTACTGTGGTGTATTTTATGGGGAACTTTATCTTGTCGAAATCGTAAATTCCAATGGCTGCAAAATTCCTGTTGCCGCCGTAAGTGCTGTGTATCTTCTCCTGGAGCTGTATTATCTGCTTTATGAAATAATCATCGAATTTGAGGTTCTTTACAACAGCACAGACAGTTTTCGCACGTACCTTCTCGACCTTCTTATCGACTACCATAACGAATTTCGATTTGTTTATCTTATATTCAGGAAACTTTCCGCTTAGGTGTGTCCTCAATTCGCGTGCGATCCCCTCAACTGACCAGAGGTCAGGGCGGTTCGTGTCTTTGATATCTACCTTTACGATTCCCTCCTCGAAAGCCTCGAACTCACCCTTCACAAAGAGTATAAGTTCCTCCAGCTCCTTTATCGAAATCTTCTTGTCTATCAGTTTCTGCAGGTCTTCCAGGTAAAATTCCACTGTAGGCATTATATCACCATTTTCGTCTCCCGTAGCCATTTCAGGTCATGCGAAAAAAGATAGCGGACATCGTCGACACCGAGCTTGAACATTGCCAAGCGGTCTATGCCTATGCCCCAGGCAATGACAGGCACATTGACCCCAAGAGGTCTCGTCAGCTCCTCACGGAATATGCCGGATCCACCGAACTCTATCCATCCCATTTCAGGGTGCTTTGCAGAAAGCTGCACAGACGGTTCTGTGAACGGATAATAATCAGGCAGGAATTTTACCTTCTCAGCTCCTGCTATCTCTTTGGCAAACATTTCTAGGATGCCGAGCAGGCTCTTCAGGGTAAGCGACTCGTCAATAACTATTCCTTCTGCCTGGTTGAACTCTATCAGGTGCGTGGCGTCGAGCACGTCAGGCCTGTAGCAACGCGCGATGGCGAAATATTTTCCAGGTATGTCCGGCTTACTGGCCAAGGTCCGCGCTGAAAGGCAGGTACCGTGCGCGCGTGGCATAAGCCTTAATGCCTTCTTCGGGTCCCATATATAACCCCATCCCCTGCTTCCGGACACGCCATTTTCATGCGCCCTGCCCACGTTATTGGCTATTTTTTTGTCCAGGAAGGTTCCGTATTTCGGCTCTTCCAGTTGGTAGGTAGCTGCCCAGCTTCTTGCCGGGTGGTTCTGCGGTTGGTATAATGCATCGAAATTCCAAAACTCAGTTTCTATCAGCGGACCAACCATTTCTTTGAAACCCAGTTCGACCAGCTTCTTCTTTATCTTCTCCACAAACTGCTGGTAGGGCTGCTTTTTGCCAGGGTATATCTTTTTGCCAACAGCTTCAACGTTATACGGCTTTAGCCTGACATTCTTCCACATACCGGTCTTTATGAGCTCTGTTGTTAAATGGGTCACATCCTTGCCAACAAGCTTTTCTGCCTGTTTGGTCATATCTTCCCGCTCTTTTTTAACCAGCCTTCTGTTAATTAGAATGGAAAGCATCTGCTGATCTACTTCTCTACCCTCAGAAATGCTTCTTAATGCGTTTTCAATCGGATAGTTTTCCGGTTCCTTTATCAGTTCAATCTTACCCTGGACAGCCATCACCCAGTTGTTCTTCTTTGCCCACTGTATAGCTATTGCGAAGTTGTCTATCTTGGTTCTCGCTTCTTCAATTGAGGTTTTACCTTTTTTGAGCAATTCGACAAGCTTCTGTTCAGGCAGGCCATTTTGTAGATATTTTCTGCCCTCTTCTGTGAGTACGTACATAAATAATCACTTGTTTATACAGATTTATAAGATTTGGTTTCTAAGAATGGCTTAATCATAAACATTTAATAAAAGGAAGGCAGAAATGATAATATGGACAAGATAGACAGGATTGAGGACGTGGCGAAACGTCGCGGGTTCTTTTGGATAAGCAGCGAGATATACGGCGGCCTTTCCGGCTTCTACGATTATGCGCATCTCGGAACAGCGATGAAGAGAAAATGGGAAAATCTCTGGCGCTCGTCCTTCCTGAACGAAGACAATTTTCACGAAATAGAAACGTGCGATGTAATGCCTGAAAATGTTTTCAAGGCGTCGGGACACTTAAAGAGCTTTGTCGATCCTCTTGTGAAATGCAAGAAATGTGGTTTCACGGAGCGGGCAGACACCATACTTGAGGAGCAGTTGCACGAGAAATTCGAAGGGCTTTCAGCTGAGGAGCTTACTAAAGTGATAAAAAAACACGGCATAAAGTGCCCCAAATGCAGGGGCTACTTAGCTGATGTCGGGCTCCTTAACATGATGTTCCCTGTTTCTATAGGCACTGAAAAAAGCGCTATAGCATATCTGAGGCCCGAGACCGCCCAGGGCGCTTATGTTAACTTTAACCAGGAATTCGAGTGCCTGAGAAAGAAAATACCGCTTGGCCTGGCAATAATAGGGAAAGCGTACAGGAACGAGATATCGCCCAGAAACGTCCTGCTGAGGATGCGGGAGTTCTCGCAGGCAGAATTACAAATATTCTTTGACCCAGACAAGATAAACGAGCACGAGAATTTCGATGAAGTGAAGAATTACAAGCTTATCGTTTTCAAGACCGGCAGCAAAAAAACAGAAGAAATCGCCTGCAGCGAACTTGCAAAGAGCCTGCCGAAATTCTACGTATACTACATGGCGAAGATACAGAAATTTTACCTGGATACCATAAAACTGCCTAAAGCTGTGTTCCGTTTCAAGGAATTAAGCGAGGAAGAGAGGGCTTTCTACAACAAATACCATTGGGACATTGAACTTGATTTAAGCCTTGGCTGGAAAGAGGTTGCAGGAATACATTATCGGACAGACCATGATATGTCAGGCCACCAGAAGGTGTCCAAGAAGGACTTGTCGGTATTCGCTGACGGGAAGAAATTTGTGCCCCATGTCTTGGAGCTCTCCTTCGGTGTTGACAGGAACATACTGGCGCTTCTAGATTTTGCTTATGACGAGGATAACAGAAAATTATTCCGTTTCCCCCGCAACCTCGCGCCTTACGATGCAGCCGTCTTCCCCTTGGTAAACAAAGACAAGCTGCCTGAACTGGCCAAGGAAACAAAGCAAATGCTGCAGTCCCTCGGTTTCACTGTATTTTATGACGACTCCGGTTCTATCGGTCGCCGCTACAGGAGAATGGACGAGATAGGCGTTCCTGCTTCCGTGACCATAGACAACCAGACTACAGAGGACAATACCGTAACGTTACGCGACAGGGACAGCATGAAGCAGGTGCGTATAAAAAAAGACGAGCTTTGCATGGCTCTTAGGAAATTCATTGACGGCGAGAAAATAGAGAAACTCGGAGAGATTATTTCCTAGTTTTCTCGTGCTTCTTCATGAATTCCTTCTCCAGTTTGTTCAGCGCATTCTGCGCAGTTGTCACGAATTCCCAGTCAGATGATTTGCTCTCAAATAATCCTAGAGAAGAAGAAAGCTGCACACGGATGCTGTATTTGGCCCGATTTCCACCTTGCCTGTACTTCTTTACGTGGAGCTTTAGGAATTCTATGTCAGCTATCTGACCTGTTTTGCTTATGAATTCCTCTGCAGATTTATGTATTTTATCTATATCCAAACTACTCTCGTTTCTCACGTTTTCTATGTCAACATATACCTTTTTCACGGCTATCACGGCTTGTGTCTCGTGACTTGCAGATAAGTGCAATCGCCTTCGTTATCGACAATAGCCCAGAGCATACGTGCACGGATGTTGTGGGCAAGGCGCACCGCCCTTGAAAGCTCCTGAAACGAGCACGTATAATCCTCAGGAACAGAGAAAACTATCCATTTCGTATGTTCTTTCATTGATTTAGGCCCTTTCTTCAGCTGTACGCCACGGTCATAGACTCGGAAGTCACAACCGAATTTATAGCCTGTGCGAACAAGCAATCCTCGCTCACGCAAATCCTCATATACGCGAAAGCGCTCTGGAAATCTTTTGTCCAGGGCACATGCATGGTCGAAAAGCTGCTGAAAATTGACGTTTTTCTTTCCTTTCGTGACACGGATGCGTCCCCTCTTCAGCAGTAAACACGCCTCTACAAGGGCGAGTTCAAGCCTGTTGTCAACAATCTTGCCGTAATATCCAGGCTCGTATACCTGTTCAAAATCCTTCCATATTGTTACCTTGTTTTCCTCTAGTGTAGCAACTATCTCTTTTGCTCCCTCTTCTTTTTTCTTGCTCATAATATCATCTAATCGTTGCCAAACCCTTAAAAACCTAATTGAGAACTAATAGCTGGTCTCCCCTGTACCGCAGTTAATTGTGTAGCCACCGCTGCCGCAAATTATCCTGTTGTCGGTAAGACCCCAGTCGTTAATGTTGCTATTGACAACGTCATAGGGCGAGCAGCACACGTCCCATACAGAGTTCTTTACAAGCGTTTCAAAGTCTGCTGAAACCTTTTCATATTTATCTTCCGCTTCTGTTCTTTCAGCCTCGCACGAAGACAGGTCATAACTGAGCTCGTCGTTTTTCCCCTCAAGGACTGTTATCTCCTGCTTGCATTCCTGCAGGGAGGAGCTAAATCTTGACATGCAGTTTTCAAGGTCTTCAGCCATGCCTTGCAGGTCGTTTTCACACTGTTCCTTTTCCGATTCCAGCACATCTATCCTCGTTGCTGTTTCGTTCAGCTTCGATTCAATATCCTCGGTATACGTAACAAAACCTGTTATAGAGGATGTGACCAGGTAAAGGGAAGCAACAGCAACGACAGACAAGAACATAAACGACGCAGGCTTCTTATTTGAGGAAATAAATCTGATAGCCCTGCCCTTTAGCGTGAATTTATCGTAGTGGTATTCATGGTTCCCTGAAAAGGCCTTCTTCAGCTTGCTTAAGAACGAACCAATACCATCCATATTAACCATTTAGCTGCGGATATTTAAAAAAGGTGCGGATTGTAAGAAATGGGACGAGTGGGATTTCCTCAAAGAAGCAGTAGCTTCTTTGGGATCTCAGCGAGCTCCGCTCAGCTGAAGATGAACCCATGGTTCAAATCCAATACCTTATTATGGGACGAGTGGGATTTGAACCCACGACAGCACGGTCTTCAGCCGTGTGCTCTCCCAGGCTGAGCTATCGCCCCCTTCCTATAATTAGATGTCTTTTTCACTGCTTTCTATTACCATTTTGGGCTCTATATTCCTTAGCTTCTCCATAAGGTTTCTTGCTATTTCTATGTGTTTGCTGCATAAATATATTTTGGCTATTCCCCTGTTCTTTTTCGTCGTGTATTCGTAAACAAAGAACTCTTTTTCAGGCCTTTTGTTGCAAAGCGGAAAATTACACCTGGATTTCAGTTTCTTTACGTCAAATGTTTTTGTAATCTCGTTCGTTATTTCATACATAGAGCGCCCTTGACAGGACTCGAACCTGTGACAACCTGATTAACAGTCAGGTGCTCTACCTATCTCCTGTCCTTTCCGGATGCGATTTTTCGCGAAGCGAAAAAGGGCATACTGAGCTACAAGGGCACAAACCATAGTTCGCACACAAATTAATTTAAATGGTATAAAATATAAAGAATTTAAAAGTCTTAGTCAAGGAAGTCCTTTTTCTTCAGTTTGTCAGGCAGGTACTCCTGCGACATAAACTTCAGGCCGCGGTGCGACAAAGCCTCTATCTCGGCTTTGATACCTTTCTGTATCATCATATTGAGTTCCTTCTGCCATTTCGCGCTCTTGAACCAGTCATAGTTGAGAAGTTCCCTGGCTCTTTTGATGTCGAGTTCCCTTGCCTTTATCGTACATTTCTTCAGGTCATATTCGTATATGTCGCTTATGGTAAGTCCTATGAATTTCGCAGACGGGGTGGATATCCTGTCAGAGATGTGTGCAAGGCTCATAGAGCCGGATTTTATAACCGAGTAAATGTAAAACCCGTAACTGTCGGCATCGCAGAAAACGTATACAGGCAGTTTGTATTCCTTGTTCAGCCTCTGTATGAGCAGGCGGGTTCCTCGGGTTGCCTGGCCCCCTGTACCTATGAGTATGCATTTATGTTTCTGCCAGAACTTGTCCTCATGCAGGCGCTCGAATCCTGCGTTCTTTTCCACAACAAGGACGAAGTCAGCATCGACTTTCTTGAATTCTATCTCCTCTACTGTGGACGGTATTGCCCAGCCACCGCTGCCCAGCTTAGACCAGTCTATGCTGTCGCCGCGGTCTTTTATCACGACGTTCCCTGCTACAATACCTTTCCTGTCAGTCGTGAGGTGCATCTGTTCCCTTAGTATGTCCAGAGCGACTTCGAGATCTACTATTATAGGGTCACTCTCGCTCTGTTCATCAAATGTGTTCTCGTTGCTTTCAGGCAGCGTTCTCTTTAGGTTGTAGAACATGTCTCTTATGCTTGCGTGGATATCTTGGTCAATAAGCCCTTTGCAGAAGGAGGCAACCATCATGGTCTGCATAAACTTTTTCGAATGAGCTACGTTGAAGAAATACCTTTTAGATACTTTGTCACCCAGTACGAGCTGCCCGGTCTTCTTGTCGTATATTACATTGGACAGGGTCCTTATCGGTATGTCTATGCTTGGATTGACCCTCTTTTCTATTGCCTGCTCCACGCTAAAACCGAGTTTCTTAAGTTTCTCTGACTTCTCCTTCATCTTCATCTACCTGAACTCTCTTCTCTATAAAATCTTTAAGGTTCTTTTCTATCGCTTTGCTGTCCTTTCCGGTCAGCTTTGCCACGGCCTCGGCGACCTCTCCTGAATACCGTTCGAATATCTGCAGCCTCCTTTTCTGTTCACCAACCTTGCGCTTGCCTGAAAGGAATTTCGACAGATTCCTGGCAGCGTCCTGTATGGCTAATTTAACTTCTTTTACTATCTCGGGATAAGATGCAATTGCCTCCTTGCTCTCCGATATGAAAGGCACCCAAGTTGAGCACATATGAACCACCAGTACTATTGGCGCATTCGGGAGGTCGCCGTTCTGTTGCAGGTGATACCTCTTCCAGTCTATATCCTTTGCAGCTTCCGTTATTGCACATGCCCCTGCCTGGTACATAAGGGGAACGCGGTTGGCGAACCTCATTATTTCAAAGTTTTCTTCGGTTCCGTAAACTATGGCAGCCTCTATTATGAAAGGAAACCCCCGGTATACTTCGGGTTCCCTTGTCACGGAAGTTATAAACTCGGCATTCGGATACTCTTTTCTCAGGCTTTTTTCCAGTTCCTTTTCCCCTATTGGTGACAGGCAGTCCATAGGTGGTCTTTGTATCTTGACCTTCTGCATCGCGTTCAATAAGGATGTAACCTGCTCCCTTCCAAGCAGGTTAGGCTTCGCGTTCGTCTGTATTTTTGCCAACTTGCATATCTCTTTTGCGCCGCCTGGACCAAGTGAAGAGAATTCGTTCACGAGGAATGCTACAACGGTCTTGCTTTTCGTCCCGCTAAGCATCCTCAGTAAAGTCCCGAATTCCATTCCGTACGGGTGTGGCTTCATCTCCTTTGACGGTTTTGGTAACTTGTCCGTGGACCTAGGAAACGTTATCCGGCTTCCGTCAGGCGCTGAATAAACTATTTTTGCAAAAGGATTTGCTATAGATGTCTGTTTCAGATAATCTTCAACCGTTCTCCTGTAGCGGCCGGACATGGTCATTTCAATCTTGGTGCCGTGCTCCTTTATGATGTCCTCGGCATCGGACTCTTTCACTATCTTGGGCTCATTCTTTACCGTGTCTATGTGCAGCTCATAATAATGTGTTTTCTTGTTCGTCTTCGACCAGACTTTTGTCGAGAAGCCTGTTGTAAGCTGGGAATACATTACGCTGCAGCTTATACCAAGACCCTGCTGCCCCCTGTTCTGTTTTATCCTGTGGAACTTCGAGCCGTAAAGGAGCTTTCCGAACACTCTCGGAATCTGGTCCTTCACTATACCAGGGCCGTTATCGATAACCATAACCTTGAATATGTCATCTTTTGTATTTTTTATCCTTACTCCTATTTCTGGAAGTATGCCTGCCTCTTCTGCTGCGTCTAGGGAATTATCAACAGCCTCCTTTACAGACATAAGCAAAGCCTTGGTCGGGTTATCAAAACCAAGCAGGTGCTTGTTCTTCTCAAAGAACTCGCTGATGCTTATTTCCTTTTGCTCCTTTGCAAGCTCTTCTGCAGTTTTTGTCATAAAATCACTTTCTCGATTGTAAAAGCCTGTAAACGTTCTTGTGCGGCGAACCTTTCACCAGCCTTTCTATGGCATCCCTGGCAGCATCGACATCGTCGAATGAACCTATTATAGATGCTGTCTTACCATAAACAGAAATACTCGTGTTAGTCAGATTTTCAATCATCCTCTTGCACTTTCCGTTGGTTCCAATTATTCTTGCTCTGACCCTTATTAATGTTTTTCTATCGTGCGGTAGTGGAATCATGTAAAAACAGTTGTTTTCATCCATGAGTTCCATTGCTTTTTTCGGGGAGAAGCCGCGCCCGATAGCCGTTATTATATTGTTTGCGTTCATGATGTCTATTGCTTTACCCTCAATCAGGACATCTTCGTTTATCTCGATCTTCGTAGAGGTCATTCTTTCTATATTCTTTTTTGTTTCACCGTTCTTTCCTACAACTACAGGTATTCTGCTCTTTGGGATTAAGATTGGTTTTATCATAATCAGGCCTAGATATTTATTTTTAGAATACCCTTCCTCCTGAGCCAGTCAGCTTCATTTGGTCTGTATTTCCACACAATGTCACCGCTCTTGTCGCCCTGTATTTTCCACGGCTCTACAATAACGACGTCATTG
>CAYVZO010000015.1:0-13283 GCA_964456345.1 uncultured archaeon | reverse complement strand
TCAATTCGATTGTATTGTCAAGATTGGTCCCCTTGTCTACAAAATCTAGATTTTCTTGGTGCATGTTTTCTATCCCTGTGAGGACCCCTATCATCCCTTTCTTACGCCATTCTTCGAAATTTATAGCCAAAATATCGGGTCTTGAGAATACCTGCCAATAAAAATGATACTTATTCAATAAATTTACCACGTTTTCTGTATGGCCTTTTTTAAGACCGAAATTCTCATCGAAGATTAATATATCTCTAATACCTAGGTTGTGATATTTTATGAGGACTTCCTCGATGCTATGCAAAGATATGGTATTGACATCTGGCTGAAAATATGGTGTCTGACAGAATTTACATTTCATTGTACATCCTCTAGTAGTGAATAGAATACCGACAGCGACTACCTTTAATCCGGTGTTAGTTCCTATATAATTAATTAATACTGGGTGCCTGATATCTTCTATTTGTTTATTCAGGACTCTAGCAATCTCTTGTTCAGGATAGCCTACAAATATTTTATCAAAATATTTTTCTATATCTTTAGTTAAGACCCCGTAGTTTCCTCCCCATATATTTTTAACCCCATATTTTCTGGCAAAAGCTATCATTTTTATGATTTCTGGAATTTCATTGAAATAAAAAGAAAAGCCTACTATATCGTAATCCCCATTCTTTATTTTTTCTGTGTACTCTTCCCACGAAGGATATTCTAGAATTTCTATTTCTGGATTATTTTCTTTTATAAAACGTAGACCGTAAGAACATGTTCTCGGTAGAGTAAATCTAAATAGTTTCGTCCTAGTATTCTCTCCGAAATAGTCGTAGGGTTTGCCTAAGAGATATGATGTTGTAAATAATATTTTTCTTTCCATGTTTACCATCCGTGTTTTGTGCTTATTTCTATGCCTTTCTTTATGGCCCAGAACTTCTTTATTCTGTTCAAGAACTTAGGATTTAGAACGAATTTCTGCAGAATTTTTATAAGCGACACTTCGCGCCAATCTTTTTCAGCAAACACGTGAGTCACGAAGTTCCATTCATCGTCACTAAAAGAATAGAGGAGTTCTCTTGCTTTGTGAAGAACCGGGTCGCATATCGGATTTTTCCTCATAATGTCTTCATATTCGCTCAGAACAGACAAATCATTTGATTCCAGTGCTTTGCATACTATTTTTCCGGCAAGCCTTCCACTAAATAAAGCAGAACGTATGCCGCTTCCAAAAAGCGGGTTTGTCAGGCCTGCAGCATCCCCGATTACAATAGCAAAGCCTTTTGTGAATCTTTCCATGTCGTAATATACTGGTATAATTCCTGTTGTCATGGATTTTTTCTTATTGATATCAATACCCTTGGATTTGCAAAAATTTTCCAAGGTCTTTTGTATCCTGCTGAATTCTTCTGTTCCGCCAATCCCGATATTATATTCGTCTCCCCTAGGAAAGACCCATATATACCCACCTTTTAACCCGGACTCATAAAACATGTGAAGCATGTCTTGCGGAAAACTTACATCTTCCAAATAAAACTTGTAGTTTATGCCATTAATAACATCCCTTTTCCTGAGGATTCCTAGCCACTGGGCAACACTGGATTCAGGTCCGTCTGCACCAATCAATATCCTTGATTTAAACACCCTACCGCTGCCCGAGACATGCCAAACCCCTTCTTCGTATTTTACAGAATCTGTTCTGGTGTTGAGCAAGAGCTCGCAGCCGTTTTTAACGGCCTCCCTACTCAGCCATTGATCAAATCTGTGGCGGTCAATGCAACAAACCTCATCAAGAAAAAAGAAATATTTCCCGTCTGGTGAATGTATCTTGAGACCTTTTAGGCACGACTTTAACCAGTGTTTCTGGATCATTATCCCGTTGGATTCCAAACCCGAAAGGCTGATTGCTTCAGCACATTGCACAGGGAATCCTGTCTCTTTCTTTTTATCTATAATCATAACGGAATGGCCTTTTTCTGAAATGACCTTGGCAGTCATCGCCCCTGCCGGCCCGGCACCGACGACGATAACATCTTTCAGACCGTGCTCTTTCTCCATGAATAAGACTTAGAAACAATCTATTAATTGCTATCTGCAACGTCTCTGCAGTATGAAATCAAGTATCCTTTTGTCTCCGTCAATCATATACCCTATATCGATATTGTCCGAAGACACTTTATTTAGCACTTTCTTCAGTTTTTCCAAATCAGTTTCTTTCCCGACTGATATATACGCATCAATGTCAACTCTCTGCGAAATGACAGCATTAATTAGATCATCGTATTTTCCCTGGAGATAGTCATCAAAATCTTTTTCAAGCAATTCGAATCCCAGATAATCCGGTTTATTGACAGATGTCCTTACTTTATCAAACAGGTCGATGCACGGCCCGATAAGGATTTCTTTGTCAGGATAGATATCTTCTAACAAATCAATCCTTTCTGAGAGGGTTGCCTCTTCCAACGGTTCAAAGCTCAGTAACGGGCAATAGCCAACAATGTCTATGTTACTGAGTTCTGCTTTCAGGTCAACCAGATTCTGGAATTGCGTAGAACCGTAGAATTTCTTGAATTCGTACCCCAATGTCTCAGGCTCCAGGTTATTTATCCACCTTACCCTTTCCAGGTCAGGATAGAATGTAATAACACCGAATACCTCGGGTTTTATAATACTTATATATTGCAACTGATTTTCATCCGGTATGTCCGAGAACGATATCCCGCCAACGCTATAGCATGGCGGCTCATCATATTTGATTATTCCTCCTACAGTGTCTTGTGTACCTACATCAGAGCCTATAGTAACTCTGCCTGTCATGGTATCTACGCTACCAATAGATATAACTGCAACGACTACTAATGAAATAACCACAGCAAAAACAGCATAATCCCTGTTCATAATTAAATCTTATACGCTGGTCGTATTAATAATTTCGTATTAATAATTTATAACAAAGACGGGGCAATAAGAAATAGCTTTAAATACGTTATTCTTTAAATTCATAACCAATTACGAATCAATTACAATACAATTACGTAGTTGGGGATGGTCACACGAGATATCTTTCGTTGTCATTCTTGTTTGTTCTGGTTTTAGCTTATTCAGTTAATGCATGCACAGAGCCCTATGAAAACATGCACGTAAATTCTGACACGGTTCTTTGCTCTGGGACGTACTACATTAACGACGAAGACATGAACGGCGCTATAATAATAAATGCATCTGACATAACGCTTGACTGCAACGGCTCTATTTTAAACGGCAATAGGGCAGGCGGTTCTGCAGGAATAAGCAATGGTTATCTGAACCTAGCTTCTGGCGAAGTGACTAACGGCTATTATAACGTTAATCTAAAGAATTGCATCATTGAGAATTATTTCATCGGCATATCCTGGATTAATGCAACAGGTGGTCTGGTAGAAAATAATACTATTAATAATTGCGTTCGGGTGGGCATAGAATCGTATTATTCGATAAATGATACTTACACCGACAATACGGTTGATAATACCTATGGAACCGTCTGTTTTGATGGCAGTTGTTTTAGTAATTTTGCAGGCATAGAAATACGGTATTCTACTTACACAAATTTGATCAATAACACTGCTACAAACAATAAACATGGCATATTTATCGGTGAATCCGAGCATGCTTCTCTAATCAACAATACTGCGATGAATAATTTACACGGGATAGCTGTTTTACTATTCAACCATGCAACTTTAGATAGCAATACAGCTGAAGAAAACAGTGAAACAGGATTTGCAGTCATAGAATCCACTTACATAGATTTGTACAAGAATCATGCTATAAACAACATGGTTGGCATTGGTGTGCAGGCCAACCACAGCACTTTGACAGAAAACACGGTAAGCGGAGGGTATGCAGGCCTTGGCATAATATCCGGGACCAGGAATACGAGCCTGGTCGGCGAGGTACTGAAAAACATATCCCTGAGTGTGAACCTTACACATAATCCGCACCCCCCTAAATTCTGCTACAATATCACTTTGGTCAATAATACTGCTGACAATATCAACGTGCTGCCGTGGTATTTCCCGACAGGTTTCGGTATAGCTCTGGAGGAATGTGAAAATATAGCTGTCGGCGAGAACAAGGTTGACAGCAATGCCTTTGCCGGCATTGTACTGCTGGATTCCTGGGAAAGTTCGGTAAAATATAACAACGTCTCGGATAATAACGGCTATGGTTTGTATTCAGAATATTCCCAGAACCTGACTATAGAATCAAACAACATCCTAGAAAATCAAGGCAACGGAATTAATATATACGGTTCTGATTACGAAACTATATCACTTAACAATATAGGCTTCAATAAACTAGGGATTCGTATAATAGACTCGTCTGGATGGGATATAATCAACAACACCATATTTAACAACACAGACGGCGATATTCTCGTAGACCCGTCTGAAGACATCCGGATAATAGATAACGAGATATCCGGCAGTTCTTACGGAATCGAACTTATAGAGGTAAGCAACACGGAGGTAGCCAATAACCTGGTCGAGTTCAACAATATCGGGGCTTTCGTGGCAAACTCCTCCGATTTCAATATCGTTGGCAACATATTCAGGAACAATACGGACTCCAACATCATAATCGACCCCTCGAGCGGGTTCACTATATCCGGCAATGATTTGTCCTACAGCCAGGCTGGAATCAAGATAGCCGATTCTAATAACGGTATTCTGCTCGGGAACTTGTTGCAGTACAACGATTACGGCATTATAAACCTAGGCTCTTCCGGCATTTCAACTAAGAATTCCGTCATAGCCGGTTCTGCTTATTACGATGTCTGGCTCGAGGACTCGGACAGTACATTGACGAATACCACTTTCGACAGCGAGAAGGTGAACATCACAGGTCCGTCCCTGTTGTCGGTAAAATGGTACCTGGACGCGAGGGTCTTCGAAATCGGGTGCCAGAACCCGCTGTTAAACGCGTTCGTTTTCGGATACGACAACAACAACACGCTCGCGTTCAACGTTACGACTGACATAAATGGTTCCATGCCTCTACAGGAGCTGCTTGAATACGTTGAGAACTCCACTGACAGGTTCTATTATTCGCCTTATGTAATCCACACGGAAAAAGACGATTTTATCACAGACATACTCTTGCTGGAAATGAACAGGAGCTTGAGCGTGGATATAATTTTATCGGTGAATGCCACTGATTCTGAGATAGACATAGACCCGGATACGATAAACCTCGGGAGCAACGGCAAATTCATCAAGGCGTTCATAGAGGTGCCTGGATATGATGTCAGCGGGATAGACATCAATACAGTGATGATAAACAAGGCAATACCAGCGATAAACGACACGAAATACGGGTTCGTAAAGGACCCGACAATAGAAGACAGGGATGATGACGACTTGATGGAGTACATGGCTGTGTTCTACAGGTCTGACTTAATACCTATACTGGAGGTCGGAAACAACACGCTTGGTGTGACAGGCAAGATCGACAGTGACAGCTTCGCAGGCACTGATATAGTCGAGGTTATAGGCTAGGTCTAAAGCAAAAGAAGAAGCACGGCAAAAAATAAAGGGTATCTAGTTGTCATGAACCACTTGGGCATTTTTTTCGCACCCTCTTTCGCAGCTCTTTCCAGATTATCTGATTTGCTAATGTTATAAATATCTAAAGCAGTCCTTAACATCACAACAGCTGAAATCACTACGAAGAGTGTAGAAATAAGCCACATTGAACTAGATGTCTTTAATAAAACAAATAATAATGAAGAAGAAAGGGCAATACCGCCAAAAAGCGTGAAGATAAATGCTACCAGCAATGTCTTTTTCAGACCAAATATATGAGCCCAAGTCTTTATTCTTTCTTTATTATCTTCTGTATAATCCTCGCACGTATTCACCAAGGTTATTCCTTCATTAATCAGGGCATAGCCGATAACAAATACTATAAAGTATAATGGAAGTGTTGTATTTAGCAAAAACCATCCACCCAGAACAGGCAAAGTATATAATCCTATGAATACGGGGAAAGGACTAAAAAAACCACGTTTTTTAATTCTGATTGGTTCTACAGAATAAGATATTGCAAAAAGTAGTCCTAATAATGAGATGAATACTGTAATCGCATGTCCTCTTGACCATAGATTAAATAAAAAATAGGATATCAAGACTAGCTCCAAAATCACGATTATTTTGATATTTTTAATGCCTATAGCCTCTACAGCGTTGCTCATGTATTTCTTGTATTTTTTGTCTACCCCAAAATCATACAGGCAATTAAGATTGCAGGCAAATGTAATCATAACAAAAAGAAGCAAAATGTAAATAAGAACAGACAAATTGAGTATTGTACTTAAGCCAGAAGCAGCCAAAAAAATACCCAAGGTAGCATGCGGTAAGGAAGCTATCTGAAGCTTTGCTCTGCTTATTGCTAAAAAATTTGATATACAGCCAGCCATAAAACCACTATATTTATTAGAATATACTAGTTGTTTTTAAATACTGAAGGGCCTTATCTTGCAAAAAAACCTCTCAGACCAGCCAGCTGGGGCTTTTTGTATTCATTCCCTGTTATCCTTGCTGCTATTGCTTTGAACTCGAGCGAAGCCTTCGTGTAGGGCTTGTAGGCAAGGACAGGCGTCTTTTCCATAGCGCTCTTCCTTACGTTGTCGTCTTCAGGTATCTGGCCGACAACAGGCGAGGAACATACAGTATCTATTATGTCAGGACCTATCTCATAAGACCTGCCCAACATATTGATTATGACCCCCAGGACTTTCTTGTTCTGAGATTTTATTATATTTATAAGCCGCATAGTAGAAACAACAGAAGGCATGTTCGGATTGGTCACTATAATCCCTTCATCACATATGTCTAAGATAGCAAGCGTGTCTTTTCCCAGGCCTGGCGGAAAGTCTATTATATAATAACCATCGCTTGCGTCGAAGAAATCTCTCAGCCTTGAGAGACCTATGTTAGATGGTGCGAGCGATGCGGGAACAATCTCTATACCCGAGGCGTGCATGAATTTCGCCTCGTTGAGGTCTACGTTCCTCTTGATGACATCGTTTAGAGTGAAATTCGGCTGGTACACGCCTAGATAAAGCCCAAGGTTTGGGTTCTTTATGTCACCGTCTATGACCGTAACTTTTTCGCCGAAACTGCGTATTGCAAGGCCCAAATTCAAGGCTGTCGTTGTCTTGCCTACCCCGCCCTTGCCGGACATTATTCCAATTACCCGCGCCATCAAATCAGCCTGTAAAACTTCTTCTTATTGTCTATGATGCCCTGCACAATCCCCTGTTTCTCCAGCTCCCTGAAGTATTCAGTACATCTTGTCCTTGACATGCCGGTTATAATTCCCAGCTGTGTTGATGTCAATTTTTTATTCTTTCTGAGTATGTCGATTATCTCGCCGAACCTTTTTGTTCTTACCGGGTTTTCATGTTCTTTCGCCGGCACGACCTGTGCAAGCTCGTGCATCTGCTTCATTTCGTCTATTCTTTTCTCAAGCTCCTTTATCCTGCTTGTCAGCGTGTCTCTTTCGTAAAAATCGCCGGCATGTTCGACAGACCTCTTTATCTCTATCAGCTCCTTGATTATTTCAATGTCTCTCATAGACCCCCTCTTTGTGTCGATGTTATATATATGTCGACCGACACCCCTATATAAAGTTTTATATTCTCCGACACTTATGTACAGTCTTAAAGTACAGCTGTATAATTGTGCACTTATGTTGTACATTTATATTGTACACTAGTGTACAATAGTCTTTTCCGACAGAGGGTGTGGAGTCGCGAGAGACGGAAAAGTTATGCCCAATGAAGTGAAACAGGAAATCCTGGCGGTGCTGAAGAAGCACCCCGAGGGACTCACATTCTTAGACGTAGCAAAATTCGTAGGGCTTCACAGGCATACCGTAACCAAATACATATACGAACTCACTGGCGAGAAGAAGATAATACAGAGAAAAGTAGGTCCTGCAACCCTGTGCTACGTATACAGGGAGAACTTCCTCAAGGGCCAGACCAACATGGCATTAATGCCGTTGATACTCCTATTGCTGCTTTCTGTCATTGCGTTGTCAAACGTGTCGATTTCTTCAGACGCTTCGGGCATAATGGCTGCAGGCAGCCTTGCAATCATACCTGTCGGCTGTATCGCCTTTGCTTCATCTGTTAGGAGCAAAGGCCAGTCGCCTCTGATAGCAGGAGTATTGATTGTGTCCCTGCTTGCAGCCTCAGCTGTACTTGTCCAGACAATAAACGACAACGCAATAACAGGATTAGCAGTAGGCGACAATACGACGATATTGACGACTGCAGAAGAGGCTACGGCAACAGAAGAAACAACTACAATAGAAGAGGCTACGACAGAAACAACATTAGAAAGCACTATAGAAACTACTACAACGGCAGAGATAACTATCGAAACTACTGCCAAGACCACTACCACAACAGCAGAGACGACAACAGAGGAAACTAGCATAGGAACGGCGACAACACTGGCAAACGAGACCACTATAGAGACGGGTATAGAAGCCACAACCACAGAACTTGCCAACGTGACTACAACCTTAAAAGAAGAGACAATGGCTTCTGAAAATGAAACAACAGAGGAAATGACAGTAGAAACGACGGTAGCGGTAAACACGACAATGACGACAAATGAGACAACTATAGAAGAAAAGGCAGAGACGACAATACTGGAGAATGCGACTACAATCAACGCTACGACAACTACAGAAATGACCATAGAAACAACTGTCGAAAGTACTGTCGACACTACGGAGACGACGACAATAAACGAGACTGCTCCTCTGCTTTATGCAGAGCTTGCATACCCTGAAAGAATAGTAAGAGGCGAAACAATAGAGCTGGCTGCTGCTGTTACGAATCCTAACGTCTTCAGCCTGACAACAAGCGTCGAATGGATACTGCCTGAAGGCTTCTCTATATCGTCTAGCCAGTCTTGCGGAATTATCGAGGCTGGCGAAACTTGTTACGACAATATCACTGTCCAGACCTCGCTTTCAGCAGGTCCTGGATTAAACGAGATAAGAGCTGTGGTGAAATATGGGGCCTAAAACGCACCTGAACGGCCAGAGCCAGATAGTGGTGCCTCTGCTAGCCATAATGCTCGGCTCTGTCATGCTCATAGCAGCCAGCCCGTCGTTAAATAATATGTTCGAGCCAACTGGCTTTGCCACTTATGGTAATTTCAGCGATAGCGTAGAAGCAAAAGCCCAGATAGAGGTCTGGGCAGGCTCTTCTCTGCAATTAGACAAATACAATAATAACTCAGTCAGGGCGTTGCTATTGCTGGACAACGGCTCTGCTCTGCCAGGCAAGGAAGTAGAGTTCTATGTCAATGGCTCATTGATCAGCTCTGTGACAACAGACGAGAGCGGCTACGCTATATTAATCACGAACTTCACCGAGGGCATGAAAGCAGTCTTCGAAGGAGATTCATATATCGAGGATTCCGAGGCACTGCTGATAAAAGATACGACTACGGTAGAGACGACAACAACAGAAACGACTGTGCCTGAAAACGAGACTAATGCTACCACTACCACGATAAACGTAACGACAACGATACCGGTGAACTATACCAATGCAACAACCACTATCCCTGTAAATTACACGAATGTCACGACAACTGTCCCTGCGAATTACACTAATATAACGACCACGATTCCGACAAACGAGACAAACATGACCAATATAACAGAAATCGTGAACATACTGACAGTTGCAACGGACAAGGAGGAATACATCCAGAACGAGACAATACTCGTATCAGGAATTGCCATAATAAACAATAATGACTCGTCTATCGACATATCTGTGTCCATGGAAGGCGCTGCCGTGAATATAGGGGCAGTGGACAGCGTAAACGGAAGCTATTCCTATTCACTGACAGCTGATTTCAATGCCTCAGGAAGCTATCTTGTCCATGTATTTGCCGGCAACATAACGAATTCAACTGCATTCGTTTTCGTGCTGCCTGAGACGGCAAAAGACAATATAACCCCTGTGAAGACCGAATACGACACGATAGACAAGGGCTGGAAGAAACACGTGACACTGGATAGTACTGATCACTATTACAACTACAGCGTAAGCACGCAGATTCCTGAAGGCATCGAGGACTTCAACCTCAGGCTGTTCTTAGACGGCCAGGACGTGACAGACGACCCCAGCCATATGGTAAGATTCCTTGATACAGACAACAACGGGTTCAAAGATACCGTAACATGGGTGGTTCCAAGCCTCTCGAGGAAAGAATATGTTCTTCAAGCGGATTCATGCGCATGGCAGGATGACGATGAATTAGGAAAGGTTTTGGAATGCTATGGCGATGAGCCTGAATTCTCGATAGATACAGACCTACTGGACAACGTTCAGAACACATCGGAGCTATGGTGGGAGGGGTGTGATTCCTGCGGCTGTGAGGTTCCTGACACTGCGGTGTACATGAAAGACATCAAGGAAGAGATAGCCAAGATAAAAACGAAAATAGAGCTGACAGCAGGCAAACTAAAGGTCAGGATAAAGGAAAAGGTGGAGGTGGAGGCAGGAACGCACAAGATTGTAATCAAATCAGGGAACGAACAGGAAGAGATATGGTTCAGGTTCGGGCTGATAACGATAAACACTGAAAAGCCTATTTACAGGCCGGGCGAAACTGCAAGGATATTAATGGTTGTTCTTGATAGAGAAGGCTATCCTGTCGACGAGGCAGACGTCCATCTGAGCGTAACAGCACCAAACGGGACGATAACGCAGCTGTCCAGCAGTGACAACACGATAAGGCAGATAGACTGGGGCACATACGAGGCGTCATACGTCACAAGTCAGGAAGGAAACTACACGTTATTTGCTACTGCTGAATCTGAAGGCGTAAGGAGCCACGTCTCTTCCCATTTCATGGTAAAGGAATTCTACGAGTTTGACATACTCAGGGAGGCGCCTTTGAAAATAGACCCGAAACAGGGTCCTTTCGGAGTATCCATAGAGATAGTTTCTTTCGTAAATACAAGCACCTTTACGCTGAGAGAATACCTGCCGAGCGTCTTAACAGTGATTGATTCAGGCGGGGCTGAGGTCACCACAACAGGCGAGACAACGGTTCTGGAATGGTCAGGACTGGCGAACAACTCCGAGGTGACATATATCGCAGAAGCGCCTTGGATATGGCCGCATCTTTACCTACTCGGGCCGGCGCAAATAGAATACGACTCCGGAACGTTCGTGGAAGCAAGGCCGTGGATGCTTGCAGTTGACCCTGCTCCTGAGCAGTGCACGAAATACACAGAGACAGTTGCGAGCTGGGACTCTGTAAACAACAATAACAGAGACGTCTATTGGACACCTGTATATTCTTGCCCTGGGGTGAACCAGTCAACGTGCTATCTGAAAGAGTTTTGGGTTTACTTCTATGCCTATAACGGCGGGCAGACATCAGGCAGAAACGCCTATGTCTATATCCAGAATAACACGAATGCCAATTACTACCCGGCGTGCTTTGACCTGGGTGCTGACGATTCGCATCCGCTAGCTCCGGAATGCGGCAGCAACAACGAGGCAGCGTGTGACCAGGCTGATTATTCCAGGACTACTTGCAGCCTGACTTACAACAACGGGTTCCGGACCCCGCCGTTTTTCGTCAGGATTCATGCTGACGCAGACACAGCAGCATTAGTTACTGTGGTGAATTATACTTGGTGCTACAGCCTGCAAAGACAGATATTTACAGACATAGGTGTTAGCCCTGAACCCGTTGCATGGGGGGAGATAGCCAATTTCACTACAGAGGTTTATGACGAAGACCAGACAGCATTTACAATCTATGGCTGGTGGCGGAAAAGTGTAGCTGAAGCATGGGGAGCAATAGGAAGCTATGGTGCCTCCTCGGGAACAAATATCACAAACGCTATAAACGTATCGCTCTATTATTCTGATTTTAATTGCAGTCATATAGGAACCGGCAGGTCTTACTTCTTCAACTCCACGGACGGTAATTACAACGGTACTTCGGAGATAGGATACTTCGAAATAACGAAAGATGCACCCATGGTAAACTACTCAGAGATACAGAACTGCAAAGGAAACAACACCATCGTAAACAGGTCTGATGATGAGTTTGGCAATGCTGTAAATATATCAACGAGGATATACGACCAAAGCAACCAGTCATACAGGGCGAATGTCACTGGCAAGCTGTGGAGGACAAAGGACGGCTCGACATGGGACAGCGGAATAATAATGCCGTCGCTCTCCAACGATACAGGGCATCTTGTCTATGAACACAACCCTGACTGTACATATAGCACGGCACAGCAAAAATGGAAGATGGGCACATCGGACAACTGCTATTACGACAATACCTCAATTGACCTGTACATAGATGTCTACGGCTCCTTCATTATTGATTACATTGAGCCTTCAGGCGCTGTTTACGAGAAGGGCAAGACCGTTGAGATAAACGCCACTGTAAAGGATGACTGCGATAATTTCGTGACAGACCTGACCAACAACACGCTGGAATTCAAGATATACTCAGGCAGCTATTCAGACACGTGCACAGCCACGGAATTCCAGAGCTACAGCAACGGCACATACAAGTGCTCATGGCCCACAACAGGCGTATCTGCCGGTACGTACAGTGTTAATGTAACCGCTACAAAGAGCTATTATAACACCGAGCTGCACACGGAAGCGGATGCGTTCGATGTTGTGGTCCCGCCTGACCTTACAATAGCTAATATATCTGAAGACGCCCATGGCTGGGGAAGGAACTTCACCTTCCGTGTGAATATAACAGACCCTGGTGATGACGTAACAGTAAATTTCTGGCTAACCAAAGTCTCGCCTGTGAACTGGATACTGGTGGATTCTGAGGATTGTACGAACTGCGACGGAATGATAATGGAGTGGAACTACAGTTTTGCTTGCGGTGACGTAACAAGCTGGAAATACAAGTTCAATGCAACAGACCTGGACGGAAACAGTGATGAGACAACGAACCCTGATTGTGTTGATGATAACAATGACTGTACCTTTACAGTGGAGAAGAACGACATCAACATAACCTATGTATCAGGTGATGGCGAAACAGCAACGCTCTCTACCGGAGCGGAGTTCGTGGTAATAGCCTACGACTACGACAGGGCAACGTACAATTTATCTCCTGCCTTGGCCGTGGCTTTCAACGTGTCAAAACTGGGTGCAAATGTTACAGCAGGCTCTAACACCACGAACGAGACTGGCCATGCAACATTCTGGTTCAATCCTGACG
>CAYVZO010000014.1:0-13476 GCA_964456345.1 uncultured archaeon | reverse complement strand
CCAGTTCAGACATAGCAATAAATTCTGCGTTGAAATCACTTATAGACAAAGGTCTTGTAGCCTCCGTGAACCCAATAGGTTCTACATGCTACGTTTTGACAAAGGAAGGAACAAGAACCATCAGGGAGATTCAATAGAATTTAAACTCTTTCTGGTTAATTTTAATTGCATAGCCCCGTAGTCTAGAGGCTTTTCTTTTGGAAAAAGAAAAGCCGGGAAATGGCCAAGGATTCAAGGCTCTGGACCTTGAGACACAGGTTCGAATCCTGTCGGGGCTATTAAACCTATTAAAAACTATTGAGCAAGTGTTATTCATGTACGATATAATAATAGTCGGTGCAGGTCCTGCAGGGCTTACGTCAGCTATATTCGCGAAGCGGCACGGATTAAACGTATTGGTCCTTGATAATCCTGTAGAGATGTCAAGCTTAGGCGAAGCACCCCTAGTAGAAAACTGGCCAGGGACAAAGAGCATAACAGGGATAGAGCTCCTGGAAAACATGAAAGAACATGTTAAAAGCCTGGGCGTGGAGATAAAATCCGAGGCTGCGACAGGCATATCCAGAAATGGTTCCTTTTCCGTGGATACAGAAGGCAACAAGTACGAATCAAAGGCCCTCATCCTTGCCATGGGACTGAGACACAGAAAAGCCAAGGTAGAAGGTGCGGAAAAGTTCCTGGGTAAGGGGCTTTCCTACTGCACTGTCTGTGACGGCCCCATGTTCAAAGGCAAGACAGTTGCTGTCATCGGCGGCGGAGACGCAGCAGTCAAAGGAGCCATAGCACTGAAGGACATGGGTGTAGAGAAAGTATTCGTAGTTCACAGAAGGGACCAGCTTAGGGCAGAAGAAATGCTGCAAAAGAGGCTCTTTGACAGCGGAGCGGAGATGGTATGGAACTCTGTTATAGACGGGATAACCGGAAGGGATTCCGTGGAATCTATAACAGTAAAGAATACGGAGACAGGCGAGAAGAGAAAAATAGACGTCGATGGCGTGTTCATAGAGATAGGGTCCGTTCCTGTTACTGAACTTCTGAAAGAACTGGACATAAGGCTGGACAAGAACGGCTTCATAGCAGTCAACAATGCGATGGAAACAAACGTGCCTGGAGTCTTTGCAGCAGGCGACATATCGAACAACCAGCTAAAGCAGAATATAACTGCTTGTTCAGAGGGGGCAGTCGCAGCTATATCCGCTTACAGGTATATCAAATCCTAGGGATTTTAATGCGCAAGCACAACAAAAACCGGCTGATGGTTCTTTTCATAATATGTATATTCACTATGTCGTCAATCGCTTACGTCATGACAGGCTTTTCACCACAGCAGGAAGGTCTGAAATTCCCGGAGAGCTTTATCATAGATTACGAGCTCAATCCGTTTGTAGAGAACGAGCTTCTGGCAAGGGGATTTACCATATTCAAGATAAATTATACCGTGATGGACCCCATGCTTGAAGGCTATATAGACAACCTGCCTGAAACCTATACGACAAGTTACGGCAATATCCAAGTAATAGTGCAGAAGCTTCTGTCCAATCAAACGAGCCTAGTGGTAACAGGTCCTTATGACGAGGTGATTGTCGATAATATTACGAGGGAGTCCATACTGGATTCGTTATGCAGGACCTTATTCTATACCCCGCCGGAATGCGGCTTGTTGAATATCACAGATTAGATTTCATTTCTTCTATTTCCTTCCTGAACCTCATCAAAGTTTTGGGTATATCCTTTTCGTCCACACAAAGGATCCTGCTCATCCCGCGGATTATTTCACGCTCGTTCATTTTCTTCGCCTTATAGTTTTGTAATACCTTGGTGATTCGTGGTACGTGACCATGAACACCGTGAATACAGAGCCCAATAAAAGGGACTCGAGCAGATAGACATTGTTTGAGTAATGTATTATTAAGACAGTGATTATCGAATAAGCTACCAGGCAGTAAGGCACTATCCACCAGGTAAGCTTCCAGCTCTTTAGTGCTATCATCTTTCGTTCGAACAGCGAAAGGGAGTAGAACTTCTTGTAGACAGTTTTCCAGTGTTTCTTTATGACAAACCAGGTCTTTATTGATACAGGCAGCGCAAGTATAACGCCTATTGAAAACGTGACATAGCTCGCCATCTCGTAATACATGTTGTAGAACAGTCCGAACAAAGAAAAAAGCGCCAGCGAGAGGGCTATCTTGGGGTTTATCGTCGTAATCATAGCATAGCCTCCAGCATTTTCTTTATCTTTGCTGTATCCGGCTCTTTTGAGTATATGCCCTGGGCAAACGAAACTGAGCCCCCTCCTTTACCGCCGTGCTCTGCTGCAAGTTTTCTCATAACATCTCCTGAATCTATCTTGGTATCCTTCCCTGACGTAACCACAATTGACCTGTCTTTACTGCCAAACAACACCATTATCTGGCCAGACTTGACGTTCCTTGTTATCTTCTTCAGGTCGTTGGCTGTAGCAGGCAGAATTTCCACGACGATGCGCTCTTTTCCAAACCCTTTGCTTAGCTTTTCAGCGTTTTCCGCACTTTTTAGCTCGACGCCTTTCCTCAACGATTTCCATTCTTCGAAAAGTTCCTTGGTCTTTTCGACAAGGTAAGGCTCGCTGACATCAAGTATCCTTGCTGCTTCTAATAGTATCTTCTTCTGTTTGTCCTTTTCCCGTGTTGTAGCCTCACCTGCTGTAAATTCCAGCCTTATTATGCCGTCCTGTATCCTGTCGCTCCTTGTTATCATTATGTTCCCAACTTCCTTCGTATTGTCACAATGGAGCCCACCACATGCCTCTACATCCATCGGGGTTTTTATGATTCTGAGAACCTTCTCAGGAACCGCACCCCCCTGGTATATCCTGAAACCGAATTTCTTCTCCGCGATGTTTCTAGGCATAAATAATTTCTTTACATCAGCTGAGCGGGCAACATATTTGTTCGCAACTTTCTCTATCTTTTCCAACTCCTTGCCTGAAAGGGGCTTGTAATGGGTTATGTCCAGCCTTGCTTTTTCAACGTCCTTGAATGCGGAATGCTGCCATATATGTTTTCCCAGGACCTTTCGTGCAGCTGCATTCACGAGATGAGTGGCAGTGTGGTGCACAGTCAATTGCATCCTCCTTGGCCAGTCCACAGAACCGGAGACTATGTCGCCCTCTTTGAAGTTTATGCCCTCTATGGAGTGCACTATAATGTTTCCGAATTTCTCAACGTCGTAGACTTTGCAGCCGTTTATGAATCCATGGTCAGGTTCCTGCCCGCCCGACCGGGCGTAGAAGCAGGTCTGGTCAAGCACGACCTTATTTCCCGTAACCTTCAGCACTTTTGCTGTGAAATCTTTCTTGTTCTGGTCTTCGTAGAAAATGAGCCTGGTAGCCGGCACCCCTGTTATGCGCGTTTCAGGCTCTTTCTTTACCTCTGTTTCATGGAGCTCTGCTACCTTTGCATAGAAGTTTTCAGGAATATTTATCTTCTTGCCCGCTTTTTCATACTCTTCCTTCACCAGCTCAGGAAGAATACCGTGGCTGTCATAGAGTTTCAAAAGTTCCCCTTCTGTTATCTCCTTCCCAACGATTTTCTTTACTATGAGTCCTGTGTTCTTTTTCGTTTCGCTATACCTTTTCTTCTCCACTTCTATTATATCGTTAATTTCTCCCAGAAGGTCTCTCAGCTCAGGGAATAAAGGTTTTAGGTAAGACGCATGCATTTCACATAGCTTCATCAAGTCTATATCCCATCCGTATTTTTCTATAAAGGACAATGCCCTTCTCAACAAGACCCTCAGGTTATAACCGCCGCCTACATTGCTCGGCAGTTTACCGTCTGTTATCCCGACCAGGAGCGTTCTGCTGTGTTCTATTATTGAATACAGTGCGGAAAGCGGTATCACGTTATTCTTTAATTCGCCGACAGGAACCCCGATTTTTCCTGCGATATCAGACCATGTTTTTTCAGCATTTTCCAGCTCGTCTATATTGAGTTGCGACGAGAGGGGAAGGAAGCTCTTCATTATCTGCCTGTCCGGGTTCAGTCCTGACTTCTTTCTCAGCCTCTTGCATATCGTGGGAAATGTCGTTTCATAGCTGTTGTCAGCTCCTGCGGAAAACCATGCATTTCTTTCGTGGCCAAGGCCCATGTCAAGGACCTTTACCGGAAGCTCGGCACGGGGCTGGGCGAACTGCATATAGACCTGATTTGCAAGTTCTATGCCCCTTGAGAAGAATTCCATGCACGGGCCGAAGTTCCCGGACCCTGCCCATACATCTTCATGTATTACCATGTCGCTGATAGGTATTTTCATCCCTTTTGTAAACCACTTCATAAGGTCGTTGAAGTAGGCATTCATGTCGTATTTCTCAGGAGACTCGAACCTGTGCTGCCCTATCATGACGAAGCACGAGTAGTGGGCGCCTGTTATTCCGACGTTGTCTATGTCGTTGAATCTCAGGCACGGCTGAGGCACTACCAGCGGATTCGCAGGCGGTGCAGTCTCTCCTCTTATCACGAAAGGTATGAAATCGTCTATCGAGGCCTCTACGAACTCTATGTCGTCTCTCCACCTTGCAACCGTGGGATACCTTTTTATCGGAGTGTATCCCTGTTTTTTCATAAGGTTCGAAAAACTTCTCCAGACTTCCATGTAGCTAAGTTTCTTTTTTGCAGGGGTCTTGCCTATGAAGCCGTACCTGCTGCATGAGCCGCACTTATCCGACGAGGATGACCAGAAAAATTTTCCACACGAGCACTTCTTCCTTACAAAACCGAGTTCTGAAAGCGATGGATAATACTTTTCCGGGCTTTTCTGGAACTCAGAAATAAGGCTCTTTTTCAGTTCCTTGTCGCTCAACATCCGCTAACAACCTTTATCTTAAAACCTAATTATAATTAAAAAAGCAGATTTAAAAACAATAAAAAATTTAACCAAACAAGCTTGACAAACCTTCAGCCGCAGACTCAGCCTTCTTTTCCTTGTCCTCTTCTGGTTCTTCCTTCTTTTCCTCTGCCGGAACTGCTGACGCTGCTGCTGGCGTTGCCACAGGCATAGCTGCCTTGCTTATAATATCGTCTACGTTTACGCCTTCCAGTGCAGCTACAAGTGCCTTTACCTGCGCATCTTCTATTTTTTCATCCACAACACTTGCCACCTTTTTTACGTTCTCCTCGCTTATCTCTTTTCCGGCGGAGTTCAGAAGAAGAGCTGCATAAATAAGGTTCGTCTTCTTCGTTTCTTTCTTTTCTTCAGCCATTTCATAACCTCCTGTTACGATAAAACTATTGCACTGCTTTTTCCAGTGCTTTAGCTTCGCTGACAGCTTTCCTCAGTATCTCGTCTATTATATTGCTGTCAAACATGTTTGCCTCCATAGCAAGAGTCCTTGCCTCTGCGAAAGCCTTTTGTATTGCTGCAGAGACGGTAGAGCCTACGATATAACCTGTATTCAGAGACAGGTTTGTCATTTCTGACAGGGCATTTTCTATGCCCGCGATGTAAGCATCAGTATCTATGTCAAGGACATCTCTGCTGTATATGGTTCCTTTTTCCCAGACCGCAACCAAGTCGAGTCCTATTTCCATGGGTTCCATCTTCAGCAGGTTGAAGGCATTCACCATATCGTCTGTAACCTTTTCCCCTGCTTTCAGGACCCTCTTTTCCGTTGCTACTGCTATCTTCCCCTTGTCAACAGTCGTCTTCAGCCCTATTTTCTGCAGCGTAGACATAGCCGGCCCAGGCGGTATTCCTGTGGAGCCCTTCTGTACCACTATATCGCTTTTTACAGTATCCCCTTTTTTGGCAGGTGCGCTTATCCTGTTTTCTTTCAGTATTCTGAACAGCCTGAAAGGGTTATCGTTCGAAAGGATTACAGCAGGCTCTTCGGCCATGTAATTTTCCAGCTCCTTGATGTCTTTTTCAGAAGCTTCCATGGCCTTCTTCAGAAGGCTCTTTTTGCTCATCCTTACTACAGCTTTGCCCTTCAGCTTCTCCCTTATCACCTGCAGCTGTCTTGCAGGAAGCTTGTGCATGTTAAGGATTCCTACAACAGGATAACTATCAAAAAGCTCTTTCAGGTTCTCGACCTCTTTCGGTTTATCGCTCTTCATCATTTTAATCACACGTCCAGCCTGCAAGGCTTGCTCATGGTGAGTTTTATGTAAATACTTTTTATTCGTACTTTGCCTGGAAGCGATTTCTTTACCTCGTCTATGATTTTCTCGGCATTCTCCTTCACCTGCTCTGGAGCCATCTTCTCGGAACCGGCAATAACATGAATAACCGGCGAGTCCCTGACGTTTATCCTCACGGACTTCTTTGTCTCTTCTATGAGCTTGGCAGGATCTGTTCCAGGAGGGAGCAGTTTAGGCATCTTTCCCTTCGGCCCGAGGTATTTACCAAGCACTCTACCGACCAATGGCATGAGAGGTGCTTCGCACAGGAAGAAGTCGTACTTGTTTAACAGTTCCTTTGTTTTTTTCCCTTTCAGCCCCTCTATGTCTGCACGGCTAAGGTCTCCTTTATTGTCGGATATTACGCAGACATCTATGTCTTTTCCGCGGCCATGCGGAAGCCTAATCTCTTTGGAGAATTTGTTCTCAGGCTTCTTCAAATCTATATTCGAAAGGTTGATGACTAGGTCATAGGTCTGCTCGAATTTCCTTTTCTTGGACTCGCTGAGTTGTTTGATCGCTTCTTCAATCTTCATAATATCCCTCCTACAGAGAGAAGACCTGTAGTTAACGGGCAGTAAATAGTTCTGGAAAAAACTATAAAAAGCTTATTTTTTGCAAACGAGGATTAAGTCACCCTTTTTCATAAGCCTTCCGAAAAAGCTTTGGAAACACTTTAGCCATAACCTCTGCTCAACTCTTATCTTTCTGAACCCGCATTTTTCAGCAAGCTCTTTTAGCTGGTTAGGTGATGTGAACACGATCTTGTGGTGCTTCTGTTTCATTTCCTTGAATGGCACCACGATGAGGAGCCTGCCTTCTTTTTTCAGCAGCCTTTTCCACTCCTCTAAAGCTTTTTCAGGCTCATCCAGATGCTCAAGCACATGAGAGGCGAATATGCCGTCGTAATCTTCGTCGTTTCTGGGCACTTCGTCTGCCGATGCTGTTATGTCTGCTCCGGCCTTCGGGTCATTATCGAGACTCTCTATTTTTTTCCCAGAGTCTTTCATTATAGTCTTCAGTGTTAAAAGCCCTAAGGATTCGTCACCGCTTCCTATGTCTAATATCATATTAGAATCAGCAAAAACCTTCTTTGCAAGGTCTGCAATTCCTTTATCTGAAACAACAAGCTTCTTCAAAGACTCTTTTAGCCGGTCCATTCTTCTTCCTTCTCGAACCTTTTTACTCTTTCATCCAGAGAGCCGAACGCAGCACCCAGAGTTTTCTTCACTGAATTGAGTTTATTTTCTATGTCGAATATCTTCTTTGCAAGCTCCCTGTAATTCCTCTCGTTCTCATCCTCTACGAAATGCCTCGTTTCAGCTATCTTGTTTTCTATGTTGAACGCGTTCCTGTTCAGGTTCTGGTCTATTTCCCTGAGCCTGCTAGAGAATATATCCAACCGCTCTGTTATTAAATCTAACATCCTTTCCTTTTTTTGGTTGAGATCTCTTATTTTACCCTCGGTATCCATTTTCTGCAACAGCGTTATTACAAGAACAAGCATCATAGTTATGGCAACACCCCAAAAAGCCGATACTTCTACTACTATTATTATCAGTGCTATTGCATATAAGACAAGCATCGCTTTCTCGATCATACGACCAGTTAGGATACTCGCGGAAAAGGATTTAAATTCTATTCAAAGGAGAAAAAATCACTCAATCTTCATTGTGTCGATCTCTTTTATGGCTTCCTTTGCGTTCTTTCCGTTGACTGTCACGCCACAGCTCAGGCATGTCCCGAGAACTTGCTTGACCCTGGATTTTAGGTCGCCTGTCATAGAATCCTTTGCCTTCGCTATATCTATGACTTTTTCCAAGGCGATATCTCCGCCTGGCGTGAATCCAGCGTCTGTCACGGTAGCCAGTTTCTTTGCGTTGAGCTCTTTTTTCAGCATCGATGTCACGGGCGGAGTGCCAACAGTTATTTCGAATTTTTTTGTCTCCGTATCAACTATTATCTTTACAGGTACTTCCATGTTTTTGAATATCTTCGTCTTCTCATTTATCGTATCAATAACTTCGCCTATGTTGACACCCAAAGGCCCCAACGCTGGGCCAAGCGGCGGAGCAGCAGAAGCCTCGCCTCCTTTTACCAAGGACTCTACAGTTTCTTTCCCCATGTCTATTCCTTCTTCTTTTTCTCGTGTATCCGAACGGAGTTTACTGATATGGTAACAGGTATTGGGATAGCAGCCTCGAGGAATTCCACAGTCACTTCGTTCTTGGTTTCGTCTATTCTCACTGCCCTTCCCTTTTCGCCTTTGAAAGGCCCGCCTATTATCTCTACTATGTCACCCAATTCTACCTTGATTTCCCTCTTTTCCGCTATGAGGAACCTCTCTAACTGTTCGATTGGAACGTCTTTGTTTATCAACCCACGCACATGCGGGACCCCTTTTATGACTGTTTCTATGTTTTCCGGCTCGCCTTCTATGAACACGTAACCGCGAAGATCTTCAGGATGGAAAATGGACTTTATCGGTATGTTTCTGGTCTTTATCTTGGAAACTATCGATTCTATGACCACATTTTCCCTTCCTGTAGTCGTCCTTATTGTCGCTATCATTTTACAATCCGCCCAGAAGCTGTATTATTATGAAAATCAAAAAACTGATTATGCCGATTATCAATATCCCGAGCCCTGTTATTTTTATGGACTGCTTGTATTCGTCCTTGTTTGGCTTGTTCGACACGAGCAGGACCCTTCTTATCCTTTCCAAAAAAGTCTTGATTCCCATACTCACTACCCAGACCATATTAAATATAATTATTAAAACAGTCTAGAATGGTATAAATTTATATAGAAAGATTTAAAAGGGTATGACCTATCTGTGAGGGAAAACCAAGCGCGCTTTTTCCCTGCCCAATAACCCATGTGCTTTTATCATGTTAAATTTGACGTGAGAAACTTCGTGGCCCTGATATGTTCTTGGAAAACCAGAAGGAGAACCGACTATAACTCTTATTTTATTCCCAAACGGATATGCGTCAATCAATTCATATCTTCCTAACAGATTGGCAGCTGCCTCTCCAACATCTTTTTCTACGTTTCTTTCACGGGCTGTTGATTTTCTGATTTTGTTTATGATAGAATATACTAGATATTACCTAATCTATGAAGTCCACACCAAGGACCTTTTCGATCTCTTTTTTCTGCTCCGTTTCAAAGGTCTTCTGTGGACCGAATATCTGGGGTGAGTTCACACCAGTCACTATTATCATGGTCCTTATCGAATCGCCGAGCTCTTTTATTATCTGTGCTCCCCATATTATTTTTGCATCAGGTTTGAGCCTTGTTGCAACTGTCTCTACGATCTCCTGGCACTCCCTTATCGTTATGTCGACCCCGCCTGATACGTTTATCAGCGCACCTTTTGCGCCGTCTATGTCAACGTCGAGAAGAGGGTTGTTCAGTGCGCGCTCGATTGCCTCAACTGCTCGGTTTTCCCCGTCGGAGTCACCCATGCCTATCATTGCCAGACCGCCGCCGTCCATTACTGCACGGATGTCAGCAAAGTCGAGGTTAACCAAGCCGGGCCTTGTCACAAGCTCAGTTATGCCTTTTACTGCATTGACAAGCACTTCGTCAGCGACCTTGAAGGCAGTGGTCAGCGAAACGTCAGGCACTATCTCAAGCAGCTTGTCATTCGGTATTATAATAAGGGTATCAACGATGTTTTCCATTTTTTCCAACCCTGCTTTTGCGTTGTCCATTCTCTGCTTACCTTCCATTGTGAATGGAAGTGTTACTATACCTACTGTAAGTGCACCCACCTTCTTTGCTATGTCAGCTATTACGGGTGACGAGCCTGTGCCGGTCCCTCCGCCAAGCCCGCAGGTGACAAAAACAAGATCAGAGCCTTCGAGTATTTTCTTTATCTCGTTCTTGCTTTCTTTTGCAGACTCTTCACCTATTTTCGGGTCAGCGCCTGCGCCAAGCCCGCCTGTGATTTCTTTTCCCACAAGAAATTTTACATCTGCATCGGTATAGAGCAAGTCTTGTGCATCAGTATTGACAGCTATGGCCTCCGCTCCGACTATACCAACCTGCATGAGCCTTGAAATCGTATTGCCTCCTGCACCACCTGTACCGAGGACCTTTATCTCCGCTTTCCTTGATTCAAGCAGTTTTCTTAGTTCAACATCAGTCTCACTAGAACCCGCATCCTTGGCATTAAGTACACCCATCTATATCACACTCCGTAAATATTGATATATAGAATTTCCCGTTAAATTATTTAAGGATTAAGAGAGCCAGAAATAGTCGGCTTTAAATAGTAATAGTAGTAATAGTAAATAAGGTTTCAGAACCTTGGAGGTATTATATGAGGTTGAAATGCACGCATTGCTCGCATGTCTGGGAAACGAAGAGGGACAGCATGCCGAAATTATGCCCTTACTGCAAGTTTTCTCTGTACTATCACCAGCCGATTGTGATAAAGAAGTAATTAAGGCAAAAGGACATTGACTATAACCAGCTATTCTTTTCTTTATTTCTTTTCATACGATTCTATAAACCTTATTTTCATAAGGGGTTTTCCTTCTGGCTTTATGTTTTCGAGCAGAATCGAGCTTATCTTTTCCTTTATCTCCGGAGGAAGCTTCACGGTCTCTACATCCAGAACGTTGTTACTTATTTTTATTTCAGGATTTTCTATTCCGAAGAAATCGAATATGCACTTTATCTTCTCTTTCTCATCATCTACCTTTTCCTTTATTTCCAATTCGTAAACCAGCTTCTTGCCTGCAAGCGGATTATTGAAATCAACCATTACGCGGCCAGCTGATACGGACTGTACACGGCCCTTTAATCCGGAGAAATCCACTACCATGCCGGGCTTCGGGTCCTTGTCGCCAAAGGATTTCCTTGGAACGACCTTTACAAGGTCCGGATTTCTTTTTCCGAAGCCTTCTTCAGGCTCTATCTCCACGGTCTTCTTCTCGTTAAGCTCCATACCCAACAGCGCTTTGTCGAGCCCGGGGATAACGAAACCCCCGCCTACTACCAAAGGAACAGGCCTGTATCTGATTTGCCGGTTGTATATATTCTCTTTTTTTGCGAGCTCCTCGTCTGTTAAATCGAAGATTTCCCCGCTTTCCAGTCTTCCGATATAGTCTATTTTTATGACATCGCCCTTTTCCATAAATATACCTCATAGATAATGAAGGAAAAAGTTTATAAAACCACTCCGGTTGCATTACATTAGCATTACGAAAACCAGGACTGAAAACACTTTTAAAGACTTTCTGGATATTATGGATAGGTGTAAATCGTGTTGTTCAGTACTGCCAAAGACTGGAAGGAATTCCTTACAACAGAAGATGAGGAAGAACTCAATAATATTTTGAAGAGAATCTCCAAATATAGAGGAGCCTACAAGAACGCAGATGACATAAAATTAGCGCAGTTATGGTGTTCCATACTCGAGCTCAGGAAGGAAAATCTCATTCTGAAGAAGAAGCTTGCACGCATAGAGGAAGTTTTTGAGAACATGTTCTCAAAGGTGTTCGAGCAGGAAAAGGAAAGAAGGGATCTTGCAAAAAGCCTCGAGAACTTCTAGTTACTCAAGTAATATACCCGGTTTCTGCGGAGTAGCGGCTTTTGCCTTCGGATTCTCGCTTTCCTGCGCATCCAGTATTTCTATCTTAAGCCCTGTCTCTTTTTCCAGGAAATTTCTGGCATCATCCATGATTTCGAGCTGCTGTCTCTTGGGTATTACCGGTTCCATCTCATTTATCTTCTTATATAGGGCCTGGATGAAAGCAACAGTAGCCTTTCCGTACTTACCACTGCTCATTATATCCTTTGTTATTTCGTTTATGCCCTTTTTCCTGTTCTTCATTACTTTGTCATAGACGGAGAATTTCCAGTCTTCGGCTATGAAAATCAGGGCCTTCTTCTTTTCTCCGACAATCTTCCCTATCTCCGCCACATCGTTTATTATATTTTTAAGGAAGCCTTCCTGCAATTCCGCATCTTCGTTTATCATATTCTTGTCGAGAACAGGCCATGTTTCAGCCGAAACAAAGCTCTTTTCTCCTGTTGCATGCCACATTTCCTCGGCAAAATGAGGAACCAATGGGGTGATCATCTTAACCATATCTTTAACGAATTTTTCAACCGTCTTTTTTTCCGCATTTTCTATGCTGCCCACCCTTTTTATGTACCATTTCATGGCATTGACATTGTTGAACAAAGCGTGCTGGGCAGCTGTCCTGAATTTTGCAAGTGAATAGTTTTCAGTAGCGAGTTTCGTATTCCTCGCAAGCTGGCTTTTCAGGAAAGCGTCAATATCCCTTTCTTTCCTGTTTTTTGCTTTCTTAATCTGCTTTACCGCCTCGTTAATGAATTCAAGCTTGTTCCTGTAAGACTTGATTGTTTCGGTTCTCCAGTCAGCGTCATCAAGATCCTCGTTCGACAGCACAAGGTTTATCCTTACAAGGTCTGCGCCAAACTGTTCCACCAGATCAATCAAAGGTATTATGTTGCCCTTGGACTTGCTCATTTTTTCCTTCTCCACGTTTACGTATCCGTTTACAGCTATGCCTTTAGGCCATTTGCTTTCTGGGAATATTGCCACGTGATGGAACAAAAAGAAAGTCAGGTGATTCTGTACCAGGTCCTTTCCGCTTACACGCATATCTACAGGATAAAAATATTCAAACTCCCTTTTCAGCTCTTCTATTGTCTTTTCTCCAAGTCCCGATTCTTTCGCCGCGGTTTTCAACGAGCCTTTATTAAGGAATACGTAATCGAATACCTTGTCAGTCAGGCTCTTTGCAGGAATTTTTTTCTCATTTATTGCCTTGGCTATCGTATAATACGCCATATAAATCGTAGAATCACTCAGAGTTTCGACAATCCAAGACGCATCCCATGGAAGAGGAGTCCCGAGGCCCGTGCGCCGCGTGCACGCCTTGTCGTTCATCCAGTCAATTGTATTCAAAAAGTTCGTTTTCACATCCTCCGGATAGATGGTCATCTTCGAAAGGCATTTTCTTACCCTTTCCTTCCAGTCTTCATCGGAAAACTTCAGGAACCACTGGTTCTCGAGTATCTTTACGTGGCATTTCGTTGTACATCGGCAGACGATGTGACCGCAATCCCACATAATATCCGATATGCCTTTTTCCAGGAATTCGAGTGATAATTTATCTTTGCATTCGGAAACTTTCATTCCGGAGTAGTCACCGCACTTATCGTTCAGGGCTCCGAGATGGAATTCTTTCTTGTAGACTGTATTAGTCGCTTCCTCCAAGGCAGATATGTCTTTCAAAGAGACAATCTTCATTTTATCGCATATTTCTATGGCAGG
>CAYVZO010000013.1:0-14860 GCA_964456345.1 uncultured archaeon | reverse complement strand
CCGGACGATTCAAAGGGCTCCATGCTCAACTCGGTTGAGTGGAAAGCAAAGAGCCACCATGCGGACGACGTAAAGACCGTCATGGACGTGCCGATAACGAGCATTGCGTACAAGGTGCCGCATACGCTTGCACATGTAAACTCCATAAGGGTCGAATTCGACCATCCAGTAAGCAGGGATGACTTCGAGAAGCTGTTCAGAAAAGAGAATAGAGTCGCACTTCTGAATACTGCAGGGTCCAGTTCACAGGTCATTGAAGTTGCCCGCGACTTAGGCCTCAAGCGCTACGACACGTTCGTGGTATCAGCACTCATGAACACGTTCGTTTCAGACGGAAATTCCATATTCCTGTCGTTCTTGGTCCCGCAAGAATCGATAGTGATACCCGAGAACCTGGATGCCATTTGTGCGCAGTCAGGCATAATGAGCAAGTCGAAGTCGATGAACTACACAGACAAGATCTTGGGAATAAACAAGATAAAGAAGGATCTGGAGAAGATTTTTGAATAGGAGGCTCTGTGATGAAGGCACCCTTTTTATTGCTCAATTACAAGGCATACAAGGAATCCTTGGATAAGGGAATAAAGATTGCGAGAATATCGAAAAAAGTATCAAAAAGATTAAGAATTCCTATAGTGGTGGCTCCGCAATACACCCTGATAAAAGACACATCTAAGATAATTACTACGTTCTCCCAGAATATTGACCCAGAAGAATTCGGCTCTCATACAGGTTCTGTCTTGGTGGAGGAGGTCAAGAGAATGGGCGCCAAAGGCACACTGATAAACCATTCCGAGAACAGGATACCGAAGAAAAGAATAAAGCGGTGCGTGGACAAGTGCAGAAAATTGAGACTAATTTCTGTTGTCTGCGCAAAGGACAGCAAAGAATCAGGAATTCTCGCAAGATTCAGGCCGGATTTCATAGCAATCGAGCCTCCAGAGCTCATAGGAGGAAAGACGTCCGTTTCAACAGCCAGGCCGCAGATAATCAAAGACTCGGTTTCTGCTGTCAGGAAATCCTCCAGAAAGACCAAGGTGCTCTGCGGTGCAGGCATACATACCAAAGAGGACGTGAAGAAGGCCATTGAGTTAGGCGCAAAAGGCGTCTTGGTCGCATCGGGAATAATAAAAGCCAAGAACATAGAGAAAGCACTCAGGGACATTGCCTCAGGGCTTCTTTGATGGTCCAGTCTTCTTTGCAAGGTCATTCACGGTCCTGTACACAGCTTCAAGCCAGTGTTCAGGGTCGCCTCTCCCAGCCTTTCTTTCCATATTATCCATGAATTCATCCATGCTGTCAGGACCCTCCCCCCTGTTCAGTCCAAGCGCTTCCGCAAGAGAAATAACAGCATAGTATTTTCCTATATACCTTTCGATTTCATGCCCGCAGTTGAGACACCTTCCTATATGGTCTGCCATGTAAACCGCATGTTCTTTAGTCAGGTTGCTGGCCTGCAAAGCGCGTTCTTCGTTCTTACCTGTCTGGTAATCGAGGGCGAAACCAGCAAACCTGATTAACTCGTTTTGGCTTACTGCCGAATTAAACGGACAAAAATACACTTTCATAATCAGCAGTCAATAATGGGAACATTTAAATTACTTTCTTATTTCGATGTCAAGAACAACGTGCCATGTCCTTGGCGCTATGCTCTTTACCCTCCTCTTTTGCAGGATTTTTATTCCGCACCCCTTGCACGCCTTCTTTATTTCATTCACCGGCTTTTTCCACAGGTCTTTCTCCTTGTAAATATTGTGGAAATGGACAATTCCTTTACTCTTCAGCATCCTTACTGCATGTTTCAGGAATTTCTCACAACTGCCTGAGGCATTTCTGCGTCTTTTTGTTTCAAAATATCCCATGATTATCCTGTCAGCTTCTTCAGGAAGCTTGACATTCCTGTTATCGCCAAGTATAGGTTTTATATTTTTCGTTTTATTTAATTTTATATTCTCTTTCAGGTAGCGAAAAGCAACAGGATTCTTCTCTATCGCATATATTTTTTTCGCATCCTTTAGTCCAAGTGAGAAATAGCCAATGCCTGCAAACATGTCTACAACGACTTCGTTTTTTATTTTATGTGCAAGTCTCTGGCGCTCGAAAAGATTTCCTTTAGAAAACATAACCTTTTTGGTGTCAAGCCTGTAAAGGACACCATGCTCCTTATGCATTGTTACTGTTCCGTTTCCTGCGAGCTTTATTATTCTCGGCTTTCTGAACTCGCCTTTCACGGATTTAATTTCGCAAACGGTCTTTACGTAAGGCAGAAGCTTCATAATGGCTTTTGCTACGGTCCTTTTCTGCTTCATCGACCTTATCTTCATGAATTTCAATAGCAGAATATCTCCAATTATTTGATAAGAGCCTGGTAAGATATTTTCTGGCAATCCTGTTTCCTTTACCAGCTTTTGCTTGAAGGGCATATTTAAAATAATTTCCTCAGGTTTTAATATTATGATGTCTGAAGAAAGGGCAAAACTCGAGAAAATCGGCTACCGTTTCGTAGGCAGGCACTCAGCCATCAAGATATGCGAATGGTGCAGGAACGCGATTCGTTCCTGTAAGTCCTGTTACAAGCAGAAGTTCTACGGGATAAACACGCATAGGTGCATACAGATGTCGCCTGCTGTTTTTTCCTGCACCCACAACTGCCTTTTCTGCTGGAGAACTATGAATTTCAATCCAGAAATGGATTCAACAGACGAGCCGAAAGAAATTCTTGACAAGTCAATAGAGGAGCAGAGGAAGATTTTGCAGGGTTTCTGGGGCTCGAACTGCGACAAAACAAAGCTGAGGGAAGCGATGAACCCAAACCAAGTCGCCATCTCCCTGGTAGGCGAGCCCTGCCTCTATGACAGGCTGCCTGAATTCATAGACCTTATAAAAAGCAGGAATATGACAGCTTTCCTGGTGAGCAACGGCACAGTGCCTGAGATGATTGAGAAACTAACCAGCCATCAGCCGACGAACATGTACATAACCTTGGCTGCGCCAGACGAGGGGATATACAAAAAAACGTGCAACCCTTTGCTGGAAAATGGCTGGCAGAGAATCCAGCAGTCGTTATCCTTTATGCAGGAATTCAAAAAATCAGTAATCAGAATGACGCTTGTCAAAGGACTGAACATGGTAAAACCGGAAGAATACGCAAAGGCTATAGAAAGGGCTTTGCCCACTTTCGTGGAAGCAAAAGCCTTCATGCCAGTGGGCGGTGCGCAGCGCCTGCCTTACGAAGCAATGCCCAGGCACGAAGAGATTAAAGCTTTTGCCGAAGAGGTTGAAAAAAACAGCTCGTACAGAATCAAAAACGAGAAAGAAGACAGCCGCGTGGTGCTGCTGTCGAGGTAAATATTTATACCAGGATTTGGTATTTATGACAGGAAGGGTTACAGGATTCTTCAGAAGTATTTTAAGCCCCAACTATAGCTATAAAATGGACGAAATACTGAAGAACAGCCTGGAAAGGCACGGCTATACGAGAACATTCTCCTGCCATAAGATAATACCCGACATCATCACTACTACTGATTGCAGGCACGATATTTACACGAAAAAAGGCAGGAACAAAACCAAAATAATCGTAGTCGGAGAATTCTACAGCCTGCTGGAATTAGACGAGCCTTTGACTCACAAAAAGTCATTAGTTGATATTTGCCCTTACAAAATCAAGTATGGAAAAGACAAATACGCTATCCATAAAAAAGGAGACAATCTGGCATTTCCAAATGAAGCGTACGAAAGGCTCTCCCAGATAACTACGGATGAGCTCATGGGGATGCTGGAAGAAGATTCAGGTCTGGTCTAGGACCTTCTTTCCCCTTGCCTGGGGAACAATCTTGAGCTTGGCTTTCCTGAACTTCTTCTCCTTGCCAAGCGCATTGAGGAACACTGCCAGGGCAGCAACCTCACTGTGAGGCTGGTTAGTAACTGCTATGTTATAATCTGCTATTTGATAAATCTCGCCAGGCACCTTCTCGCTGCCGATTATGAGCAGGAGATTCCGCTTATGCCTTAATTTTTTTATTTCTTTCTTATATGGCATCCCATACATCGTCAGGTGGACTACAATAAAGCGTTTTTTCTTATACCTCCTGACGACTTTCCTGCAGTTTTTTTCGTACCTGACAGAGAAGGGTCCTCCCCAGTTTTTCACAACCTTCCTGAGACCTTTTACCAGCTTCTCGTCCTTCTCGCCTGAAAATATTATCTCCGAGGCGCCGAAGGCCCTTGCCACAAGGCCGCAGTGCGTCGAGATACGCGCATCTCTCTGTACTCTGTGGCCGAGACGAAGAACGGATATCATAACACGCCTCTATTTCTTGACAGCTTCGCCTATTCTTTCAACAAGCCTCTTCTTCTTCATGATCCTTACCTTCGTGATATCGCCGTCCTCAATTCCGTCTATTATGAAAACCAGGTCATCCATGGTTATTTTGCTGCCTTTTCCGAATTTCTTTGTGTTGTACTTAATAAAGTCGGATATATTCGCGACGCCTTTTATTGAAGGGATGTTTACCCTGAAGAATTTGTTTATCCTTTCTATAAGTGTCTCTCCGTGCACGACTATCGTACGCTTGTCAATTCTTATTATGGTTGTAGGCGTAAGGTCCTTCTCGTCCATTATCTCTCCCACGAGCTCTTCCATGATATCTTCAAGCGTAAGAATCCCGATAACCTTCCTGTTGCTGTCGACTACCATTGCCATGTGCGCCTGGTTGAGCTGGAATATTTTGAATATGTTGTCCAAAGTAAGGTTATGGGCAACGATAACAGGCTCGTAATCTATGTCTTTCAGCTTTTTGTTCGTCCCCAGGTTTGCCAGTATATCCCTTATATGGACTATGCCTGTTATGTTATTTTTTCTGCCTGAGTATAAAGGGATTCTTGAATACTTGCTCCTGCTCAGTTCTTTCAGCGATTTTTTTACTGTCATTTTGCTGTCCAGCGAGAAGATTTTATCCTTCGGCGTCATTACCTCCTCTGCTCTTATGTCGTTGAACTGGAGAACGCTCTCCAGGAATTTCTTTTCCTCCAGGTCTATTATGTTTTTCTCTGCTGTGTATTCGATCATTACCTTTAATTCCTCCTCTGTCATGGGGCTTTCCTTTAATTTTACGAGCTTTGCTGATATTTTGCTGAACCACTCGAAAACAGATATAACAGGATATAGGATATAGCTCATGATTAGTATAGGCTTTGCCACGATAAGTGCTATCTTCGTGGAGTGTTTCGCAGACAAAGTCTTCGGCGTTATCTCTCCGAACACCAACAGAAGGAAAGTCATTACACCGGTTGCTATCCCGAGCCCTGCAGAGCCGAAATAATCCGTTGCTATTACTGTAGCGATTGCAGCTGCAGCTACGTTCACGATGTTGTTCCCGATAAGAATTGTTATTATCATCCTCTCGGGGTTCTGCTTCAGCTTGTACAGGGATTTTGCGCCCCTTCTCTTCTCCCTGAGCAGGGTCCTTGCCCTTATCTTGCCTATTGAAACCAGCGCTACCTCGGTTCCGGAAAAGAAGCCTGATAAAAGTATGAGGACAGCAAGAATTATTGCGTTTTCAATCATATAACCGCCTGATAGCCCCGAGCGGATTCGAACCGCTGTCCAGGGCTTTCCTCAGCCAACGATATTTTCCGTCAGCGCTTTTGCGTGAAACGGAAAAGGGCTGCCAAAGGCCCTTATGCTTGACCATTCTGCACCATCCATTCTTGTAATAATTATTTCTTGGTGTTCTTTGGGGTTCACCAAGACCTTTCTTACAAGGAAGGGATTGGTACTACACCACGGGGCTATACGTAAAATGATGAAGTCCTTAACAATTTAAATACACCACTCCAATAATTAAAAGGCTATGTTGTATATAGGTGCTACTTATGAAGATATTGCTTTTGCATAGCGATTTCATCGAATTCGAGCCCAGGGAAAAGGCAATAAAACAGGCTGAGGAAGCAGGCGCAAAGCAGCGTGTGGACGAATGCTTGGTCATCCTGACAGCTGTAGAAGCCAGTGACGAGAACAATCCTGAACAGGCAAGCAGGAACCTTGCTGAGGAGATCAAGAAAGTTGCTGAAGATGTCAGGGCAAAGAATATCGTATTATATCCTTACGCGCATCTGAGCAAGGAGCTGGCTTCGCCAGGTACTGCTCTCACCGTGTTCAAAGAGGCTGAGAAAATACTAAGGAAAGATTTCTCTGTTGTTCGCGCTCCGTTCGGCTGGTACAAGAAATTCTCCGTCTCGGTGAAAGGCCATCCGTTAGCTGAGCTTTCGCGGGAGATAGGGGAACAGGTGCCTGAAGCGCTTAAAAAAGAGGAGAAGCTTGAATCGCAATGGTTCATTCTCGACACGAAGGGCAGGCTGAATAAAATAGAAGCAAAAGACAAAGGCATATCCGGCTTTGATTTAGGCGGCGGTCTTGAGAAGTTCGTAAAATACGAAATGATGAAATCCCGCATCATGGACAAGGAGCCGCCGCATATAAGGCTGATGCGAAGATTGGAGCTTGCTGATTACGAAGACGCGAGCGACCCTGGGAATTTCAGGTTTATGCCAAAGGGAAAACTCCTGAAGTCGTTGATAGAGGAGTTCGTGTCGCAGAAAATGGCTGAATACGGTGCAATGGAGGTCGAGACACCCGTAATGTACGACTACGAGCATCCTGCACTGAAAGACTACCTGAACAGGTTCCCTGCGCGTCAGTATACCATACATACCCCTAATAAGCGTGTTTTCCTGAGGTTCTCTGCATGCTTCGGCCAGTTCCTCATGGCAAAGGATGCGATGATTTCTTACCGAAACCTGCCTCTGCGCCTTTACGAGCTTACGCGATACAGCTTCCGCGTGGAGCAGCGCGGCGAATTAGCAGGGCTTCGCCGCCTGAGGACTTTCACAATGCCTGACTGCCATGCTATCTGCAAAGACATAAGCCAGGCAAAAGAAGAACTGACAAAACGGTTTGAGTTATCAAGAGAGGTGCAGAGGGGGTTCGGCCTTACAGGCGACGACATGGAGCTTGCCATGAGGATGACAAAGGAGTTCTACGAGGAGAACAAGGGCTACGTGAACAGCCTGGTCAGGAAATGGGGCAAGCCTGCGCTTGTGGAGATATGGGACAAGCAGTTCTTCTATTTCATTTTCAAGTACGAATTCAATTTTATCGATGCCCTGGGCAAGGCAGCAGCCCTCACGACAGACCAGATAGACATAGAAAATGCAAAACGTTACGAACTTACCTACATGGATTCGGACAACAAGAGCAAATATCCGACGATTCTTCATCTTTCACCTTCCGGGGCAATAGAAAGGGTTATTTACGCAATGCTGGAGAAGGCTTACCTGGAGCAGCAGAAGAACAAAAATCCCGTGCTTCCTATGTGGCTGTCACCAACGCAGGTACGTGTATGCCCTGTCAATGATTCTTTCGTAAATGACGCGCTTAAGATTGCTGAAAAGCTCGGCAAAGAAAGCATCCGCACTGACGTGGACGACAGGACAGAGAGCGTGCAAAAGAAGATACGCGATGCAGAGATGGAATGGATACCAATCTCAGTCGTCATAGGCGAGAAAGAAAAGGAGAGCGGCAAGCTGGCAGTCCGTTTCAGGGTAACCAGCAAGGTTGAAAAGATGGACATCAAGGACCTGATTAAAAAAATCAGGAAAGAAACAAAAGGCTATCCTTACAAGCCACTGCCACTTCCGAGGCTAATGACCAAGAGACCTGTTTTCAGCAGTTGATGGCTCACACAAAGATGTTCAGGAACGAGAGCACACCCATGCTTGCTGCGAATACTATTGAGCCGGCTATCAAGACACCTATTATGGCAGCTAAAAATGCTTTTTTCCATTTCATTCCCAGCAGCCAGGCAAGAAGCGTACCGGAGTATACACCTGAGCCTGGTAAAGGGATTCCTATGAAGATACCAACGCCGATAACACCGTATTTCTTCACGTAGGGCTCGACCTTCCTCCTTATCTTGGTCACGACTCTCCCAAAAAAGGCCCACCTGATAAGATACTTGTACAGGAACTTCATGCCAAAGAATACCGGAAAGAATATGAGTATATTGAGTATAACAACTGTGAAGAAGACGAACCAGGGATTCAGGCCAAGGCCTATGCCTATCGGTATGGAGCCGCGTAGCTCTATCCACGGCAGTATGGTTACCATTATCAGCAGCAGCAGGGGGTCCATAATCTTAATCCGAATACAAGGATAAAAATCTATCCTAAGCTTCGCTTGGTCCAGACCACATTATATTTTTGCTTAATCGTTTCGGCCCAAGCATTTTCCAGAGGCTTGGAAAAGACAGAGCCTACAGCTCTTATATTTTTATTATGAGTGAGATTAATTATGCAAAAGAAGGAAAATGCCTGCAGAGAGCTCCTGAATAAAATCCGCTCCGGTATGATAAAGAGCCAGGATGCCCTTGAAAAAGAAAAGGTGAATATATCTCGGAAATATAATCTGGATTTCGTGATAAGGAACTCCGATATCGCTGAGTTAACCAGAGACAGGAGGGTAAAGAAGCTTCTCAAGACAAAGCCGGTACGCACGCTTTCAGGCGTAGCCAATATAGCTGTGATGTGGTCGCCTGGCATAAAGGACAAATCATGCCCTGGCTCCTGCATATACTGTCCGCAAGGCACTGTAAAAAGCAAACAACTAGGCACCAGGCAGTTCGTGCCGAAAAGCTACACAGGATGTGAGCCTGCAACGCTGCGTGCCATACGCACTGGCTATGACCCGTACATGCAGGTCGCGAACCGGATAAAACAGCTCAGCCTGATCGGCCACCCAACCGACAAGTGCGAGCTCATAATAATGGGCGGCACGTTCATGTTCTGGGCGAGAAAAAAACAGGAGCATTTCGTCAAGAGGTGTTTTGATGCGTTCAATGGCAAAAACAGCAGGACGCTTAAGGAGGCACAGCAACTGAACGAGAAAGCGCAAAACCGCTGTATTGGCCTGACAATAGAGACAAGGGCAGATTATTGCAAGCCCTCTGATATCAGGCAGATGCTGAAGCTGGGCTGTACACGAGTAGAAATTGGTGTGCAGACAACAGACGACAGGCTTCTCAGGAAGATAAAGCGCGGCCACACCATGAAAGAGAACATAGCAGCGATAAAGAGGCTGAAAAGAGCAGGGCTAAAAGTCTGCATACACTGGATGCCGGGATTGACCGGACTGGACAAGCTGGATATCGAGAAAGAAGTTGTGATGTTCAGGCTGCTTTTTTCCGATCCTTCTTACCGTCCTGACGAGCTGAAGATATATCCCACGCTTGTGCTAGAAGGCACGGAGCTCTATGAATTGTGGAGGAAAGGAGAATACGAGCCCCTGACGATTGACCAGATGGCAGAGCTTCTTGTATCGCTCAAGCAGGAAGTACCTCAATACGTCCGCATAAAACGTGTCATGCGTGACATATCCGAGAAAGGTGTGGTTGCAGGACCGAAAACCACGAACCTGCGCCAGCTTGTCAGCAAAAAAATGGCTGAAAAAGGCATTGCATGCAAGTGCATCCGCTGCCGTGAGGTCGGCATGTCAAAGGTTGGCAAAATAAGGCTGTTCCGTATCGAGTACAATGCCTCTGGCGGGAAAGAAATTTTCCTAAGCTTCGAGTCCAGCAGCCTCCTTGTTGCGTTCCTCCGGTTGCGTATTGACGATAAAACAGCAAAGGTCCGCGAGTTGCATGTCTATGGTCAGGTAGTACCGATAAAAGCCATGACCAAAGGATATCAGCACAAGGGCTATGGGAAAAGGCTTCTCGAGAAAGCTGAAAAAACAGCAAAAGCGTTTGGTTGTAAAAAAATAAGGGTTACGTCCGGAGTCGGTGTTAGAGATTATTACCGCAAATTGGGTTATGAGCTGGAAGGATATTACATGTGCAAAGGCTTATGAGTTAGGTTTTTTTAAAATCCGGACAAGATATATATATGAAAAAGGGCATCACACCAGTTATAGCAATAATATTGTTGCTGTTGGTTACTATTTCTATCGTGGGCTTTGCATTCACATTCTTCAGCAGGCTAGTTCAGACTGCAGGCGAAGAGGGCGAAGAAACGCTCCAGGGGAGTTCAGAACAAATAGGAATTAGTTTCTTGGTTGAATCTGTTCATAATAACGAGATATACATCAGAAACACAGGAAGGACAGAAATAAATTCTTCTATAATTGGTGTCTACCTGGATAACAGGATTATGAACCCGACAAACAGTGTAACAATACCTCCCAATAATGTAGGGGTCCTGACATTTGACGAGAATATAGTTGGGAACAGTCTCAAGGTTACAGCTGGGCTGCAAAAGAGTGAAATAAGGGCGCCCAACGTGGCAGTATACATGCTTGATGAGTACGAGCATTTTTCCAACGGCAACAGGTGCAGCGATGACCTTTTTGTTATAGAAAACAACAGGATAAAGTTCTTTGTTTCAGTTCCCAGGACTTATTCGCCCAATACAGGTTATGACTGCGCCTCTGGGGTAAGCTCTTATGATGACAGCTATGCAGGCATACCCATGAGGATATGGGCAAAGGATACACAGTCATCCTCGTATAAGCTGAACGAAGCTGTTATAGACGATACGCATATTTATGCGCCCTCTTCAACCAGTGTAGATTCCATTGACAGCTTTATTGCGTTCGAGAACGGCCTAGAAATAGAATTCAACCAGCAGGGGAACATAAAACCAAAGGTAGTGTACACAACCGAGCATGACAAAAATTATGTAAAAGTAGACATTATCGCCGTAAATATAGGTTCTTCTCCAGAGTCTATAAGGCTTTACTGGAGCGGCGACCAAGACGGCGCTGGAACATGCAGATTCCAGTCAGGCGTGCAGGACAGTTGCGGTGGCGAGCCTCTTCAGGTCAATGCAGGAGAGAAGTGGCTTGCAGAATGGCAAGGTTTTAATGACATGATGGGCTATGTTGTTTTGGATGGTGAGATTGAGATATATGGCATATATGAACAAATAAGGGTAGAAGAAACTTTATCAACAGAGGTACAGCCTGGCGGCATGCACAAATTCACTTTCTACATCGTTGCAGATGACAAGATTGCAGGGAACGAATGGAAGCCTGTAGAAGATTTGTATAATGAATTGTCTGGTGTATAAATGGGACGTGAAGAAGTAAAAACATGCTTGATGAGGAATTCAGAAAAAAGGCAGGTTCAGAAAAGAAAGACTCTTAGTAATAGCCCTAATAATGGGTGTTGCGATTTTTGCAGTCTTTATCTTTGGTTCTGAAAACCCTGTGCCGGATAGAGGAGAAGTTCAGGAAGAGTCCGGATATGGCGAGGAAAACGAAAGCATCCAGGAAGAAGCAGAAAATGCAAGCAAGGGAATAAATGAAGAGGATAGCGAAGGCGTAAATAACACATACATAAGCCCTGAAGACCTGGAGTTTATGGAAAAGAGTGAGGAGCAGGAACTGGAAGGCGAGGCAAAGAGATGACATTCCTTACGCCTCAGGTTTCTCGGGCACGAAAAACCGGATTCAAAACAAGTTACCTAAATAACACTTAAACACTTTTCTGTCTATCTATTATTAGAACCTCTGTCATGCCTTGGGTGTGGGTATGAGTCTTGAGCAGGAGATGAGGAACGAGATAACGAGGCTTGAGAAGGAGCTGATATTCCTAGACGATGAGCTGGAAAAGCTCCACAACAGGATTGTAGAACTCATGGCAGTCAGGAAGAAGAAAGACCATGATTTGCGTGTTCTGAAGTCTAATTTCGGGGAAAATGACGAGAAGGAATACCAGACGACCCTGGCAAAGCTGCTTGAGAGGGAAGGCATAAAGCACATCTGACAAGCCTTTTCTCGAAAAAAAAGGCTTGAAAGGAATAAAAAGTTTGGTTTCCAACCTATTCTTAGTGGTTTCATGGAAAAGGACAAGTTCTATGCGCTGCCTGAACTGCCTTACAAGTACAAGGAATTGGAGCCGCACATCTCCGAGGAACAGCTAAAGATTCACCACGTAAAGCACCACCAGGCTTATGTGGAAAAAGCAAATGACATAATGGAGAAAATAGACAAGGCAAGGATAGAGAAGAACGAACTGGATTTCAAGGCTGTTGCAAAAGAGCTTTCATTCAACATAGGCGGCCACATACTTCATTCCCTGTTCTGGAAGAACCTGTCGCCGAAACCAGGGGAAAGGAGCAAGGCTTTTGCAGAGGCGCTTCAAAAGGAGTTCGGTTCCTTTGAGAGGTTCAAGAGCGAATTCTCAGCAGCTGCAGCTGTCGAGGGCTCGGGATGGGCAATACTTGCTTTGGATAAAGCCACGGGCAGGCTGGTTATACTGCAGGCAGAAAAGCACAACGTTAACGTATGCCTCGGGCTGAAGCCGCTGCTTGTATTGGATGTCTGGGAGCATGCCTACTATCTGGACTACAAGAACGACAAGGCGAAGTTCATCGAAGCCTTCTGGAGCATCGTGAACTGGGAAGAGGTAAGCAGGCGGTTTGAAGAGGCATTCTGAAGAACAAGATTGTTATGAAACTTGATGAGAAGACGGAAAAGAAGATACCGGCTTTCCAGAAGAACGAGATAACAGAGCACCTGATTTACAAAAAGCTTCCTGATTCGATAAAGGATTCCCACAGCAGTAAAGTTTTAAGGAAAATATCCAAAGAAGAGAGCTCAGCCACTATGAAAAATGGAAAAGCTTCATGAATCAGGACACAGAGCCCAGCGAATTCAAGGCTTGGACATACCTGCTCGTTTCAAGGATATTCGGCCTTACCTTCGCTATAAGGCTGATGGAAAAGAGTGAGGCGCAGGCGCAGATATCTTACAGAGCCCTGTCGAATCTGCCTGGTGTCAAGAAAATAATAAAGGATGAGGATAAGCACGAGGAACAGCTTGTGGGAATGGTCAATTAGGAGCAGCTCAAGTACGTCGGCTCGATGGTTTTAGGGCTAAACGATGCCCTTGCCGAGCTCACGGGCGCGCTTGCAGGGTTCATGCTTGCACTACAAAACGCAAGGATAATCGCAATGGCAGGTTTGATGACCGGGGTTGCCGCGTCTATGTCAATGGCTGCTTCTGAATACCTGTCTACGAAATCGGAAAGCAACGAAAAAGAGCCGTTAAAGGCAGCTCTCTGCACAGGCTCGGCATACATCCTTACAGCACTTTTCCTGATTTTTCCCTTCCTCGTATTCAACAATTTATATGCGTTGCTGGGTTTGACAACCTTCAACGCAGTGCTGGCAATCCTGGTATTCAATTTCTACATTTCTGTTGCACAGGACATGCCTTTCAGGAAGCAGTTCCTGGAAATGGCATCCATAAGCCTGGGAACAGCTATGTTTTCATTCTTCATAGGATTTCTCATACGGATATCCCTCGGAATAGAGGCATAGTGAAAATCGGCAGACTTCATTTTCGCTCAAGCCTTTTTGATAAAAGGCTTGCAAAAATCTTTTTATTGCGGGTTTTACAATATGTATTTATGGCCAAGGGGCTTGGCTCGTTTATCTCAGCTGTATTGCTTGTTGTGGTAGCCTTAGCTATAGCTGTGATGGTTTCCAGCTGGCTTACTGCCATGTCAGAAGAGCGCGCAACCAAGCTGAAGAATTTCACGCAGGAGAAGCTCAATTGCCAATACGCGTCGCTCTACATAAGGAATGTCACTTACGACTGCAACAACAACTGCTTTACTGGCTCTCCTTACAAGATAAATGCGACTATAGAAAATACAGGCACTGTGCGCATCGACCTTTCGAAAATAGTCACGCAGCTGGATACAGGCCAGGTTTATACCTCACCAGGCCCTGGCTATCGAATAAGCGCAGGCGACATAGAGACCGCGGACTTCAACGCCATACTTATATACAGCGACCCAGCGCTTCCAATATAGTAAATAAAAGGGAAAAAGATGACTAGAATAAAAGGAAAAAGTAAAGCAGAGATAAGGACAAGCCTTTCTGTTTTCCTCTTAATTGCCGTAATCATAGCAATTTCATCCATTGCTCTGGCATCGCCTGTTGACTTGTTCTACGGCTCGTACAAGGGAACGCCTTACTCGCTCGTGGATTACGCAAAGGCTGCGACAACCAATCCATTCAGTGAGAAGCTATACACAAATACTTCAGCCAGCTGCGAACTAGGAGCTGTTTCGTCGTACGTGACTGACGGCTTGGTTGCTTACTGGGATTTTGACGAGAACGCAGGAGCGACTGCTTATGACAGGGCAGGGGATAATGACGGCACAGTCACGAGCGCAACATGGACATCTTATGGTAGGTTTGACAATGCATTGAGTTTTGACGGGGTTGATGATTATGTTAATATGGGGGATAAGGATACTTTGGAACCTCAAGCAGGAAGTTTTACTATAGAGGCTTGGATAAAACCGAATGTGTTGAGTGGTGTTAAAAGGTTTATCTGGAAAAATAATGGTCAGCCTCCCCCATTCGCTGGTTACTATTTTATGACAAATGAGGCGAGTGTAGTAGGGGGTCTCGGTGACGGAACAAATTCTGTTGAACCAACTAAATCTGGTGTGATTCTTGGTATTTGGAACCATGTGGTATTAGTAAGAAATAAAGCTACTGGTACGGCAGTAGTGTATTTAAATGGTGAGCCAGGAACAGAACTAACTGATAATTCAATTAATGTAAATTATAGTATCAACCTATCTATTGGAGGTCGTCCACCTGCAACTGAAATGTTCAACGGCACAATAGACGAAGTCCGCATATACAATAGAGCATTATCAGCAGCAGAAATCCAGCAGAACTATGTTAATGGCATTCAGAAGCTCTACTACACATGGTACAAGAACGGAGGAATGATAATAAACAGCACAAAAAGTACAGATAGCTTAGTTCTTGATATGAA
>CAYVZO010000012.1:0-16177 GCA_964456345.1 uncultured archaeon | reverse complement strand
ATACATGGAGAAGCCAAAGGAAATTGCAGAAGATATAGTATATGACAAAGTAAAGATAAGCGGAAGGCCTTGCTTCGTGCTCAAAGCAGACGGACCTGATCCGCATCTCGGAAGGATAGACGAGGCCATAGAAAAAATAATGAGGAAGCACAGGATAGCAAGAGTCGTGACGATAGATGCTGCCCAGAAAATGGAAGGAGAGAAGACCGGCTCTGTTGCAGAAGGCGTAGGCTTTGCTATGGGCGGGATCGGCCAGAGGGAGATAATAGAGAACACCCTCCTGCCGAAGAAGAAACCAATAGACAGCATCGTCGTAAAAGTTGGCATGATGGAGGCAATCGCTCCCATGAAAAAAGAACTTTACGATGCATTGCCTAAGGCGCGAAAACTCGTGGAAAGGGCGGTTGAAAGGGCAAAAAGGAACGAGAAAGTCATAATAATCGGCGTTGGCAATTCAAGCGGCATAGGAAACGACAAGAAGACCCTTGATGCTGTGAAAGAAACTGTTTACAAGCTTGACAAGAAATACAAGGAAGAGGCAGAAAAAAAGAAAAGTAGCTGGATATAAATATCAGTAGTCATCGTTCAGGGACAACTGGATATTTAAAGTTTTTTTGTATTATTAAATAAAAGAGTTGGTTAATAATGGTTGCAAGTCCGAAAACAATGGATGCTCTCAGAACCATAGGTCTGAACAAATACGAAAGAAACCTGTGGGCAGCCCTTCTATCTCGAGGCTCGTCGACAGTAGGCGAGCTTTCCGACGTTTCCAACGTTCCCCGCTCCCGTTGCTACGACGTGCTGGAATCGCTGTCTGAGCGTGGTTTTGTTGTCATCCAGCCAGGCAAGCCTATGAAATACGTCGCCATACCGCCAAGAGAAGCTCTGGAAAGGGTGAAGAAGAAGGCTTACGAAGAAGCTGTGGAAATGAACGAGAAGATAGACAGGCTTGTAAAGAGCGATACGATAAAAGAGCTGGAGAAACTTCACAAGGAGAACATAAAGACCATCAGACCCAAGGACCTCACAGGCGCGATAAAGGGAAGGCATGCAATGCACCAGCAGCTCGAATTGATGTTCAAGAAGGCAAAGAAATCCATAAAGCTGATGACAACGCCCGACGGATTAGAGGAGCTTATGGAGAACCATGAGCCCTTCCTCAAGAAGGCTTATGAATCAGGCGTCAAAATCCAGGTGCTGGCTCCTGTGTCCAAGCAGACTGATACCGTGAAAAACGTGACGAAATATGCACAAGTAAGAAGCGTTGAAAACGCGGAGAAGCTGGAAAAAATGCTCGGCCGTCTCTTCGTGGTGGACGGCGAGGAATTCCTGCTAGGGCTTACGGACGACACGAAAACGCACCCGACCCAGGACATCTCTTTCTGGACGCAGAGCTCGCACGTAACGACGAACATGTTAGAGCCTATGTTCGAGATGCTGTGGGCAAGGTCGCGGCCGGTCAAGTAATTGCAGGGAAGTACTTCTTTCTCAGGAAAACGGAGAAGCCTTTTTCGTTTGCAAGCCTCCAGAACCTGTCGTGTTCCAGAAGCTGGGAATTTTTCATAACCCTTGCTATATTATTCGGTATGCCGTTCAGTTCCAATTCTTTTTCGTTCTTTTTGAGAAAGTTCTTGAGCAGGGAATCAGCTGTCTTGAACCGCCTTTTCTTTTCGACTGCCCAGCGCTTGCCCTCGACGTAAGGCTTGTACGACTTGTATTTTGTTAAGAATTGCCTGCTATGAGTTTTCGATGATACAGGCGGACCGATCATCTTCTCCGTATCAGGCAAATCCCATTCCTCTAGCTCGAATACAAGCACCATATTCCTGTTGGTGTATTCCATGCTCCTAATAAGCCTGAATCCGTTGTGGGCTAAAAGATTTGAAAGGCGCTTCAAAGCCCTTCTGAGCTGCGGATAAAGGGTATCGTCTATTATATCCGGCCTCTTCATCTTTATGGCGATGAACTTCGTCCCCCTGTTCTTTAGCGCCTTCAATTCCTGCGCACTCAAAGGCTCAGGCTCACCTGGGAAGAAGTAGCTCTTATCGGGCCTGGCAAGGTATTTTTTTGCAGATGCCACGAATTTCATGAAGTTTTCTTCGCTCAGGTTCGCAGAAACGTTCCTGTCCTTGTCAACAGGGTCTATGACAACAAGCGGGGAGTCGAATTTCCTTCCACCGTCGAATGAAATGGTTTTTCCGCGCGGCCAACTGGCAGCTGCTTTTATTACGTCAGTAAAAGTTCCGTAGTTTATGACCAGAAGCTCGCACAGGTAGCCTGAGAAGCCGAGATTCTTTGCGTCGCTGCCGTAAACGCCGATTCCTTTGCAGAACTGCTTCAGAAGACGGACTTCGTTGCGAAGGTCAGGACTGAGGTTTTCCAGTATGTATTCCAGATGGAGCGGCGAACGGTCGACCGCGGACCTTATTTTTTCGCCTTTCTTTATGCGATAGCAGGGCACTATGTCAACGTTGAACTCATTTATTTTGGCATGTACATACGGGTGCTCTGCGTATTTTATTATATACCTGCCTTTCATCTCACTGACGATTCGCTTGCCAAACTCGAGCCCTTTTCTCTCGAGTTCTTTCCTGCTAACGTCAGGGAAAAGCATGAACAAATCGATGTCATGGTCTCCCCGAAGCCAGGTAAGCTTGCCGATAGAACCGCATATTATACAGTCATAACCGCTTATGACCTTTGCAACACGGAGCATCTCGTCAACGAATTTATCCACCCTCTTGTGCTCATCCTTTGCAGGCTTTATCTTTTCCAGGACATCCTTGAGAATAGCGTTCATATATACTAACTTTTCTTCAGAGCTTTATAAAAATATGCCACGATTTTATAATTATGGAATTTGTTTCGCACCCCTGGATAAACCCCAACACAATAGAAAAGAGGGATTACCAGGAGCGAATTGTCAATACTGCGGTCACAGGGAATACGCTCTGCGTGATTCCTACAGGCCTCGGAAAAACGAGCATCGCAGCCCTGGTTGCAGTGGACTGCATAAGAAGGGGGGGTAAAAAAATACTCTTTCTTGCACCTACACGTCCGTTAGTCGACCAGCACAGGAAGACTTTTGAAAAGTTCCTGAAAGTGGGAATTGAGCTTGTCACTGTGACAGGCTTCATAAAACCCGAGGAGAGGGCAGGGCTATACAAAAAGAACGACATCATATTCGCGACTCCACAAACGATACGGAACGACGTGAAGAATGGCATTATTGACCTGGATTATTTCTCGCTCGTGATATTCGACGAGGCGCATCGGGCTGTAGGCGAGTACGCGTATCCTTACATAGCAAGGAAATATATGGTCAGGCCGGAAGGCAAGCTGATTCTTGCTCTTACTGCATCGCCAGGCTCGTTCAGGTACAAAATAAACGAGGTGAAAAACAAGCTTTTCATAAAGAACGTTGAAATACGGACCCGGGATGACATGGACGTGAAACCCTACGTACAGAAGCTCGAGCAGAAGCGGGTTGTTGTGGAGCTACCGACAGCAATGAAGAAGATAAAAGAATACCTCGAAGCTGTAAAAAACGACAGGATGAAGAAGCTGATAAATTGGAAAATAGTAAACTCCTATTACATATCAAAGAGCCAGATAATCAGCCTGCAGGAGAGCCTTGCACGGAAGGCAAAAAGCGGGTATTCAGGCGTTACCTACGCAGCTATGTCGGTCCTTGCCGAAGTCCTGAAGGTGGACCATGCGCTGATACTCCTGGAAACCCAGTCCTTATTCTCGCTCGGCAACTATTTCGACAAGGTCCTGGAGCAGAAGACGAAGGCAGTCGCACGCCTCGAAAAGGACGAGAACTTCCAGAACGCGATAAGGCTGACAAGGGAGCTCCTGAAAGAAGGGCACGAACACCCAAAGATAAGCAGGCTAAGGGAGATTATCTCCGAAGAACTAAAAAGGAACAAATACGCAAACATAATTGTATTTGCACAGTACAGGAACACCATAACAAGGATCAAACAGGCGCTGGAAGAAATCCCGAATGCCGCACCTGTCGAGTTCATAGGCCAGGCAAAGAAGTCAGGAAAGGGCATGAGCCAGAAGGAGCAGATAGAGATACTCAGCGAATTCAGGATGGGTTTCTATAATATACTGGTAGCAAGCCAGATCGGCGAAGAAGGACTGGACATAGAGGAGACAGATGCTGTCATATTCTACGAGCCGATTCCCTCAGCCATCAGGAAGATACAGCGTGCTGGCCGAACAGCCAGAACGCGCGCAGGCAAGGTTATCGTCCTCATGACCAAGGATACGAGGGACGAGGCTTACCACTGGAGCGGCTATCACAAGGAAAAGAAGATGACTAAGATGCTGTATTCCATGAAGAATCAGAAAGAGCTCAGCGATTTCTAGAAAGTAAATGCATAGAGCAGGATTAAGGCAAATGCCACCCCCAGTAAGCTGTCCAGAAGATATTGTAAAGCCTTTCATTGCCTATGAGAAAAGTCGGCCAGTAATATTTTATCCTTCTTGCTCTTTCTATGCCAAGAACAAGCCTTAGTAGATGCAGTGAAAAGTCGTAAAATATCATGACTGCCAAAATATACAGGATAACGTCATGTGCCATTATGATCATCTTTTTCCTTTATTATAAAATTGCCTCTTGAATTCGCAAACCTGGCACACCTCGCCGGAGCATATCTCACCACACATCTTGCAGGTATTCGGCTTGCCTATTTTTTCTGATTTAAGCAATGCGTTTCTTATTCTCTTGTTTCCCTCGAATATCTGATACTTTATGCCTGGATGTTCACTCTCAAGATAATCTATCATGTTTTTTACATGCAGCCTTAGGACTTCTTTCCTGTAAGGGCACTCTATGTTGAAGTTCATTTTCGGGAATATTATTTTTGCGTAAAGCGCAACCTCGTCCTCCGGGCTCCGCTTCAAAGGCTTTATCCTCGGAACTAACTTCTCATGCTTTATCACGCCCTCGCCGCGGACAATGCGGTCCACATCGCCGCGCATTTCGTTCATTAATATGCTCTCTACTTCATCGTCCAGGTTGTGGCCTATGGCAATTTTGCCTGCACCCAATTCGCGCGCTTTCTTGTTTAGCAGGTAGCGACGGAAAATTCCGCAATTGCACATACCCGGCCGTGCCTTAGCTATGTCATCTATCCTGTAATCAAATTCTTTCTTGAAGGAAAAGACGTAGTGCTTTATCCCCAGTTTCCTGGTTATCTTCTTTGCATTCGCAAGCAGCTTGCCGTCGTAACCCTTGATTCCTCCGTCTATGGTTATGGCTGCCATGGGAATCCTTACGGCCTTGCTGAGGATATATGCCATTGCAGATGAGTCCTTCCCCCCTGACAAGCCGATAGCCAGCTTTTTTACGCCTGCCAGGTCTCCTGCCATTGATTTTCTCACGCGCCTCTCGAAAAACTCGATGAAGCAGTCTTTGCAGAAAGACTGGCCAAGGTATTTCAGGTTTATTACCGCTTTTTTGCCACATCTGCACCTCATAGAATTTAGAATTAAAGGGAATCGATATAAATCTATCTTCTTGTTAAACCTATAAAGTGAATGCATCAGCCAAGTTGCTGAAATCAAACGTGTACAAGAGTAAAGGAACTCCGATTGGTTCTTTTGCTTTAATAATTAATTTAAATCTATATTTCTTCAAACATAACTAATGCCGCAGAAAGCATTTTCTAATGCTGTTACAATATACATGGACAACAGGGAATCCAAGACAAAAGTGGCAGCTATACTCAAGAAGAAGTGCACGCTTCGCGAGAAACACCTAGATACAGCTGACTACCTTCTGAGCAATAACGCCGCGTGCGAGAGAAAGACAGTAGATGACTTCCTACAAAGCATTATTGACGGAAGGCTTTTCAGGCAGCTGAAAGCCCTGAAGGAAATCTATCCAAAACCGCTGCTTGTAATAGAAGGGCTCAATCTATTCGGCACCGAAAGGAAGATCCACCCGAACGCGATTCGAGGTGCTATTGCTTCGATAGCATGCGAGCTCTGCGTACCTATAATCTGGGCAAGGAACCAGCACGAAACTGCCGAGATAATGCTGGCAATAGCCAAACGCGAGCAGCTGGGAATCAAGAATTCCGTAGGCATACGCACCAAGAAGAAGGCGATAACAATGAACCAGTTGCAGGAATTCCTGGTAGCCGGTTTCCCTGAAATAAGCACGATAACTGCAAGAAAACTGCTGAAACATTTCGGCTCGCCTGGAAAAATCTTCAACGCAAGCGAAAGCGAGCTTATGAAGGTGGACGGCATCGGCGAAAAGACGGCAAGGCGGATTCGCGAGATACTCACGAAAAAGTACGAGAAATCCATCTTAGAAGAATAAAGGAAGTGCGCTGGCAACAGCTTTCTTATCTGTCGGCTTTTAGCTGTCCTTTCCATTTATTAACTTTTAAAAACCTATCTTCCAATTCATACTCATGCTCTACGCGTCGAACAGCTTCGTGAGCTACAACTACCCGCTAAAGGAAGCAGATGTCGTATTCCTGGGCGTGCCATTCGCCTCAAGCAGCATCAGCTCCGGCTCTATATACGGTCCTGTCATGGTTCGTGAATCGCTGAAAATAAAGGAAGATTTCGTGAATGGGGTGAATCTTTTCGAGAAGCTCAAAATCTGCGACCTTGGTGATATAGAAGTAGTTCCAGGAAGCTATGAATCAACAGCAAAAAGGATTAAGGAAACAATTCATGACATTAATAATGAGAGCAAGGCATTCCCGATATTCATCGGTGGCGACCACTCGATAACTTTAGCGATTACGGAAGCGCTAAAGCCAAAGACCATAGTGCAGTTAGATGCGCACGCTGATCTGAGAAAAGACTATCTCGGCAATGAATACATGCAACAGACGTGGGCCTACCATGCCAGCAAGCTCGCAAAGATTATGCAGATAGGCGTGCAGAGCCTGAACAAAGAAGAATCAGAAGTAATGGAAAAAAGCGATGTCAAAAGCTTCAGCATTAATGATTTTCTTAAGCAGAACATAAAACTGGAGAAGCCTGTACACCTGACCATAGACATGGATGTTTTCGATCCTTCATGCGTGGAGACCGGCCTGCCTGAAGGTATGCTGAAGCCGCAGGAGGTATTTGCAGTGCTCGAGAAAATAGACTGTGATTCTCTGGATATAACGGAAATAGCTGACAGCAAGCTGCCGAGCAAGACAGGCTTTTTAGCAGCTGAGATAATAAAGAAGATTCTTGCAAGGAAGTGATTTTATGCTGTATTTAGTTGGTCTGGGTCTTTATGACGAGGAAGACATGTCCCTGAGAGCGGTGAACATCTTAAAGAGATGCGATTCGGTTTACTGCGAATTCTACACAGGGAAATGGCATGGTGACCTAAAGAAGCTGGAAAAAATTAGCGGCAAGAAGATAGAAGTACTGCCGAGAAAGAAAGTAGAGAGTGATTTCCTTGTCGATGAAGCCAAAGCCTCTGATGTTGCCTTATTAGTGCCTGGCGACCCGTTAACAGCGACCACGCACATAGAATTAATGATATCAGCAAAGAAGCAGAGCATTGGTTTTAGTATTATCCATTCATCGTCTGTATACACGGCAGTAGCTGAAAGCGGATTACTGCTATACAAGTTCGGTAGAGCGACAACTCTGGTCTGTCCGGAAAAAGGCTACGAGCCGAAAAGTCCTTACGATGTCATAAAGGAAAACAGGAAAGCAGGGCTTCATACGCTGGTGCTTCTTGACATCAAAAACGATAAGCTGATGACTGTAAAAGAGGCGACTGGGCTGTTGACAAAGAATGGTGCAATAAATAAAGAAGAAAGGATAGTGGCGTGTTCTTGCCTAGGCAGTAAAGAGGGTAAGATAGAATATAACACCGCATCTGCCTTAAGGGAAAAGGACCTTCCAGTTCCTTCAGCTATACTGGTTCCTGGCAAGCTGAATTTCAAGGAAGAAGAGGCATTGGAATTATGGAAGAACTAAAAAAAGAGACGCAAAAATGGCTTGAAAGGATAAAGCAGGAACGGAAGAAAATTAATACTGATAAAAGCAAGGAGAGTTTCATAAATAATATAGATGCCTACATATCAGACAGCGAGCACTTCTTGGAGAGGAACGACTTGATTCGCGCCTTTGAGGCAGTCATCTGGGCATGGGCATACCTGGAAATAGGGAAAGACGAAGGTCACTTAAATAGCTTGTAGAACTTTACCCTGTCTGTTCCTTCTTCCCTCATCTCGAATACAACAGCCGGATTGTAAACCATGGAGTTGCTGGTCTTCGTTGTCATTATGCCGGACATCGCCTCGTATTCAATCCATGTTTCCGGATGCTTGAAAATGTCGGCCTGGGAATAGAATTCAAAGTCTTCAGGGCTGCATTCGTATACTTCCACGATATGGTGATTGCCCGCAGATATATGTACTTTTCTCTTGTGTTTTATCTCATGATGTTTTTTAGACGTATGCTATCGCCTATGCCTCAGAAAGGCACTATATTCCGGAGGATGAAAAACCAGAACAAACCCATTATCACGAACGTAATAGCGCCGGCTATTATTTTTATTAGCTTGTGGTCCAAGTATTTCCATTCCTCGCCTACAAGCCACATCAACGTCTTCAGCGTGCCTTTTACCATGTCGATTTTAGACATAATCATCAATTGTAAACAAAGAATATATAAGGATTTTGGAAGCGCATGCGCTCCTTTTGTATGAGCTTTTCTGAAAAAGCTCAACTTATAGTTTCTTTATCTTGCCTGGCCTTGGCTCGAAGCACATCCCTTCGCTGAGGAGTTCGTTTACAAGGCTGTCTATGGTCTCTTCCGGAAGGCCTGACTTGTCTAGTAACTCGGAATAGTCGCAGCCTTCGCCCTTGTCGCACTCGACTATGAACTTGAGGACCTTCTCCTTGGTCTCGTTCTCTTTCTCGCTGACTTCCTCGTCAGCCTGCTGCGTCTGCAGTATGGACTCCACGTCCTCGTTCGAAACATTAAATCGCTCGTTCATTATTTTCTTAAGCTCCTCTGCGTCAGCCGTCTGGTTCTGGTACTCGAGAACGAGCTCTCTTTTGTTGTTCCACTCTCTGTCGCGCTTCCGTATATCCAATTCTCGCAGCATCTCCAAATCAGGATCATCGACCTTTCTCAGTATTTCAGGCATGATGTATATTTCGCCCTGATACTCCTTTATCCGTCCTATGCAGTCTACTATATCGCCTGTCTCAATCCCCTCGAATACGGAAACTGCGTTGAACACCTTAGCACGAATCGTGCCTGAGCCGTCATCCAGAGTGATGCTCGCAAACTTGCCTGTCTCTGACACGAATTTGTCGACAACCGTGGCGAGGATATTCGCCCTTGAAACCCTCAATCCGTTGCTAGTGAGCACGTAGTTTGGCGTGAATCCTTCCTGCTTCACGAACCTGCCCTTGATTACAGGTCCTATCTTGGTCTTTACTGCTGTAAGCCTTTTTCGTTCCATATTACATCATTTGCGTGCTTTTCACTCTTTGATTCATATCTTCCTGATGAAGCCCGGCCTTGGTTCAAATATTGTTCCCTCTCTTTTTAACCTTTCAACCAGGTCGTCGACGTCCTTTGCCTCCACACCCTGGCTCTCTGCCTCGGCTTTCACGTCCTCGACAGCAATCTCCCTCGACTCCTTCTGCATATCGTCGATTATGCCCACCAGGATGCCTATCTTCCTCCTCCTGCTTGCCGTGACCCCGCTCTCTATCCTGTCTATGTCTATGCGGCCGGTTTCGTAATCATAACCCAGCTGAGACAGTGAGTATTTCATAAGCCGGATGGCCCTTTCCGCGTCATCCATGTTTATTCTCCTGGCAAGCCTTACCTTGGCTGACGCCTCTGCCAGCCTCAGCAAAGCCTCGTACTGACGCAGGGTTATGCTTACAGTAGGTATTTCCTCTCCTGAGTAACGGTTTCTCATCTCGACGTAGAAATCCTTCAGTTTCTTTGCTGCCTCATCCGTAAGCTCTATCTCGTTTATCTTCTTGGCGTAAGCTATGTATTTTCTCAAGAGTTGCACAGGTATTGCAGGTTCTATTGCCTCAGGCGTTACACGCGAGGTTACGATATGGTCCGCGAGCCTCTCGTCCATTGTCCTGTCAGGTATGTCCCTGACTGCGAATTTTAAGTCGAACCTGCTCATCAGCGTCTCGGGTATCTGTATCTGTTCCGTTATCGGCGTGAACGGGTCGAAACGACCGAGCTTGGGGTTCGCACCTGCAAGGACAGCAGTTTCAGCAGGCAGCGTAGCAACTATAGATGCTTTTGCGATGCTAACCGTTTCTACGCTCGTAGCTTCGTGCATCGCTATCTGGTCATCCCTGCTCATCTTGTCGAACTCGTCTATTGATATCATCCCCTTGTTGCAAAGTATCAGGGCTCCTGCCTCAAGCACCCAGGTGCCCATAATCTCGTCTTTGCGCACAGTGGCAGTCAGACCTGCTCCTGATACGCCTGAGCCTGAAACGTAGCGGCCGCGGGGTACTACGCTGGAAACCAGCTTAAGAAACATGGTCTTACCTACGCCAGGGTCGCCTGTTATGAGGATGTGCACGTTTCCGCGAATCCTCGAGCCGTCAGGCTGTCTGTGGACAATGCCCCCGAATAACTGCAATATTATGGCCTCTTTTATCTCGTCGAAGCCGTATATGCCAGGTGATATCGAGTTTTTCAGCTTCTCGAACACGTCAGGGCTGGATGCAAGCTCCTGTATGTTTTTTTCATCCTCCTCTGTTATGTCGAGTTCCTCAAACTCCACGTCAGAAAGCTCGACGAAATTTGCCTCCATGTACATATCCATTTTCGTACTAAGCTTTCCTTTTATGCGCTTGGGCAGCTCCTTGAGGACCCCAGTAATCTTGAGCCTCGCTCCTGGATCAGTCTTCTTCTGCATTCTAGGCGTTGTCAAATCTTCCTTCAGGAATATGGCAAGTTCTCCAGGCTGTTCGCCTGTGGTGACTTCAAAAGGCTCCATACATGTAAGATACCTTACATCAATCATTTTTTTCCCGACTTCCTTGAAATCGCCTCTTCGTCCGCAGTGCTCGCAAAGGAACGGCCGCTGCACGGTTCCGGTTCCTTCCTGGGGCACAGTGGTCAACCCTCCACATTCCGGGCACTCAAACTCGAGCTCGTATATTTGCGGCTTGACTTCGCTCGCTGCCTTTACAATTGCGTCGACCACCCAGAGCTTGTTAAGGTGCTTCGCTCGCAGGTTCCTTATCCTGATGTTCTTTCTTTCGGGAAGGTTCCTGAAACGCACTTTTACGTTCTTGTCTGTCATGGCAATGTCCTTTGCAGCCTTTACGAATTCAGGCAAAACGCCGTCAGGATTCTCGAGAAGCTGGTCAGCAATAATAGGGTCGAACCTGTCAAGAACGCCAAAATCTATGACTACCGGGTTCTCCTCGTCAGCAATAAGAACCTCGTTGTAGTATTTCTCCCGCAAGAATTTGTCGAGTTTCTCGTTCATCTCCATAATAGCACCTCAAGCCTTTTCCAGAGACTTGAAAGGCTTAACCACAACAGAACTATTCCGTAAATCTTTTTTAGGGTATGCCATACGTTTCCACTGCTTCCTATGGAAAGGATTTCCAAGAAAAAAAGGCCTACCACGTCTGAAGGTCTGCCCTGGTTTTTGCTATTCTGTTAATGCCCTCTTCTATCCTGTCTGTAGGGATATATAATGTCGCTCTGGCATATCCTTTACCACTTTCTCCGAAGTAAGACCCTGGCATAAAAGCCACATGCGCCTCTTTAAGCAGAACGTCTTTAACGAATTCTTCATCGTTATAAGCTTCTGGCACTTTAAACCATACGTAAGGAGTTGCCTTTGGCGGTTTCGCTTCTATTCCCACACTGTTCAGACCTTCAACTAACACATCTCTTCTTTCTTTTAATTCAGACATATACCCTTCTATCTCTTCCCTAGCATCTGGGTCCCTGAGTGCAACAATGCCAGCCATTTGTTTATACCACTCTACTCCCTGGTACTTCTTGCCGTAGTATTTCAGCCATCTGTTTATGTTATCTTCGCTACTGACAATCCATCCCAGTCCTATTCCGACGAAGTTATTATGCTTTGAATAAGAAACAACCTCAAAACCATCTTCCATTAGTCCCGGGACCTGTGTTATAGAAACAGGCTTGGTCTCAGCGTCAAATACGAAATCTTTATACGGTTTATCAAAAATGCCTCCGACGTCCTTCCCTTTATTTTTCTGAGCTGTAATCCTACTCTGGAGATCCATGTAGTGATCCATGCTTCCTACACTGCCTGTCGGGTTATTCGGATCACAATGGTAGAATGCAACATCATCGTCTGTGAATTCAAACCTTGGAAGCCATCCTGTTTCTTCAGAAGTTTTTACGATTTTCTTGTCATGGTGTGACAGAACAACACCACCCATATACGCTGGATATACAGGGTCCGGAAGCAGCATTGTTCCTGCTGCAAATAATTCAGCAAGATCCATGAGATGTGGCTTTGTCCAATCTGTAACTGCTATATTCTCCGGTTTTAGCTCTACACCATGCTTTTCACGATAATCTTCTATAATAGCTTCTATTAATTTGGGAATTCCTCTGTCGTCATACTTGTCAATAGGGTAATCTTGAGTCGAACCTGCCCTGCGTACAAACCCTGACATTGCGTTTTTAACTTTTTGCGGCGCTTCTCTGTCTGGAGAACCAATTGTCGCTCTTATCACATCTATACCCTGACCACGCATTTCTTTAACTAGTTTATTTATTACTGGAAAAGGATAAGGCGGAATTTCATCCAATAAAGACGAAAATCTCATGCAATCACAGTCCGACTAATTGTTACGAATAACTCTAAGAACAGTCTTTAAAAAATCAATATAAAATTACAAAAACATTACGTAGAAATTACGCTCAGAATCCCAGACCCCTGAGTTTTTTCTCGAGCCTCTTGACCGCGAGCTTCACGTCATCCAGGCTCTTTGCGCCTGCGCAGACAACGCGGCCGGACGAGAACAATAAGAAAGCCACCTTTGGGTCGAATATCCTGTAGACAAGGCCTGGGAACTGCTCTGGCTCGTACTCGCTGTCCTCCAGCTGGAATGCCAGCTGGTCCAGATTAAGGTCCTTGTTTAGGTTCACGGCAACCACTATGTTCTCTATCTTCACCCTTATCTTGTTTTCGTTCACGCGGATTCCTATTTTCTTTATGTTGCGTACGGTCTTGCGGAGCGCCTCCCTGGCAGCATTCGTGCTTCGCGCACCCACGCATATTATCTTGCCTGAACGGAATATCAGCGTTGCGACACGGGGCTCGTCCAGGCGATATACAAGACCTGGGAACTGCTCTGGCTCGTACTCGCTCGCCTCCAATACAGTAAGCAGCTTGTCGAGGGAAATTATTTTTTTAATATCCGTAGAAGCAACAACATTTTCTATTTTAATTTTCTCAGCCATGGACACACCTCAAGAGATTTAGTATTTAAATACTGAATATTTAAATGTAACGTAAACTATTTAAGTTATAAGTGATCTCATGATATTTCGCGAAATAATGAAAGTGGTTACAAAGAGAGGCGATTTTGTCGATATAACGGAACGGGTTTCAGGCATAGTCAAATCCTGCGAAATAAAAGAAGGGGTATGCCACGTGTTCGTCCCGGCAACCACTGCAGGAATTATAATAAACGAGAACGAACGTATGCTTGCAGAGGACCTGAAGAGGTTCTTCAGGTCCATGGCCGACGAGAAGAGCCTTTACAATCATCCCTCGAACGCATTCAGCCATATAAGGGCAAGCCTGACGGACAAGGACAAGACGATTCCGGTATCCAACGGCGAGCTGCTGCTGGGCACCTGGCAGAGCATAATGCTCTGGGAGTTCGATGTAAAGGATAGGAAAAGAGATATCATAGTAACGATAATCGGGGAGACTGAAAAATGATTCTGGAATTCATATGGTTCATATGGGCCCTTACGATCACTATAAGCGCCATAGTGCTGGCAATAATCGTGTACACGTTTCTGGATTCCCACAAGAAATTAAGCACTACGATGTCAAGGCTGAGGGATATAGCATTCTATTATGCAATAGGCATGATGTTCTCCATAATATGGTCAGTAATCCTCTTCATAGTGACTTAGCTATATCTCTGCGCCTTCCATGGCATTGGCACAGATACATCTCCTTTCCCTGGGTATTCTAGGAACCATGTCGAAAATAAGCCTCTTTATTTTCTCGTTGTTTTTCTTGAATACGCTGAGTGCGTCCTTTATGTTGACAGGTTTTATGCTGGGGTCTTCCTTGAGACCTGTGTCGTAATCAGTCACTATCGCGATGTTGGCATAGCAAATTTCGAGTTCCCGAGCAAGTATCAGCTCAGGGTACATCGTCATGTTTATGATGTCCCATCCGTTGCGCCTGAAAAACTCGCTCTCTGCTCTTGAGGCAAAGCGCGGTCCCTGTATCACGACGACCGTGCCTTTTTCATGTACTCTGTGTTTTTTAGCCTTGCATTCGTCGATTATCAGCTGCCTGAGTTCCGGGCAGTACGGGTCAGCTGAGGATATGTGCACTGTTTTCGGTCCATGGTAAAACGTATCGTCCCGATGGGTAAATTCTGCGAACTGGTCAGGCACCAGGAAATCTCCGGGTCTTATATCTGCCTTCAGCGAGCCGACAGCCCCTGGAGAGATTATCCTGTCAACGCCCAATTCCTTGAAAGCGTATACGTTTGCTTTGTACGGAATCTTGTGTGGAGGCAGTTCGTGCCTCTCGCCATGACGTGCTATGAAAGCAACATCAACACCGCTGATTCTGCCTATATGGATTTTAGAACTCGGCTTTCCGTAAGGTGTTTCTACGACTTTGGTCTCGGCATTTTCAAGCAGTGAATAGAACCCGCTTCCGCCAAAAATGCCAATCATGCTGACACACATCCTGCAGCTAAGTCCCCTCGTCCCACGACGAAAGGTATTTTTCCTGTTCCTGGGTCAGCTCGTCTATTTCTATTCCCACTGCCTCGAGCTGCGTCCTTGCTATGTCGCGGTCGACCTCTTCAGGCAACACATAGACCTTCGGTTCCAGGCTTCCCTTGTTTTTCACAAGGTACTCTATGGCTAGCGACTGGTTCATGAAAGACATGCTCATTATCTCCGAAGGATGGCCTTCAGCAGCTGCTAGATTGATTAGCCGTCCCTCACCGAGAACGAAAAGCTTCTTCCCGTTCAACGTGTACTCGTCCATGAACGGCCGCACTCTCCTCTTCTTTGCATTCTTTTCCAGTTGTTCTAGGTCTATCTCGACATTGAAGTGGCCGCTGTTCGCCATTATGGCTCCGTTCTTCATCTTCTTGATGACGTCCATGGAAAGCACGTTCTTGTCGCCTGTGACTGTGACGAATATGTCGCCTGTCTCGACTGCCCTAGCCATGGGCATGACACGGAAGCCGTCCACGTGCGCCTGCAACGCCTTGAACGGGTCTACTTCAGTCACGATAACATTTGCCCCAAGTCCTTTGGCTCGCAGGGCTACGCCTTTTCCGCAGTTGCCATATCCAGAAACGACAAAGTTCTTCCCTGCTATGAGTATGTTTGTTGCCCGTATTATGCCGTCCAAAGTCGACTGGCCTGTTCCTATGAAATTATCGAAAAGGTGTTTTGTCTTTGAATCGTTTACAGCTATGATAGGATATTTCAGCGCATTGTCCTTCTCCATTGCGCGAAGTCTTATTATTCCCGTGGTTGTCTCTTCTGCACCGCCTATGATGTGTTTCAGAAGATCCGTCCTTTTGAGATGTATCTCGCTTACGAGGTCGCATCCGTCGTCTATCGTTATGTGAGGCATGAAATCCAGTACCTTGTTCAGATTGTTGTAGTATTCTTCCTTGGTCTCGCCCTTCCAGCCGTATACGTGAAAGCCCTGCTTTGCCAGCGCAGCTGCAACATCGTCCTGCGTGCTGAGAGGGTTGCAGCCTGTTATAGCGACCTCTGCACCACCTGCACCAAGCGTGCGGACCAAGGCTGCTGTCTCCTTAGTAATGTGAAGCGCCATGCCTATCCTGAAACCTGATAACGGCTTCTCCTTCCCGAAGCGCTCCTTTATTTTCATCAGGCCCTTCATCTGCATCTCAGCAAGCTCTATTTGCTTTTTTCCCTGTTCTGCCAGACCTATGTCTTTCACTTCGTA
>CAYVZO010000011.1:11319-16460 GCA_964456345.1 uncultured archaeon | reverse complement strand
TATCTGACGGAGCGCGCGTAGCTCTAAACAAGACTGGCAACTCATTCATGACTGTCGGAGGCACAGGCGACGTGCTGGCAGGCATCTGTGGCTCGCTGCTTGCGCAAAGAGCTGGTTTATTCGAGGCAGCCTGCGCAGCTGCCTACATCAACGGCTCAGCAGGCGATTTGGCAGCTAGGCAGAGGAAACAGTCGCTAATTGCAACAGATATATTAGACAAGATAGACAAAATAACTAAAGTGATAGCATGAAAAAGCCGATAAAAACAAGCCTGAAAGGCCTGAAAAAAATAGCACAGCACAAAAGGAAAAAAGTGAAAGAGATGAAGATGCCGGATGGCAGTTGCATCTACTCTGACCTTAAGAAAGGCAATGAAACGAACTATGACTTATACGACCTTACCACAGAAATAACAGGATTCAGGCGCATGGTCTTCAACATGAACATAATACAGCCAGGCAGGATTGGCAAAGACTACAAAATGACTACAGGACATTCCCATAAAGACCAGGATGAATACTATTTCTTCATAAGCGGAAAAGGGAAGATGCTGCTCAAGTTCGGTAAGAAAAAATACTCCTTTGCTGTCAGGAAGCACGATCTGGTGACCGTGCCCCGAGGATACTGGCATCGGGTAATAAATACAGGGCGCCAAAAACTAGTCTTCATAGATGTTTTTGAGGGCAGCTTACCAAAATCCAGGCAGTGAACAGCAATGAGAATGGTAATTTTATTTGTCGTAATTGCAGCTATTGTTTCAGCTGTTGTAATGACCATCTCCCCTTATATCGCTCAGGAAAATGATGAAAATAGAGCCGACAATGTTACGAATGACACGATCAGCAAGGAAGAGGTTATCGAGATAGTTGACGAGAAATATCCGGAAAGGGAGAAAGATATCACCCTTGATGAGGACGATAATTGGGTTGTGAATTTCACAGCAGGAAACAGCACAGGCTTTGGCGTGTCTATAACGGTCGACTCTTCCTCAGGCGAAGTTATCGAAGAATCCTGCGACGGAGGGTCATGCAACACATGTGAGTACTCGACAACGGAAATCATGCCATGGGGTGAAATAAAATATTATAACTATGGCTGTGAGAACCCGGAGCCTACGTGCGACGTAAGCAACGTATGCAGACCCTGTGAAACCAGGGAGGATTGCATAAGAAAAAGCCTTTCATCCACGATAAGGCTGGATATAGGCCAGATAACCACGCAACATTACTACTCGGTAATAGGAAGCGGCACAACTGCCCACTACAACGAAACAAGCATGAACTGTACAGTATACTCGAACGAGACTTATTCTGAAATTGTCCTGGATATAGTGGACTGCGAGGACATCATATTCTCGTACGCCAACTGCAGCGGCTCGTGTTCTTAAAAAGGATATATATGAAGGCTGACAATTAAATAATTATGACTGCTGGGAAAGCCCAGATTGGAATGGAGTACATGATAATGTTTTCCTTGAGCCTTGTGATAGCAGGGCTTATATGGATATATGCAAGTTCTGACATAAACAGCGCCAGGTGGGACTTGCAGACAGCGTATGCCGAGGATGCTGTGAAGAGGATAACAGATGTCGCTGACATAGTATACGTACAAGGAGAGCCTGCACAGTTCTACATAAACCCGACTTTTCCTGACAACATAAAGAATACGTATATCTTAGGCAATACCGTGGTGCTTGAACTTCTCTGGAAAGAAGATACACTGGTTAATATATCAGAAATGGCCTCTGTGAACCTTACCGGATATTTGGACCCGGAGCCAGGAATACACAGAATCCTCGTAAAGGCAAACAACAGCAATGTTGAAATCATAGACCAGTAAAGAATTTTTGGGTGTTTTGATGAGGGCTCAAGTATCACTGGAAGTAATGACGTATATGGTAATCATGTTGCTCATGCTTACCCTCGTAAGCTATGTTGCATTTTCCAAGAGCGGCGAAATCTACAGGGAGAAAATCAATCTTGACGCGAAAAGGGTGACAAAGCTTCTTGCCATAGAAATAAACACAGCAGTAGGCGTGGGAGACGGGTACAAGCATAGTTTTTTCGTCCCAGAACACCTGTATGGGGATATAGATTATACAATAAGTGTTCTTGGAGATTACCAGAGGGTTTACAGCAGATGGGGCGGAAACACCTATACAGTACCCATACTTACGGGTAATATCACAGGCGATGTGACCAAGGGGCTGAACTTCATAAAGAACGAGGATGGGTTGATAAGGTTTGAGTAAAGCACAGGTGGTATCAGGGGATTTTACCATCAGCGTGGCTATATTTATCGCTACCCTGATCCTGGTTCTTCCACTCTGGGGCTACGTAGAATCTCAGGTAATGAACAGCGAGCAGAGGCGCGACATGGAATCTTCGCTTCTGATTGTTTCAGATATTTTGACAAAGACTTCTGGATTGCCTGAAGACTGGAATTCAAGCAGCGTTGTAAGTATAGGACTTTCTGAAAAAGAAGGTATACTGAATACAACAAAATTCCTGAACCTCATGGATACGGACTATTATGAGGCAAAGGACCTTCTCGGAATAAATGAATATGAGCTCTATATAACGCTAAAGGATATCAATGGATACAACCTCACGAGCGGTGTCTGTAATTCACCTGTTGCGTATTTTTCCGCAGATGATGAGAAGGTGAAAGAACTCATTTCGAACTCAGGCCTTGTCTGGGATTATTATTACGGGGGTGATTCTCCTGACCAAGGTGATTCCAGGTTTTTCTATGCATCTACGAAAGCAGATGCATTCAACGCAATGCTCTCCAACAGAAGCATTTACAAGGTCATAGTGGTTGAGGAGGCAGGGCTCTCTGAGGATGAAATAAATATAGAGGAATTAAAGAGTTTCCTCGACCTTGGCGGAATATTGATTCTCGAAGGCAATGCAACGCTTATAAAAGACGGCTTTGGGATGCATGCTGAAAAGGGCTCTGGGAGGGAGGGCACTGTCAAAGAAAGCGGGTTTGTGCTTGCTGAGACAGGGAAAGATGTTGACTTCAACCGTGCAGACTGGGCATTCTACCAGGCAAGCGGTGATACAACACTCCAGACTCTGGTAGAGGACAGGAACGACGGCAAGGCTGTTATAGGATACTGGGATTACGGTTTCGGGAGAATATATTATGTCTCAGACATAAACGCCACTGTGGACAGCGAGCCACTTGAACTTAACATTGCAGGCGAAAGACTTGAGTTCGGTATTCCTGCGTCAGGCAATCTTGTCGCAAAAACACAGAGAATCGTCCTCCTAAAAAAGGATAGGAACAATATCGCTGATATGAATGTGATTTTGTGGAAGTAAGGTTTTGGCCATGAAGGGTTTGTTTTTCAGCACTGACGCGATGTTTGCGTTGCTGATAGTGGTAGCATCTGTGCCTGTTTTCATACTTCTGTCAATGAGCACTGTGTCCACGGAAGCTGTACACGGAAGGCTGTACGCACAGGCAGAGGACGCCGTGAACCTGATAGCTGAGCTCAAAGTGGTAGATGTGCTGAGAGAGCCTGTGATAGCCAATTATTATGGCGACATTATAGACGAAGACGATGTGAACAAAAGCATCATAGACATAATTGGAATGCTCTGGTCGTCTGAAAACTCTAGCTACACAGAAGCTGCAAGGAACATTACAGAGCACCTGCTCAAGAGTGTAATGCCAAGCAACACTAAGTGGAGCCTTATGGTAGATAATGAAACCATATACAATACGTCAGGCAGCATCCTGAGAACCATAACAGTGAGCAAGAAGCTTGTTTCCGGATATATGAAAGAAAGACCTTCGACAGGCTATATAGCAAAGGTGTACCTGAACAGTATAAACGGCAAGCGAACTGCTTCTTACGTGTTCTTCGGAGGCTTCGTGGGCGAAGGCAACATAACGAATGTTATATCTGACATCCCTGAAAATACCACCATAAGGTATATATATATGGAATTGAACGCGGGCAACAACTTCACTCTTTATATTAATGGCAATTCTTGCGGGAATTTCACGAAATCTACAGGCATGTTTTCTGTAGATAACTGGACAATCACAAACTCAACATGCCTTGGCTATGTCCAGACAGGCAGCAACAACACGATTACAATAGACCTGGCAGGAGACATAGCAACAAGGTTCATAGGAGGCGGTTACATAAAAATCATCTACGACACAACGGAAATGATAAAACCGGATGAAGAAAAAATAAAACACTATCTGCCTGGAATCGACGGTATAATAAACGTCTATTCGTCTTTTTATGTGCCAGGCACTCTGAATTCCACGAAGGCTTACCTGCATTACCTGAATAACATAACGAATGCCACGGTCTTCCTCAACATAGGGAATGTCACGCTATACAGGGGCAATGCAACAGGCGAGCAGCATATAATGCTCAATAATACGGATATAAGCCAAATCCTGAATTCGTCCGGACTGAATTACGGCTTTTTCAGCAACAAGACAATACCACTAAGGATTGGTACAGAGGCTTTCACAACTGTTGCCCAGGGAAACGCAGACGTCGTCCTTATAACTGACGTCTCAGGTTCAATGATATGGCGGCTTGATAAGGACCGGGAAAATGGTTTTGACAGGGGCTGTGACGACCCTGATTTGTACAGCCCTGAAACAAGAAGGATGAGCCTCGCCAAATGCCTGGACAAAGAATTCATAGATATCATACTAAACAACAGCGAGAACCGGGTAGGTCTTGTTGCTTACAGCGGATTGCCAAATACAATAGGAACAAGCGACAGCACTGTCATAGTTTCTACGCATGACCTCAGTAATGACACGGAAAGCCTTAAGAGCCAGGTGAATGGTTATTCACCTGAAGGTGCAACAGGCGTATGCAGCGCCATAAGAAAGGCCAGGCTTATTCTTGAAGAGCAGAGCAGTGTTGAACGGCAGAAGTTCATTGTCGTGATGACAGATGGGCTTGCAAATGTCCAGTGCAAGCCGCCTGAAGACAACATCCAAGGATGTATTCCTTACGAGTGTCCTACAGAGTGGTTATGCCCAGGAGGCGGTTGCGTATACCAGGTGGCAGAAAGAGCAGGAACCTACTCAAGGCCGTCAGTCGCATTCAACCTCACAGGTGATGGACGATGGAACCTCATAGCAGGCGAATC
>CAYVZO010000011.1:0-11219 GCA_964456345.1 uncultured archaeon | reverse complement strand
TTCAGGTAGATTCAATGGCTATTACTGGGATGGGTCGTGGAATTCTGATTCCTCTTTGATTGACGGCTTGGGCGACGTAGGCAGCTACTCTGCACCTGTTACTTTATTCAACCTCACAGGTGATGGACGATGGAACCTCATAGCAGGCGAATCTTCAGGTAGATTCAATGGCTATTACTGGGATGGGTCGTGGAATTCTGATTCCTCTATAGTCAGCGGGCTGGGCGATGTGGGGTCCTTTTCTTCTCCTGCTGTTGCTCCGGGTCTGCTGGAAAACGAATGGTATCTTATAAGCGGGATATCAAATGGCAGGTTTTACAGCTATTATCTGGATGGTGAATGGATGATAATGTGCGGTGATTTCGTTAGTATAAAAGCTTCTGATGATGCTGCTAGTGAAGCATGCATAGCAGGTGCTAATACCACTATATATTCTGTTGGCTTTGGCCCTGTCTCTTACTGTCCGCTTGCAAAATCGACCTTGCAAAGCGTAGCATCCTGCGGCAACGGCACATACTATGCAAGTTCCAACGCGACTGAGCTAAAAAACATATACAGGGGCATTGCAGAAGGGATCGTCAACATAAGCTATCAGGCACAGACCGTGTCCCTGGAAGGCGCAGGAATAAACACGCTTTATCCGGATTCCTACATAGAGCTCAATTATACGAAAGAGTCGCTTCCAACGGAATACCAGGAAATTTCAATAGGCATAGATACAGAGCCTCTTGACGGCTGCAATGGCTCTTTCTTCGTACCTGAAGAATTAAGCAAAATAGAAAGCGTCAGAGTTACATCTTTCTCAGGCGATTTATGGACTGATAACGTGTCTGTGAAGAGCAGCCTGACAGAGGGCTGGAGCAGCGTTTACCAACTATCTGATTATGGAAGGGATTACACCCAGCTGGGAGACCCATACGTTGTGCAGGTTCCCAAGGATCTTGTAGAAACCAATTCCACGAATTATGTTAACATAATACTTGCAGCAGGACCTGATAATATAAGTTCCAATTGCTCCACAAATAACAGGGTCATGTATACGGCAAGGTTCAGAGCCTCTGTCTTCTATTCAGAAGTATTTCCAGATATATGGGGGAGTAACGTCACTGTATACTTTGACAGGGACCATGACGGCAACCAGGATGGCAGTATCAACATAGAAGTAGGGAAGGATTTGCAGAGATTCAATTCTACGCTGAAAACAGTGGACGAACTGGACCTGGATAACAATGCCATGGATGATGCATTTGTCAGGCTCTTGAACCATCTTAATTTCGTAGAACTGCCTGGGAATTCCGGCTTGGCAGGAACTATGAACAACCCCATAGATGTTGAGCTTTCCGAAGACATGAGAATCGAATCGTTATTCATAGGCGGGATTCCTTATATGTGGGGGCCTGTAGATATTGGCATTGGTGTATGGGTATGAAAGGCATTTTTTACTCTGCAATAGTCATGATGCTTTTAGCGCCGATAATACTGTACATAATCTTCTATCTTGGCGTTTCTGAAACCCAGCTCGAAGAGGTTTATACAAAAATAAAAGGTGATAGGATAGCGGGTTATGCAACCTCGATAGAGCAGGACCTGCCGAGGGCCCTAGAAATAACATCAAAAGTGGCGATAGGCACTGCTATAAGCTACATCGACATGAACGGCATTCCTCTGGATAATGCTGACGAAAGGATAATAGAGGTGATGGAAAACGGGACTATCTATGGAAGCGAGTTCGAGCTTTTTGAATCTGATTCTATAAAAGACTGGATAGCAGCCATAGAAGAAAAGGGGCATCTTTACGGTTTCGAAACGAACATAAGTACATTATCACTGGAGATAAAACCTTACGATTCCTTCAATGTCCTGTTATCCGCGTTGATATCAGTCAATATCACAGACAACAGGGACATGGAGATATACAGGATTTATAATGAAAGCATAGTGGTGTCCATAGAAGGCTTCGAAGACCCTCTTTACAGCCTGAATACGAACGGACTCCTGAAAAGGAAGTTTGCTCAAGCCGGAATGATGATAGACGGCGTAACCGAGCTTGATACTGCAATATCAAATGGCCTTTATATGAACTCTGCTGACGGGCCTTCGTTCTTCGACAGGCTTGAGGGAAGACTGGAAACATCAACAAAGTACAGCAGCATGGCAACTAACCAGATAGGCGTGGAGACTATAGTATATCTCCCTGACCTGTCAGCAGCAGGCTTGCCGATAAAACCTGAGCAGATAAGCATAGATTACATCTATTTTAACTCCACCAACATCGGCTATCCTGTAAACAATACTATCCACAGCTGGTTGAGACTGGGTGACGAGCATGCGGACATATACAATGTGGAGCTGATAAAATAAAAAGTATTAATATGGCGCGGAAAAAATAGTTATAGTGATTATATGTTTTTGTCCAAAGATGAAAGGCTGGAGAAGCTTGAAAAAAGAATCAATGAGATGGAAAGGAACATCAACAAGAGATTCAACGACATGGAATCCTCTTTCAGGCTCTTCAAAAATGTATTGAAGAGGATGCAATCGGAGAAATCAAGCCTTGAGAAAGACAGGGACTTCCTGATAGAAAAACAGAAAGAAGCCCTGAGGAGACTGTCATTCTCAGGCCAAAACGTTATCGCTCCTCTGAGGAACGAATTCGAAGACCTCGTGAACGACGTAAGGAAACTGGGCAAGGAATTCACAAACAAATAAAGTGGTTGTTTGAATGGATAAGGTAACTACACCAATTGACGAGCTTTTCGAGATAGTGATGAGAGTCGGCAGAATAAAGCTCGGTACAGCAGCGAAAAAGTTCGGTGCAAAGAAGCAGCAGGTCGAGGAATGGGCAAAGATACTTGAGGAGCATGGCTTGATAGAAATACATTACCCGCCTTTTGGGGAGCCTGAATTAAGGAAGAAAACCCTGGGTAAAAAGTAAGTTAGCAAAGCTAACAGGGGTGTATTGTTAATGGCAAGGGAAATCGACACTTATGAAGTAATTTCAGACGAGATAAAGGTAAACGTAAGCATCGTCGAGGGCGAGGATTTTGTAAAGCTCTACAAGATATCGGTCCCTGAGATAAGTTCTGCAACGCTCGTCCTCCTGGATTCTGTTAAGGAAGCACTTCTGAGGGAGGCTAAAATAGGAGCTGAGGACATATTTAACCAGGCTGTAATAGGAAAACTGAAAGAGGAGTTCAGGAAAAAAGCCCGGGAGATTATAGACAAGAAACTGCCGAACACGCCTGATAAAACAAAGAAACTTCTGATAGGATACCTCATACATGAGATGCTCGGCTTGGGGACGCTCGAGATCCCGCTTTCAGATGCGAACCTCGAGGAAATCGTGATAAATACGTCGAAAGAGCCTGTGTGGGTATACCACAAGAAGTTCGGCTGGCTGAAGACGAACATAACCCTTGTCTCAGAAGGGATGATACAGAATTATGCAAGCATCATAGCAAGAAGGGTCGGCAGGCAGATAACAACCCTTTCCCCGCTCCTGGATGCGCACCTGATAACGGGTGACCGGGCTAACGCCACGCTGTTTCCTATATCCACCAAAGGCAATACGCTTACTATAAGAAAATTCGCCAGGAAGCCGTGGACAATCATAGATTTCATACTGAACAATACGCTGACGCCAGAGGTTGCTTCTTTTATATGGCTCGGGATGCAGTACGAGCTGAACATGATAGTAGCTGGAGGCACGTCGAGCGGAAAGACCTCGCTTATGAACGGCCTAATGCCCTTCATACAGCCGAACCACAGGATAATATCAATCGAGGATACGAGGGAGCTCCAGCTGCCACAGTTCCTTCACTGGCTTCCACTGACAACCAGGTTGCCAAACCCAGAAGGAAAAGGTGAGGTATCCATGCTCCAGCTTTTGGTCAATTCTCTCAGAATGAGGCCCGACAGAATCGTCGTGGGCGAGATAAGAACAGGCCGCCAAGCTGAGGTGCTTTTCGAGGCAATGCACACAGGTCATTCAGTATACGCAACACTTCATGCGGATACAGCAGACCAGGTCGTGAGAAGAATGACAAACCCGCCTATAAACGTACCGCCTGTTATGCTCGAGTCCCTGGACCTTATAGTTGTACAATACAGGGACAGGAGGCGCGGAATAAGAAGAACCTATCAGTTGGCTGAATTGGTCCCCACAGGCGAGTCAGGTGACAGCGTTTCATTAAAGCCCAACGTTCTCTACAGATGCAAGCCCAGCGGTGAGATAGTGGCTCACGAACAATGCGTAAAAATATTCGATACCTTGGGCATGCACACAGGGATGAGTGCCAAAGAGCTTAACCAGGACATGGAAAAGAAAAAGGAAATACTGAAATGGCTGGTAGAGAACAAGGTGACTGAGCTCGATAATGTCGGAAAGGTAATGGCAGAATACTACATGGAGCCTGAGAACGTCATAAAGGCTGCTGATGAAAAGAAAAAACCTGATACGATATTGAGGTCATAGCGATGAGAATACCTTTCTGCCCACTTCCTCTGAACAGGGCAAAAGTTATTGCAAGAAAATTCTACGGTCTTGCAGGGCCGCTAGTAAAGACTTCACGCGGTCTGGACTCAGCACTGGAAAAAGCGGAAATCGGGATGGGTGCAAGGGAATACATGAGCATAGTTCTTTTTACCGCTCTGTTCATGTTCGCTACCGTGTTTTTGATTGCGTTCCTTCTCACGGTCAGCTTTGCCAACATATCAATAAGCATCATCATAAGCCTGGCGATAGCAACGATACTATTTTTCGTTACGATACAATACCTGAAGATGTATCCGAAACTCCTCATAAAAAGGAGGATAGCAGATATCGAAAGAAATTTGCTTCATGCGTTGAGGCATCTTTATGTCCAGGTACAGGCTGGTGTATCCATATTCCAGAGCATAACGTCCGTATCAACAGGCTCTTACGGAGCTGTAAGCGAGGAGTTCCGTTTCGTAGTGAAGAAGGTCAATGCAGGCATGCCTGTGGAAAACGCTTTGGAAGAACTTGTTGCAAAGAACCCTTCTGTATATTTCAGGCGCGTTATATGGCAGATATCGAACGGCATAAAAGCAGGCGCTGATATCGGGACAGTGATGAAGAGTATCATAGACAACATCTCTGCTGAGCAGAGGATAGAAATAAGGAAATACGGCAGCAAGCTAAATCCTCTTACGTTGGTCTACATGATGATAGCAGTAATCATGCCTGTTATGGGAATAACATTCATGATCGTCATCTCGAGCTTCAGCGGCTTGTCGATATCAGAATCCATGTTCTGGATGATACTGGTATTCCTTGCTATTTTCCAGTTCATGTTTATCGGAATAATCAAATCAAAGAGACCGAACCTTATATAGGTGTGAAAATGTACCAATTCGTTGCAAAGATACTTCCGAAAAAGCTTGTGAAAAGATACAAAGAGCTGCTTGGCTATACGAACATAAAGACAGAGCCGAACAAGTTCATAGGGTTCGTCATATTATTCGGTGTTTTGATGGCTTTGGCCGGGGCGACAGCAATTTCTTTTATTCTGCCGCTCTCGACGATGTATTTCTTTCTGGTACTCGTTTCTGTCTATGTGTTTTTCGAGGTGGTTGTCTACCTGCTCCTTGTTTTATCCACGGACTCGAAAGCAAAGTTTGTGGAGAAAGTCCTGCCTGATGCGCTCCAGATCATGTCGATGAACATAAAGGCAGGTATGACCACTGACCGGGCCCTGCTCCTTGCTGCAAGACCGGAATTCGGGCCGCTCGAGAAAGAGCTCAATAGAGCAGGCAAACAGATTTTAGCAGGGATGGAAATAAGCCAGGCACTGCTGGAAATACCGAAAAGGATACACTCACAGCTTCTTGAAAGAACGATACGACTGATAGTCGAGGGTGTGTCGTCTGGCGGCGAGCTTTCCGATCTCCTCCAGCAGACAGCAGAAGACATACAGAATTCCAACGTTGTCAAGGGCGAGGTCCAGAGCAATGTACTCATGTACGCAATATTCATATTCTTTGCAGCAGGCATAGGCGCTCCGCTTCTCTACGGAATATCCACCTATCTGGTAGGCATCCTGAGTGTCCAGTTCAGCCAGTTCCAGGTAAGCGAGACCGTGACGACAGGGATGATGCGGGGCGAGATAAACATAAGTCAGGAATTCCTACTGCTTTTCCCCGTAATTTCCCTGATAGTAACGTCGATATTCGGCAGCCTGATAATAGGCATAATCAAGGAAGGCGACGAGAAAGGCGGCATAAAGATAATTCCCCTGCTGTTAGTCGTTTCTTTGGCTGTCTTTTTCTTTGTTCGAGTGATAGTAAGTGGCATATTTGCGGGCGTGTAAGGAAATTTTATGGGAATCCTATAATCCGATAGGCAATGAATTGGATAGTAATACCATATTCTAATATTTTTCCAGCACCTAACGCTTAAATACTACACAAGATAAATAAATTAAAGGAGGATTGAAAAATGAAAAAAGGTCAAAGCGCGCTGGAATACCTCATGACGTATGGTTGGGCACTGCTTATCATAGTGGTAGTTGGTGCTGCGCTGTACGCACTGGGCGTATTGAACCCAGCAACATACCAGCAAAAGACCTGTACAGGAATGACATACTTCTTGTACAAGGACCACAGACTGACATCAGGTGGCAACTTCGACATACAGCTGACAAACGGGAACGAACAGGTAACTATAACAGACATCAGCGTCGGAGGCACGGCATTAACGTTCACAGATGTGGTTGCCAATGTGTCAGATACAGTGGTTCTTGCAGCTACAGGAGGTCCGTCAGGGACAACTGGCTCGCCGTACAACTATGACATAGTCGTGACATACGACGTTACAGGCGGAATTTCAGGCCAGACAGCAACAGCAACCTGCACAGGAAACTACGCATAAAGTCTTTTTTTATTTTTTGCTTTTACTATTTATTATTCTATTTGTTATGTTGGATTCGTATCTCCTGAATATGTCGAAAGAGCCGAGAAAAATGGAAAAGCTGGCCATGAATCTTAGGAGTATGTCTATAGTTATGAACGGCTCCTCGTAAGGCACAAGCTTCATGTACATGGTGCTTATAGACAGCATTGCAAAACCGCCCAAGAAATAAATCCAATAAGGCGGGACATCCATCCCCTTGAAATGCCTTATGAATACTGCGCCCAGGAGGCCAAAACTCAGGATAATAAAGCCGATTGACATGAAATCCAGGAACATCATTATCATAACTATCCCATTATTATCTTATTTTTCTCCAATTTATACTTAATCTTTTGTTCCTCACCTGTTTTCGTAAGCGTTATCGCATCTTCATCGAACTTTATAGTAGCGTCTGTCAGTGAACCCAGCAAAGATATTGTCCTGCTTGTATGAACACCCTCCTCTACCATGAACAGGACGGTGGAGTTTTTTGCTTTCAGCTTGCCTATGTTGACCTCGAGGAATTCCTCAAGTTCCCTCATCTTATTATGGAGCAACAGAGTCGTCAACGAGTCGATGACGGTCCTCGTAGGTGGATTGCACTCTTTTAACGCCTTTGTTATCGCAATGCTTATCTCATTAAGTGCGTAAGGCCCGCTCGTCCTGAACACGAACTTCTCGTCCCTTTTTGATATCCCTGCGTGTATGGTATAACAGTCTATCATTCTCAGATTTTCTATTTTACCGTTGACCAAAGGCAGTACCCTGTTTATGACTTCCTCGGGGAAGTTGTTCGCTATCATGTATATGGAACTTTCATTGTTCAGTAAACCGTCTACGACAAACTGGTCTGCAAATATGTTCTTGCCTGAGCGGGGAGGGCCTATCAATAAAATAGACGCCCTCCTTGGAACGAAATCAAACAGCCCCATAAAGAAATAATTTGTCTGGCATAAATTTAAAGTGTTGTGCATTAAGCAAAAAGCTCTTCACCTGAGTATACGACGATGCCGCCAGGGCTGTGTATCTCTATGGGATGAATCTTTGTCGAGTGGTCTGTCGAGCGCATCTTCCTTATCGATATGGCTCTCATGTAAAGGTTCCCCTTCTTTATGTAATACAAAACTATGACGCCGTCGACGACATATTCCTCCACGCCATGAGGTGAAAGCCCTTCGCTGGCCTCCTTGACCTCTGATATGAACATCGTGGTGCATCCAAGCTTCTTCAGCATGTGGCTCAGGTCAAGAAGCGCTTTGCGCACCTTGAATTCCTCCTCGAAATACATCCCTATTATGGACGCAGAATCGATAACGAGCCTTTTTGCCTTGACCTTGTCAACTGCATTCTCTATAGTGGTCATGAGCGCATCGAAATTATAAAGCTCAGGCTGGACTATAAGCAGCATCTTGTTCTTTACCATTTCGTCCACATCCCACCCGAACAGCTTCATCTCTTTCAAAGTTCCTTCTATGGACTCCTCCAGCGAGACGTAAACACCTGGCTCGTTGTTCATGGCTCCCTCAACAAGGAACTGCATGGCGAACGTGGACTTGCCTGTCCCGCATGTTCCGGTTAAAAGAATGACCGAGTCTTCTGGTATACCGCCTTCCATGAGGTCGTCCAGTCCCTCTATGCCTGTTTTAACTCTCTTTATGTCCTCCTGCTGCTTGAACTGCATGAGCTCTTTCTTCGTATTGCGTTTCTTGGAAAAATTAGAAATAACGTCCTTGGCGTGCTGCCTTGCTTCCTCGACTTTTTTGTGGGTCTCCTCGAGCTCTTCATGAATCTTTGCCATAAAAGATAATTGTTGTGCGTGGAATAAAAAGATTTTTTCTACCTGTTGTAGAATTTATATACTGCAACGCCTGCAAATATGACAATAATTTCCAGCATTACGAGAAACGTCTTGAAATATGCGAAGTAGGAAAGCATCATAAAGCAGGATAATGCACCAAGAAAAGCAATTACAGGGAACCTGCCTATGTTCATCGGAACTTTGAACGGCCTCTTTGCACTGGGTCTTTTGAACCTCATCGCTATCAAAGAGAGATTTACGAACATGTACGCTATGAAGATTCCCACGTCAGTGAACAGCCCAAGGTTCTTCAGAAGGTGTATGGGGTCTATGTGCATGACCAGGGAAACAAACACAGAGATCATAAAAGGAAGTGAAGCAAACAACATAACTATGAACACAGCTATGTAAGGTGTCCTCCTTTTTTTGTGTATGTTAGAAAGGCATTTGGGCAGCGAGTGCTGGCAGGAGACGCCATACAAAATCCTGGACATGACTATCAGGGTTATAAGAACTGTGTTTGACATGGCGAAAAGCGCTATAAAGGACATTAGGATGCCTGCACCAGGGATGACTTCTGCTATCACCTCAGTAAGCGGAGCTTCTGACTGAGAAAGTTCTTCCCATCCAAGCACAGAAACAGCTGAAACAGAAACAAGTATGTAGAGAACAGTGGAGATGGCAAGAGCGAGCAGCAACGCCTTGGGGACTACCTTCCTGGGATTTTTCGCCTCCTCGGATATGTTTGCAGTATTCTCAAAACCAAGATAGGCGAAGAACATGAGTGCCAGGGCGCCTATAATGCCCATCAGGCCTGGTGTCTCAGGCGGAGTTTCCAGGAAATCTATCGTTATGCCGTTCGACAAGAAGAATATGAAACCAACTGCAACAACAAGAAGCAGGCCCAAGGCTTCTATTATTGTAGCAACTATATTGAACCTGGCGCTTTCTTTTATACCGTAGAAATTTATGAGCGAAAGAAAGAATATAAGCAGGAATGCAGAAAGGATGGGTGAAGTGCCGAAGATAGCTGAAAAATAATTTCCGAAGCCAAGCGAAACAGTAGCAGCCGCAGCAACCCCTCCTATGATAATCACCCAGCTTATGATAAACGAAAGCGATTGCTTGCCGAAGGCTTTCTTCGTATAGACGTATTCAGCTGCCTCCCGCGGGAACAAAGACGAAAGCTCTGCATAGCTTAGACCTGTAAAGGAGGCTATCAAAGCTGCGAGTATGAACGACAGCCATAAGGCGTTTCCTGCTATACCTGCACCAACGCCAATGAGGGCGTATATGCCGGCACCGAGGATTATACCTACTCCGTAAAGGGTCAGTTCAAAGAGTCCGAGATTTCTCTTCAGCTTCAGAGGCTTCATTGAATCTAATTATGTCTCCGGGTTTATATTCCTTATAGTTACCCTTATAAGTTTTTCGTGCAAGTGAAATGTATGAAACCGGTATGCGAGATTGTAGTCAAGGAAGTTCTTCCTGGCGTCCGGGCCATGATATGCAAGGAGCTTATGACGAAATATAAGCTTAACCAGTCTCGTATTGCCGAACTTCTTGGTGTGAGCCAGCCTGCAGTTTCGCAGTATCTGAGGGAAATACGAGGCAACAACAACAAGATACTCAACGACTCTGGCGTTCTTTCTGAAATAAGCAGAGTCTGCAGGGACGTGAACGAAAAAAAAATCACTCCTGTCCAGCTTAACAATGAGTTCTGCAACATATGCAGGATAGTAAAGAGCAAGGGCCTTATATGTGGAATGCACAGGAGCACGTACAACCTTTGCGACTGCAGGGAATGCCTTACTTCTTAGCCTTCTTTTTTCTAGCTTTAGGCAATGCGTAAGATATCACTACAAGCGCTAATCCTGCTATCAGGAAAGGCAGGAAGTTCGCTTTCAGGGTGTCGAATATCATTTTCATCATTGGCTCTGCGGCTGATGCTGCTTCAGATGGAAGACCGTGAAACCCGAGCATAGACGGTATCATGAACTCGATTATGAAGAGGATAGGGTACATGAAACCCACTCCGATGAATGAAAAGCCGAAGCTCTTCATAATGCCGTAGCCTTTGCACGAGATTGCCAAGATTAACCCTGATAATATGGCAAGCGCCAGCACTACGTAAGTCACGTTGACCAGGAATTCTTTTGTTTTATATGAGAAAACAGCTGTCATTGTTTCCGGGTTACTTATGCATTCCAGGATATTACAGTCATAATCCTTGTAATAGACCTTTTCCAGTAAGCTGTCTGTGAGGGCTCCGGTAAAGTCTTCCTTTGATTCACTACAGTTTAAAGTCACTTCTCCGAAGCCTTCTATGCCTGTAGGGAACTGCAGAGCGCTTTCGCCTTCGCATGCTCCGCTCACGAAGCTTTCCATAAAGGTGCTGCTAAAATTTTTTTCAGCTTCACTGCAGTTTATCGTCATGGTTTTCTCTTCAAAACCCTGTATGGGAATCTGGAATTCCAGCTCGTCCCGGCCGCTGCATTGTGACAGAATCTC
>CAYVZO010000010.1:0-17033 GCA_964456345.1 uncultured archaeon | reverse complement strand
GGGTCTGTGCTGTTTGCACAGGTCTGGAGCTTAATCATGAAAAATACTCTGCCAGGCTCTCGATGCTTATCTTCTCTTCCTTGCCTGTTTCCATATCCCGGACAGTGACCTTGCCGTCTTTGAGGTCTTTTGGCCCGACAATGACGACGTATTTAATGCCTTTACTGCCTGCGTATTTTAGCTGGTTCGTCAGGCTTCTATCCACCAGTGCGAGCTCAGCGCTCACTGAACGCTCGCGAAGCCTGTTCGCAATAGCAATCGCCTGCTTTTTTGTATCAGAAAGAGATATAATATAAGTATTTTTCTTCTTCTCCAGTTCTATCCTGTTGTCAAGCACCTCAATGAGGCGCTCTATGCCGATGCCGAATCCAGTAGCAGGCATCTTCGGGCCGCCGTACTTTTCTATGAGCGAGTCGTATCTTCCGCCTGCTGCTATTGCGCCAAGGTCCTCGAAGCCTTTCACAACTACTTCGAATATGAAGCCTGTATAGTAGTCAAGGCCACGAGCTATCGAGGTGTCGGTTTTCACGAATTTCCTGTATTTCTCCGGCAGGGCATTAATTATCGGGTCAAGCTCCTTGGCCTCGCTCTTCTTTACTGCATCCAGGAACATGGCTGCCTTGTCCTTGTCTGTCTTCTTGATGAGCTCCTTCTTGACGAAAGCCTCGCCTTTCTTGTCAAGTTTGTCAAGTATTCGGAATGCAGCGTCCTTGTCCTTTATCCCGGTCCTGGTAGCAAGCGAGTCCAGCACTGCACGGCTGTTTATCCTTACTGTGAAGTCTTTTAATCCTAGGGATAACAGGCAGTCTATGATAACCTGCAGTATCTCTGCATCAGCCTCGCTTGCAGGGGAGCCTATCAGCTCTATGCCTGCCTGATAAAATTCGCGTAGACGGCCTTTTGCAACGTCCTCGTATCTCCACGACTTTGAGATAGAATACCATCTGATGGGTTTTGGCAGGCTTTTCGAACTGACTATCCTGGCTATAGGGGTTGTTTGGTCGAACCTGAGGCCGAGCTCTCTTCCTGCCTTGTCCTTGAATCTGTATATGTCTTTGACAGCCTCTTCGCCAAGGGAGCCCTTGCACGTAAGAAGCTCTAGCGATTCAAAAGCAGGCGTCTCTATCTCTTCGTAACCATAAAGCTCGAATACCTGTCTCAGCTTTTCGAAGACGAATCTCCTCTTCTTCATGTCTTCAGGAAGCAGGTCTCTTGTACCTTTTGGCGGCTGAAACATAATTTTCTTATTGTAGCCAGGTTTTAAATTAGAATAAGGGCTAGGTAAATCTGCTGCTCTATATATATTTTTCTTCGTGGGGGCATTCACCCATATAAATCACGTTTCTATACATCATCCTACTATTTAAAGTTTTGATAGGGCCACGGTGGGGATTTGAACCCCAACGAAGAGATCTCTGCTGAACCTTTTCTGAAAGGTTCAATCGAAAGGATGCTCCCACCTTGCATGAAGGTGGTCAGCTTCTTTTTCGCTTAAGCCTTTTTCTTGAAAAGAGGCTTAACCACAGTCTCTTATGCTGCCATTACATCACCGCAGCCACGCCTACTAATAGATAAACTCAGGATTTAAAGTTATTTCTCTTCGTAGCCCAGCAGCCTTATTTTTAGCGTTTTTTCGAGTTTTTTTGTCGTGCCCTGCTCAGGCCTTGTTTTTCCGTTCTCTATACGCTCGAGGTACGATAACTTCTCGTTTATCTTCCTGGCAAGCTCCTCACGGGAGAGGCCAAGCGCTTCGCGCTTGAGCTTTATAATCGAGGCAAAGCTGGGGTTCAGCGAAACTACTTCAAGGGGCTTTTCCTTCCATTCTTTTTTCCCCTCGAAAATACGCCTGCCGTAACTGGCGCAGTTCTCGCAGACATTCAGGACCGCGTCTTCTATGCTGGTCTTTTCCAGTTTTTCCGCCACCCTTCCGCACATCTCACACTCAGGCATTTATAACCACGCTACAATCTTATTTAAGCATAATAAATTTTTATTTATAACATAGCAGTGATTGTTTATGCACGAGGACGAGATAAAGAGATTCTGGGAAAAAAACAAAATTTATGAGAAGGTAAAGAAGCTCGGCAAGAAAAAATTTTACTTTCTTGACGGCCCGCCCTACGCAACAGGGAACATACACATAGGAACTGCCTGGAACAAGATAATCAAAGACTGCTATATACGGTTTTGGCGCATGTCAGGCTTTGATGTCCACGACCAGCCTGGCTATGACACGCATGGGCTGCCGATAGAGAACCAGGTGGAGAAGGAGCTCCGGATAAAGAGCAAGGCTGACATAGAAAGGATCGGAATTGAGCATTTCATAGCCAAGTGCAGGGAGTTTGCAACCCGTCATATTGAGTCAATGAACAAGGCTTTCGCCAACCTGGGCGTCTGGATGGATTGGAAGAACCCTTATCTGACGCTAGAGAATGATTATATAGAAGGTGCCTGGTTTACTTTCAAGAAGGCTTTCGAGAAGGGTCTTCTTTACCAGGGGCTCTATCCTGTGCACGTCTGTCCCCACTGCGAAACTGCTGTTGCGTACAACGAGATAGAGTACACCAAGCTAAAAGATCCCTCAATATACGTCAAATTTCAAGTAAAAGGCAAATCAAATGAGTATTTAGTTATATGGACGACAACGCCTTGGACACTGCCGGCGAACACAGGGGTGATGGCTCATCCTGACGCAGAATATGTCAAGGTCGAGGTCGATAACCAGCGCCTGATACTCGCCAAAGAACTCCTCGATTCCGTGATGGAGAAGACAGGCTCCAAGGACTATAAAATAGTGCAGACCATGAAAGGCCGGGACCTGGAAGGATTGGAGTACGAGCATCCGCTGAAAGACGCATTCCCTTTCCAAAAAGAGCTGAAAAATGCCCACCGTATTGTTCTTTCAGAGCAGTTCGTAACCATGGAGACAGGGACAGGGCTGGTACATACAGCCCCTGGACATGGTCAGGAGGATTATAAAGTCGGTATGGAGAACGGCCTTCCTGTAGTTTCTCCTATCAAGCTCAACGGTACATTCAACGAGGAATGCGGGGAATACTCAGGTATGTTTGTGAAAGCAGCTGACAAAAAGGTAATGGATAGTCTTGAGAGCCAGGGGTTGCTACTGCACAAAGAAGACATAACACACGACTATCCGCAGTGCTGGCGGTGCGACTCGCCACTGCTGCAGATATCCGTGCCCCAGTGGTTTTTCAAGGTAACGAAGATAAGAAGCAGGCTATTATCAGAGAACAACAAAGTTAAATGGTACCCTGACTGGGCTAAGCAGAGGTTCAGCAACTGGCTTGAGAACCTTAGCGACTGGCCGATATCAAGGCAGCGCTACTGGGGCATACCGCTGCCTATATGGACATGTGAGTGCGGTGAGAAGAAGGTCATAGGTTCTGTGAAGGAACTCAAGGAAGAGCTTGGGGATCTCCACAGGCCGTATATTGACAAAGTAAGGTTCAAGTGCAAGTGCGGCAAAGAGATGAAACGCGTGCCTGACGTCCTGGATGTCTGGTTCGACTCAGGCCTTGCTTCCTGGGCATCCCTCGGCTATCCGAAAGACAGGAAAGCCTTCAAAAATATATGGCCTTCTGACCTGCAGATAGAAGGGCCTGACCAGATAAGAGGGTGGTGGAACTCGCAGTTGATAACAAGCGTGATGACCTTCAACAAGGCTCCTTTCAGGAATATTCTGTTCCACGGGTTCAGCCTGGATGCACACGGACTGAAGATGTCCAAAAGCAGGGGAAATGTCGTAACTCCCGACGAGATTGTTGAAAAGTATGGCCGTGACGTGCTTCGTTTCTATTTATTGTCAAGTGCTGCGTGGGACGACTTCTACTTCAACTGGACAGGGGTGGAAAACGTGGCAAAATCCTTCATAATAATGGATAACACCATGAATTTCGTAAACATGTACGTGGACAGCAAAGGCAGAGCAAGCGGGTTGAAGACAGAAGACAGATGGATTCTTTCGCGCCTCAATACGCTTGCAGGCAACTGCAGTAAATATTACAGGTCCTACAACGCGAACAAAGCTGCTGTGGAAATACAAGACTTTATAATAAATGATTTTTCCCGGACATATATAAAACTCATCCGTGACAGAACATGGCCTGATTATAAAGGAAAGGACAAGATGTCTGCATTCTATACGCTGAACGAGGTTGTAAGGACCGTGTCAATACTTATCGCACCTATATGTCCTTTCTTCGCGGAGAAATCTTACAAAAAGGTGGCAGGCAGCAAAGAATCCGTGCATCTGTGCAAATTTCAAAAAGCCAACAAAAAGATGATAAACAAGAGGCTTGAAGATGAAATGGAATTCGCAAGGAAGGTCTTTGAAGCAGCGGGCAACATAAGGAAAGAGAACAAGATAAAATTGCGCTGGCCGCTGAAGGAGCTTGTTGTTACGAAGAAGCTTTCCCATATGGAGGACATCCTGAAAAGGATGTGCAACGTAAAGAAAGTAAAATTCGGCAAGTCCAACCTCAAATCTTTTGCAGTAATCGACGACGAAAAGGCCTATCTGGATACGGAAATGGACGACGAGCTACTGGAAGAGGCCCTTTTCCGTGAGGTCGTGAGAAAAGTTCAGGACATGAGAAAGAAAAACAATTATGTTGTCAGCGACAGGGTAATCCTTCACCTCAGTGACAAGGGACTAAAGAAATTCACAAAGGAATTGAAAAGTGAGGTCGGTGCGGAAAAGGTTGTGTTCGGCAAGACCAGCGGAAAAACGTCCATAGAATTTGACAACAAAAGAATAGGGATTGATATTGAAAAATGCAGTTAATTTAAAAACGCTCCGATATTAGTTATAGTATGAAAAATGCTTCTGCTTTTCTCGACAATATAAAACCAAGCGACGATGTCGTCATAATATATAACAATGACGCTGACGGCATATGCTCCTGTGTCCTCATAAAGAAATTTCTGAAGATGAGGTCGAAAAAAGAGCCTTACACGATATCCCAGCCCATGCCTACAGACAAGAACCTTATAAAGAAGATACAGACCACTTTGCCAAACAAAATAATATTCCTAGACCTGGCAGTAGACCAGCAGCCCGGCCTCCTAAAGAAGCTGGGAGGCGTATGCAACATGCTTATCATAGACCACCACCAGGTAAGCAAAGACGTCAGCTCAGACATCGTAACGTATTACAATCCGAGGATGAAAAATCCAGAGGCATACCAGTCAACAAGCTATCTTGTTTACAAGATATGTTCCAAATTAGCTAATATGAAGAAGCACCTTTGGATAGCTCTGATAGGCATGATAGGAGATTACAATCTTGACGACTCGAAAGATGTGGTGGATGAGGCCAGAAAGGCGTATTCAATCAAAGACATGAAGGACTCAAAACTTTCGAGGATATCCGACATGATAACAGCTACGAGAGCCACAAGGGACCTTACCTGCGATGAAATAATAAAAGTGATGGAGAAGGCAGAGAGCTATGAAGACCTGTACAAAAACAGGAAGATAATGGAAGCTTACGAAAAGGTAGAAAACGAGATGTTGTCGATAATGCTTGACACGGAGAACAACTCCGAGATTATAGGCAACCTTGTGCTCTATAACTTCAAGTCAAAATATAACCTGCGATCATCTGTGTCTACAAAACTCAGCGAGAAGCACGTCAGAAGCCTTGTCATAGTGTACGAGAAGGTAGGAAGCAAGATAAAGCTCTCTGCGAGAAACCAGGGCAAAAACTTCAACGTAAGCAAGGTTCTACAGAAAGCTTCCCGCGGACTTGACGCATCAGCAGGCGGGCACGATGTTGCAGCAGGCGCCACCATAAACGAGAAGGACTGGGAGAGGTTCAAAGAGAACCTTGTTTCTTTGCTAGGATGAAGGCGTGCTTGTCTTCGTAAGGCTCTATATTAATTATCTCCAGAACGGAAAAACCTGCATTCTTCAGCTTGTTTGACTCTTCCTTGTAGACTTGATGCGGTTCTTTTGCCACATCTATGCTTTGCGATTTTATAGCGAGCATTATGTATTTGCAGGAAAACTCACCCGCATTTCTCAGGGCTATTTCCGTTTCATCAGGCTGGGCGATATCAACGTAAAGGATTTCGCATTCTTCCACCCAGCTGTAATCTCCTGGTTTTCGTGAGTCGGCAAATAAAGGCACGATGTTCTTCCTCTTAGCTGATAGCTCAAGCAGTGGATGGACAACGGTCTCTGCGAACTCGACTGCATATATAATCCCGCTGCTTAGGATATCGCTTATATGCGAGACCGTGGTGCCTGTTGAAGCTCCGAGATAAAGGATTCTGCTGTCTTTTTTTATGGGATTGTTTTTCATTCCTTTCAGTACAGCGGCAGCCAGCTTGCTTCGCCTGGGGTCCCATTCCCTGTATTCCTTGTCTTTTTTTACAAGTTTCTCTCCGTAGACCCTTGTGCCTGGAATCTTGTTCACTGTATAAATTTTCTTCCCCTCTTTGAATATGCCTGGAAATATCTGGTTCATTCCATCGCCTTTATCTCTCTGTCAAGCTCTTGTTTCAGCTTAGGTTCGAAACGCTTAGAATAGAAGTCAATGCGCGCGGCGAGCATGAGCTTGGACGCAAGCAGTCTGGCAACCTTGCCCTGCTTTTCTTTCTTGGCGTTCTGTATGTAATCAGACAGATATATTATGCCGAATTTGGGTGATTTTTCCCTTTTCCTGCTTCTTATGTGCCTGAACAAGGCTTTTTCACTGCCAAGCAATTGTATAGTGGAAGATGCCATCTTGGACAGCTTTTCCAGCGAGCCTGCCAGGGAAATCAATCTTGCTCCAAGCAAAGGCCCTGCAATGGATGATACGTTAGGCACGGACTCTCTCATATTCTCGGTAACATAGCTTTCCAGTTTTTTTTCATTCTCCTGCATCAGCATTATGACTGAGGCATAGTGCTTCAGGGTTTCCTCGTCTTTTTCAGTGAAACTTATGCCCACGCTCCCGGAAAAGGAGGGGAAGTTTTCCCTCCTGCCGTACTGAGCTATCTTTTTCGCTAGGTCCTTCTGCGTTATGCCTGCCTCAGGATAGTGCAGCATGAACCAATTGTCCAAGTGGCTGAGAAACATATTCAGGGATTTTTTCATGTCATCAAGAGCGTTAACAGCCTTTATTATCAGCCTGTCCCTGTTCACGAAACCTGTCACTCTTTTTTTCGAGAACGACACGCCGAAGCCGGAAAGGAACTCGTTGAGCTCTTTCTCAGAAGAGGCAAACCCGAGAGAAAGGGCGTATTCCCTCATCTCGGGGAGATTTCCCTTAGCCTCAACTATTTCATAGCCTTTGAGCTTTTCGTAAAAACCTTTGTGGTCGCCTAAAAATTCCACGAGCGCCTTTCCAGGGTCCTTGCTGAAGAGCTCATAGTAAACAAGCTTCTTGCCTGAGAACGCGAACATCCCTATGGGCAATTTAAAAACATACGCCTTTTTCATAGGTATTTAAATTTTTATTAAGGTATTAAAAGTTGATATTGTTCAACAGGTGATATCGTGGGAAGAATAAAAACAAAGGACATAAAAAAGGCCTCTTTTAGCCTCATGGACGGCCATCCGGGTTTGTTCTCTGATAATTTCGAGAAGAACAAGAAGGTAATGGAGGAGCTTGGGATAAAAGCTGATAAGAAGGTAAGGAATAAAATAAGCGGTTATATAGCCCATGTATTGGGTAGGGCTAGCTGATAAACCTCCATTCTATTTCTGGCTTGATTTTTACTCCATATAACTTGTGCAATATGATAAGAAACCATGGTGCATACTTCTCAGGTTTCTTTGTAGCATCCTCTTTCAGGTCTTCTAAGCTGACGAATCTTACCTCATCAACCTCTTCTTTGTTTTCTTTGATGTCGCCGTCATATACACATTCAAACACATGATCGATCTCGTTCTCGCCCCATAAGCTGTCGTACATAGCACTGTATTCAAACTTGAAAAGGAATTTGGGCTCACACGAGAAACCCAGTTCCTCAAGCATCCTCTTCTTTACGCTGTCTTTAATTTCCTCGCCTTTTTTCGGACTGGAACAGCAGGCATTTGCCCAGTAACCAGGCCATGTCTTCTTTTTTGAACTTCTTTTCTGTATTAGCATCTGGCCCTTTCTGTTAAAAACAAGCACGGAGAATGCCCGGTGCAGGGGCGGAACCCCGTAATGACACTTCTCTTTGGTCTCGTAGCCTATTTCTCTGTCGTTACTGTCAACCAGAATCAGCTCCATAAGAATCATCTAACCTCTAACTACAACACCTTTCTTGTCGATTGTGGTATCCAGCAGATAGAATCCTGCTTCTTCCCACTTTTTCTTGACGTTTTCCGCTATGAAATTGGAGAAACATATAGCTATCCCGCAGTCGCCTCCTCCTGCACCGGAAAGTTTGCCAGCAGCACCATTGTCGTTTGCTATATCAGCAAGTCGCTTGAGCTCTGTTGTCTCTATACTCACACCAGATTTCTGGGTCAGTTCGTGAAGAATCAGCTCATTCTTCCTGAGCAGCTCAATGATTTTTTCCCTGTCTTCACTATTCCATGCGTCTCGCAACTGCTCCACAAGCCGAGTAATGTCACTGTATATCCTGTTGTATTCATCAGGGCTATTTTTCTTGAATTCATCCATCTGCTTCACCATCTTCGATGTTGATGACGGCTCCTTTGTCCAGGCAACCAGGAGTATGAAGTAATTGGGTACGTATAAATTCTCGATGTAGAAACCGGGCCAGTCCTGTTCAACTATTTCTTTTATGCTCCTGCCTTCATCTATCTGTTTCATCAGCCACCCAGGGTCAAACCTCTTGTATACGAATAAACCACCATAAGTGGAAGCAGCCACGTCGAAAGCTGAGCCGACTTTCCCCTGGGCAAAATAGTGAGCAATCGTTGACAGTTTGTATATCTTGTCCTTTGTTTCGCGCGTACTTATGTCAAGCCCGCTGTACTGGAGCAGAGCCGCTATTGTGGCTACAACCGCTGCTGCAGACGAACCGAAACCTATTTTCTTTGTTTTCCCTTCTATGGTTATCTGGGATTTCTCTCCCCAAGAGCGTATCCTGAAAGGGAAGAATCCGTTCAAGTAACGGAGCGCAGTCTCTATCGCATTCTTCATGAAGACCAAACGCGCGCGCTCGTCATCTGTGACATTGCTGTCCCACTTGAGCCTGTTATCCTCGAATATCGCTTTCGCGTCCTCAATCTTGAAGTCGTCCACAGAGATGGAAATATGCTCGTTCTCGAGATTCTCATCTATTTCCACATGGACCCTTTTGTCAACAGCTGCAACAATGCCTGGGTTGCCAACCTCCAAAACTGACCACTCGCCGCTTAGGAACAATTTGCCAGGCGCGCTTACTTGCATGAAAAAGACTTTCTCCTCATTTTCTTAAAGGTTTATTATTCAATCCTGACCCCATCTACTGCCAGGTCAGCCTCCCACGGCTCGTAGCCGAGCTTCTTTATCGTTTCTATGAGTTTGCCCTTGTCTTCGTGCCAGCAAAGCATAGTGCCGCCTCCTCCTGCTCCGCATAACTTTGCAGCTCCGCCTATTGAACAGACTTTTTCAGCTATCTTGTCTATTTCCCTGCACGAAACGCCGAGCTCGGTCAAGTTCTTTTGCGTGAGGTTTATTATCTCCTTCATTCTCGTGAAGTCTTTGCTCTTCAATACATCAAGCATCTCTTCTGCCATTTCTCCTATTGCTTCTACTCTAGGGTTTCTGTAGCCCTCCTCGAGGTTGCGCACCTGCTGGACAAGCTCGCCTGTTGTTTTCTCAGGTTTTTTCGTATAAACCAAAACGAAGTTCTCAAGCCTGTAAGGAATCTCGTCCTTTAGCGGTTTTACTGCTTCACCTTTCTTGAACCATACCAACCCGCCGAAGCAGCAGGCTGAATTGTCACCGCCTGAAGGAATGCCGTGCATAAGTTTCTCGCACTCGAAAGCGATATTATTTATTTCCTCATTGCTCAGTTTCTTCCCGTAGATTTCTGATATTGCTCTGACAGAAGCTACAGCAAAAGCAGCTGAGGAACCAAGCCCTGAACCGACTGGTATTTCTGTATGATTATGGAGAGAAAAGCCGTCTACACGGAGCATTTCCTGTATTTTTCCGAGTATTGCCTTGATATGACCTTCTGGATTTTTTTCGAATGCAAACAACTCAGAAAAATCATTCTTTTGGAAGCACTTTTGCCATAATTCATTGATTCTTTCGTTATTTTCCTTTAGTTCATCGGCAGACAGCTCAAAAGCAGCAAGGTCCTTGCTTTTTACTATTATTTTAGCATTTTTTTCAGCGTCTACATAGCAACGCTTGCCAATGGCAGCTATTATAGCGGGCTTTCCGTAAACAACAGCATGCTCACCGATTAAATGCACTTTTCCTGGTGCAGATGCCTTTGACATAAGATCACTCTTCATTGACCCTTTTAATTTCTTTCTCAATCTCCCCTGGCTTTTCGAGTATCGTAATGCCTTCCTCACGGACCTCCTGCTTCTGCCTTTCGTTCGTGTAGCCCCAACCTGCAAGAGCGACGTTGACGCCCAATTTTTTGACAGCCTTTACCTGTTCTGGGTTGTCGTCTATGAAAAATATCTCATTAAAATTGGCGGCGAACCTCTCAGATATAATTTTTACCTGGTCTACTTTATTTTCTGATATCTCTTTACTGATAATATTTTCTCTGGAAATATCTATACGCACCCTCTCAAGAAACGTATAAATTGAATAGAAATCCTTTGTCGAAGAAATCACTATACTGAATTTCTTAGAAAGATTTTTTATAGCATCAGCTATTCCTGGATATACCCTGTTAAGAGAAAACCATTTGTCATAGTCCTCGTCCTGCATTTTCTTTCGCATAGCAAAAAAGTCTTCGGACATTTTTCTGCTCTCTTCTTCATGGTCATTGACATAATCATTGAAATATTCCTGACTCATGCTGTCAAAGTCCTTATCTTTTAATTTTATTATCCCGTAGAAATCCTTTGCAGTCCTGAGAAAATTCCTGCCACGCATAAACTTCTCTTCGTAGGAATCGTCCAGGATTTCACCTCTTTCTTCGAGGGCTTTCTGGCAGACTACAAAGACTTCGTGTGCGCTGTCTACGATAACGCCGTCTACGTCCAAAGCGATTAATTTTATCATCTATTCACCATAAAGCTTGTTGAATATAATCCTTGCAGGGTGGGTCAGATTTACTTTCTCCATTTGCTTTAGCGTGAACCATTTAGCTGCCGAAGCGTCGCCTCCTGCTCGAACTTTTCCTGCAGCTTTCCCAAAGAAGACATGGCACCTGTGCCTGTGGAATAGTTCTGCATCGTGTACAAAGATGAAAACAGGCTTCTTTCTTGTTACGACTACTCCGCCTGCTTCCTCCTTTGCCTCACGGACCGCTGCCTCATAAGGAGTCTCGCCCTTGTCAACATGACCGCCAGGCGGTGCCCAGTAACCCTTTTCAGGCCTGTTTCCTCTTTTGATTAACAAGAACTCTTTTCCCGCTCTCTTTATTACAACAGAAATTGTATCGTGCTTTATCATAAAAATCAGAATAAATGTTTTTCCATAAGCATGGCTTTGTCGCCTGGCTTGCATATAATTGTTTTTTTCACGCCCTTTAGCTTCAGCAGTTTCTTGTTTATCTCCTTCTCGTCTTTCTCCAAGCATATGACTTTTACGTTAGGCCCTGCGTCTATGGTGAAATAGCACTCCAGACCAAGCTCGCGCCATAGATGTACGTTCTGGATGATTTCCATAGTAGGCGCAAACCAGTATATTATGGGCGGTTTTGTGGTCATCATCGTGGCGTGCATCTTTATGCAGTTGTATTCAGCTGTGCTTCCCACAAGCGTGAAATCCTTATTTTTTATTCCCTCACGAACTGCACCAAGATCGTCATTTATTGTTTTCAGCCATCCGTCATAGTAAGGGCAGGTCTCGACTGTCTGTTGCATGCCAGCGCGCGAGCTAACTTTCTTTTTTGCCTCCGTAACGATGGTGGTAATCATCCTGAACTCTGGCCAGTAATTCTTGCTTACAATGCTTTCAGCAAAAGAATCAGAGCCATCACTTCTCTCCCCTTTGTGCCATTCGGCAAATCCCTCGCAGACCGAGCGTGAAGCAGAACCAGAACCTCGTCTTGATAGTATTGATAATTCTTTCTCGTTTAAATCAAAGCCTGCTGCTTTGCTGGCAGCTAACGTTAATGCGGCAAACCCTGAAGCAGACGAAGCCAAACCTGCTGCTGTTGGGAAGTTGCTTTCAGATACGACCTTTGCCTTCTGCTTTATTCCTGCTGTTTCTCTTATCAGATTTATATGCTTGACTATATCTTCCTTGTCTTTTAGCAACTCTTCATCATTTATTATAATAGTATCTTCTTCGTAGTCGTCAAAATCCACTGTAGTGGTTGTAGCCAAGCCGTCGCATGTCATTGATATTGAGCTGTTCTGCGGTAGCATCAGCTTCTTGTCGCGCTTGCCCCAGTACTTTACCAGAGCTATGTTAGCGTTCGCTGCAGCAGTCGCTTTCATAATAACAAATTCCTCGGAAAGCTTAAATTTACTGTTTAAACTTCGCTTATACCAATTATTTATTTTTGGCTCAAGCCTTTTCCAGAGGCTTGTATGGGTCTGGCAGGAATCGAACCTGCGATCTCTGCCATGTGAAGGCAGCGTCATAGCCACTAGACTACAGACCCACAATAAATGAAAAGAGAAAATCTTTTTAAAGAGGAATTGCCAATAAGTATTATGCCAGTAAAACTGACAGACGAAGAAAAGGCTGCAACAGTATTGATAATAGCAGTATTCCTCGCTGTACTGGGCTATTTAGTTTATTTTTAGGAAACCAGTGTCCCTATCTTCTTGCCGTTTACTGCCCTAAGGATATTCTTGGGATTTTTTCCGTTGAGTATTATCGTCTTTATTCTTGACCTCGCAACAACGTTCATCGCAAGCCTGTCAAGTATACCGTAAGAGCATGGCTTGCCTTCTTGCTTAAATTTCTTAAGGTCCTTGAATCCAATGTTATCTATCTTCTTTGCATTCTTGTCCTTTTTCGGGTCCTTGTTGTAAATCCCGTCCACGTCTGTAGCTTTTATGAACAGATCCGCACGAATCTTCTCTGCGCATAGAGCTGCATTGCTGTCAGTGCTCCTTCCTGGAGAAATGCCGCCGATGATTCCTTCGCTACGTGCATTGACTTTCTTTATGTCGAATATCGGTTTTTTATCCAGTAGAAAGGAAAACAGGCTTACGTTCGTTCTGAGTAACTCTACAAAAAGCCATTCCATTTCCTTGTCAGTGAGGATGAAATTCCTTATATTTTTCAGGTATTTTCTTATAAATTGTCCGCCGCCGATACAAACTATGAGATGATGTTTTCTGTCTATGTCCTTTAGGACTGGGATAAGTCTTTTAAGGTAGTTTCTGTTGGGTCCGAAGTCGTTGAATGCCAAGGAACCGCCTATTTTTATGACCAGCTTCATCTATAACAACCATTTATTATTGTTCTTGCGCATTTTTATGCGTTGCTAAAACCCGGGAAGTAAAAATATCCGTAAATTTTTGATTCTGATTTTGAAATTAGCTTTTTATAGTTTCCGTAGGGAGATTGTCTTAATGAACGAAGAGATTTTCGAGAAATACAGAAAAGCTCAGGAGAAATTCTGTCTTCCGCAATTTACTGAGCTGAAAAATGCGTTCAAATTTGAAATAGAAAACGAGGAAGACATGTTTGACCTGATGAGAACAGAGATTTCAGACAAACTCTTCATGCTTTCCGAGAGAATAATCGAACACGTGATAACGGGAACTGAATCTTTCTGTTGCCTTTTTGAGCAGAACATGGTAACGAACAAGGAACGGCAGGAACTTTTCGAGATTTACAAGAAGATACAGGTGCTCAAATGGGAAAACAACCTGCTGCTGATACATCCGAACGAAAAGGAAACGATAAAATGGATTGCAAAGACCTGGAATCTGTGGAGCAATGAGCTCGAGAGTGTTATGACAAGACTGTGCAAGAAGCTCTCCACCAGCTGGGAATGCCTGCGGTTCGAGGCAGAGAAAACAAACTACCACGGCTGACCTGTGCAACGTTCTCTTTAAAAATCTATTTTTACAGATTATTGTAGAACGGGCCGGTAGCTCAGTATGCCCTTTCTTTTAAAGAAAGGCATGGGCAATTGGTTAGAGCACCAGTCTTATATGACTGCTGGGTTAATATAGTCAATCTTCGTTGTCTATGACAACTGGAGGTCGCGAGTTCAAATCTCGTCCGGCCCATACCAAGTTTTTTAAAGTTTTCTAACATCAAAATAAGATTGATGATTAGCTTGTTGAATATAGGAGGTATTTATTATGAACGGACAACTTGGAGGACAACCAATATTTATTCTGCCAGAGGGCACTCTGCGCCAGACAGGCAAGGACGCACAGACAAGAAACATAGCAGCTGCCAAAGCAGTGGCTGAAAGCATAAGAACCACGTTAGGCCCAAAGGGCATGGACAAAATGCTTGTAGACACAATTGGCGACGTTACAATAACGAACGACGGTGCAACGATACTGAACGAGATGGAAATAGAGCACCCTGCTGCAAAAATGATGGTTGAGGTTGCGAAAACCCAAGAAGATGAGGTAGGTGACGGTACAACAACTGCTGTAATAACTGCAGGCGAGCTCCTGAAAAAGGCTGAAGAGCTGCTTGAACAAAATATCCACCCTACCATGATAATAAAGGGCTTCAGGATAGCCAAAGCGAAAGCACTGGACATCCTCAACAAAATAGGTGAGGATATCGGGATAGACGACACTGAAAACCTGGAAAAAATAGCTATGACAGCCATGACAGGAAAGGGAAGCGAAATTGCAAAAGAATCCCTGGCAAAGCTTGCTGTCGAAGCAGTCAAGAGTGTTACAGAAAAGGGAGACAAACTGGTAATAAACAAAGATGATATTAAAATAGAAAAGAAACAGGGCGGATCAATCGATGATACAGAACTCATAAAGGGCATCGTGATCGACAAAGAGATTGTTCACGGAAACATGCCCAAGAAGATCGCGAATGCCAAGATAGCGCTGCTTGATGGCGCTCTCGAGGTAAAGGATACGGAGACCAACGCAGAAATAAGGATAACCAATCCTGAACAGCTCCAGGGATTCCTGGACCAGGAAAGCAGGATGCTGAAGGATATGGTAAAAAAGGTTGTTGATTCTGGCTGCAATGTCTTGTTCTGCCAGAAAGGCGTTGACGACCTTGCACAGCATTATCTGGCAAAAGAAAAGATAGCTGTCGCGAGGCGTGTAAAGAAGAGCGACATGGAAATGCTTGTAAAAGCAACAGGTGCAAACATCGTCTCTTCCGTAGACGAACTGTCAAACAACGACCTAGGTTATGCAGGTCTTGTCGAAGAAAAGAAAATAGCTGGCGAGGAAATGGTGTTCGTCAGGGACTGCAGGAATCCCAAGGCAGTTTCTATCCTCGTGCGTGGAGGAACAGAACATGTGGTAGACGAGGCAAAGAGGTCCATGGACGATGCTGTTCTTGGCATAGCATCCGCACTCGAGCTGGGAAAGATTGTATATGGAGGCGGCTCTGTAGAGATAGAGCTTGCTAAGAAGTTAAGGGAATATGCAGAAACTGTCGGCGGCCGGGAGCAACTGGCTATAAACGCTTTTGCAGAGGCTGTAGAAACAATACCAAGAACGCTTGCAGAATCCACAGGAAAAGACCCGATAGATATTCTGGTTGAGCTGAAAACCCAGCATGAGAAAGGAAACAAGTACATAGGTGTTGACGTAATAAACGGCAATACCGCTGATATGAGAAAGCTCGGGATTGTCGAACCTTTGAAAATCAAAACACAGGCAGTCAATTCAGCCAGCGAGGCGGCTGAGATGATCCTCAGGATAGACGATGTTGTTACGTCGAAGGCTCCTTCAGGCGGTCCTCCGGGCGGTCCTCCGGGCGGAATGTCGCCTGGTATGGGCGGAATGCCTGAGTACTGAGGGCGGCTTCTTGCGGCTGGAAAGAAAATTTATAAACTTTTTTCTTATCGTTTAAATATGGTAAAATTAATCGGGATTAGTCATGGGTCACATCATTATATCTTAGGTGAAGGAAAGGTCTATCCTAGTAAAGAACTAATGGATGAATTATTTGCTTTGCCTGACGGCACTTCTGTAGGGATAGAATATTTTAAAGAACTATATTCTGATGGTGAACTAAAAGAAAGTGATGATATTCCTATAAGTGAATCCACAAGAGGTTACTGGCAGAATGTTCTGACTATATGTAAAATAAGGGGGTACAAACCTGTTTTTCTTGATGACCTGGAAACATACAAAAGTGCTCTCGGATATATCTCAGAATCCTTTAATAAAAGAATGGAATTGATGCAGTTGCTAAGCAATAAAGAACAAGGTGAGGCTTTTGGTCCTGAAGAGATAAAATTAATACGGGCTATATACGAAACCCAGGTAAAAGGAGATGCTCTATATATAACAAAGAGGGAAGAAAAGCTGCTTGAAAACATCGCAGAACACAAGCCTGATGTTGTACTCCTTGGTATTGGCCATAGTGACCCGATAATCAATGACATGCCTATAATAGAAAGTGAATTAGGCATTACCTTTAGTGATTATTCAAAGGATGAATTTGTACCTGGTCATGAGCCTTTGGATTATTATGATTTTGTACATGTTAACAGGTTCGTAAGGAATGCTTCTCCTGATGAAAAAATACTTGCTGAGAGAAGGGCTTTTGACAGGAAGTATTTTGCCCTAGAAATAGGTAGGGTTTTACCAGCTGAAAAACCTGATTATATAGGAACATGGGATCTTCAGGTGCCTGCAAGAGGATTATTTGAGGTTTATATAATCAAGAAGGCTGACAACAGAATTGAAGGCGTGATAGAGGACTGTATTGGCTCTGCACAATTTCTGGGTGAATTCTCTGGTGACGAATTGAAATTCGTCAAAGTATACGATGAAATGGCTGTGGAACTCGGTGGCTCAAAAGAACCGATTCATTA
>CAYVZO010000009.1:0-18058 GCA_964456345.1 uncultured archaeon | reverse complement strand
TAGGAATACCATACGCCTTTCCGATAGCAAGAGACATTTCTTCCTGGTCCCTCTTCGTTATTGCATATATGTTATTAGCATCCAGTCTTTTCTCTTCATTTGTAGATACAGGTTTTACCTCACCTTTGCAGTTAGGGCAATTAACCTCCCATTTACCTTGTGACATCTGCTCATAACTTCTTATTTCAGGAGAAACAATACCACACACATCACATCTATACGAACCTTCACCATAAACACTCATACTAGAAGCGACAATAAGCTTCTTTACATCATAACCTTTGTTTACAATAGTATCCAATAGTTTTGCCGTTCCAAGACTATTCATATCAACATATTTTGTTATTTGATACATTGACTGTCCAATACCTACAGCAGATGCCAGATGAAATACAATTTCCACATCTTCCAAAGATTTTGCTATATCCTTTTCACTTCTTATATCCCCTTTTATCAGTTCGGCCTTTTCATTCACATGGCCTTTGTAAGAATGTACCTGAGGGTCAAAAGAGTCAAGAATACGAATATCATATCCTTTTTTTACTAATTCGTCTACCAAGAAGGATCCTATAAAACCCGCACCACCCGTTACAAGAATTTTCATATCATTCATCATATCCTATTATTATATAATTCTTTTAAATCTATGAAGAATATTATAGAGATATAGTTTTCCCAGAGCAATAGAAAACGACGCAAATGTTATACCAAATCTTTTGAAGTCCTTAAAGACAAGAAGTTTCTTTGGATGGTTTATACTTCTGGTTATGATGAAATAACCATCAGCTATTTTCTGAAGAAGATTTAGCTCATACTTAGACAATGAGCTAGTTTCTATAGAAGCACTCGACGTCTTCAATTTTCTGACATCCTTTATATTAATATACCCTTTTTCTTCGCAGATTTTTAGAAGCTCAGTACCAGGATATGGTTGAGCAGAGTAGAATCCTGCACCATCCAAATCCAATTTAGAGGCGAAAATTATGGTGTCAAATATAGTTGCCCTGTTTTCCCCAGGCATCCCTATTACAAAAAAACCATCTACACCAATTCCGTATTTCTTAATCAACCTAACTACGTCTCTTACATGTGGTAAATAAAGACCTTTTTTTATTACTTTATTGAGTATATAATTGTTTCCAGATTCTATTGCAAGAGATAGGTGATAACATCCAGAAGCTTTCATTAGAACGATAAGTTCTTCATCGATCTTATTTACAGCGACCCCATTTGGAGTCCTCCAGTAAATATTAATACCGTTATTAACTATAGACTGAAATATTTTTTTAGAACGGTCCCTATCAAAGAGTAAATTGTCATCTAAAAAATGTATTTCTTTAATATCATACTCATTCACAAGTTTCTTCACCTCCTTTATAATATTTTCAGGTGATCTAGACCTCCATTTACAGCCCCATATGGAGTGTATAGAACAAAATGTACAGATACCAGGGCAGCCTCTGGATGTAACAATGAAACCAAGATTATGATGCTTTAGTTTGAACACCCTCTTTTTATAATATTCAAAGTATTTTTGCATAGGTAAAAGATCATGTGCAGGCATTGGAAGTTTATCCAAGTCCTCTATATATTTTGTTTTGGGATTTATGATAATTTTCCCACCCTTTTTATAACCAAATCCATCAAGTGAAGAGAAATCCTTTTTATTTTTAAATTGATTAAGAAAATTCAGGAATGTTTCCTCACCCTCACCTATAACAGCAAAATCAATACCATCGTTTTCTAGACATTCCTTTGGACATGCTGAAACATGCGCACCGCCAACCACGATTACACTATTTGGCAAGACTGTTTTTATTAAACTAATACTCTCCTCGGTTATATCACTCTGATTTGTATATTGCCATGTAATTCCTATTATATCAGGGTTATAGGATAGAAGAATCTCTTTTAATTTCTCAAATTCCATACCAACACAGTCAAAGCCATCATTATAATGCACTCTTTTTTTACTCTCTATCATCATGTCCAGTATCCTTACATGAAACCCCTTTTCCCTGATAAATGCTGCTATGTAAGCGAGACCCATTGGAGGCAGTATTGCAACATCAGACTCTTTTTTCTCGACAATAAGAGGTGCTCTTAACAGTAGTATGTTCATCTCATTTCCCTCTTAGACTATAATATAACAAACCTAGATTTTGACATATCCCCTGAATCCAAACTAGAAAAATAAAATGCAAAGTTAACCTATATTTTTTCTCTATTGATGCTATCTTTATGCCATGCAGAACAGCTAATGGTATGTTCAATAGTCTGTATAAGAATCCAGCAACATACCTGATATTCATACAGTTAGGTCTATATTTTTTGACGAATATATATGATTTCCCTCTCTTAAATCTTTTTATCATAAAATCTCTCAATGTTTTCGGTTCTTTATGTCTAACAGTAATATCAAAACATACTTTTAGTCTCCTTCCACTTTCTATAAATCTCTTATTAATATCAGCATCATCTGCTATATCTGTGAAAGCAGGGTCAAAACCACCGATCGCTTTAAGAGCCCTCTTCCGGAAAGACATATTTAAACCACCACCACCATCTAGCTTTTCGCCATGTCTGCCGTAAAACAAAAACATAGACCCTTCTGTATATATTGTAATCCAGTTTCTCTCAATAGGTCTGAAAGTACCTCCAACACCATCAATACCCTTTTCATAATTGCTTATCGTTGTCCTTATCCAATTTTTATCTGCGACAGCATCATCATCTATGTATAGTACAATCTCTCCTTTGGCATTTTCCCATCCAGTGTTTCTTGCTGCTGCAAGCCCTAAGTGTTTCTGGTTTATTATTCTGAAATTTCTGAACTTTCTGTACTTTTTCAGAATGTTGAGAGTATTGTCCACGGACCCGTCGTTAACAACTATAATCTCATATTTAGATCTTGGAATATCTTGTGCAATTAAAGAATTTATACATTTTTCTATAAGTTTCCCCCTGTTATATGTGCATACAACAACAGAATATTCTACCATTTAGACACCGAAGCACTAAAGCCTTAAATATTTTGCCCTTTTACTTGGTTATTCTATTAATAATCGAAGGTTTTTAAAGTTGGGGTGGAATCAGCAACTATGAGAATACTGATAACAGGGGGAGCAGGATTCATCGGGTCTTATCTGGCAAAAAGACTGGTAAAGAACCATGATGTAACAGTAATAGACCATCTTAGCTCTGGTAAGAAAGATAATATAAAAGACCTTATGTCCAACAACAATTTCAAGTTCATTGAGGCGGATCTGCTTCATTACGATAATATCACAGGGCACTTCGCAGGAATTGACGTAGTGTTTCATTTGGCAGCACTTGCAGACGTTAGGGAGCAGGACGTGGAGAAACACATGAACCATAACCTGCTGGCAACGAAGCACGTACTAGAAGCAATGAAAGAAAAAAATGTAAAGAAAATAATCTTTTCTTCAACGTCTACTGTTTATGGTGAGCCAGAAGGGCCGGCTAGGGAGGACCACCCATGCAAACCAATATCTATATACGGGGCTACCAAGCTTGCAGCTGAATTGCTTATAAAGTCATATTCAAAGAACCATGATATAAATTACACAATCTTCAGGTTCGCAAATATCATAGGAAAAGAGGGTTCAGGCGTAGTTATAGACTTCATAAACAAGCTCAGGGAAAATCCAAAAGAATTAGAAATCCTTGGAGATGGAAATCAAAACAAATCATACCTGTTTATAGAGGATTGTATAGAAGCAATTCTTGGCAATTGGGAAAAAGACAATGAGATATTTAACATAGGGTCAGAAGACCAGCTGACCGTAAAGAAAATAGCAGAAATAGTTTCCGAGGAAATGGGTCTTGACAACGTGAATTTTATTTACAGAGACAGGTTCAATGGTAGGGGTTGGCCAGGCGACGTAAAGAATTACCTGCTTGACATAAGCAAGATCAAGAAACATGGCTGGACACCCAAACACAATTCAGAAGACAGCATCAGGAAGACCGTAAGACTTCTGCTTGAGGAGAACTAAAATATTTTTTCTAGTGATTCAACAAGCAAGTTGCCATGCCTTTTCCAAGTATATTTCTCTGCACGCTTTCTTGCATTCCTTCCCATAATTTTTGCTTCTTTTCTGTTGTCGTAAATATATTGTATCTTTCTTGCAAGTGCTTCAGCAGTTCCTGCAGGTATAACAAAACCATCCTTTTTATTCCTAACAACAGAACCTGTATTCTTTGTTACTATACTTGGCAATCCACATGCCATGGCCTCGTAAGTGACCAAAGCAGAGCCCTCCTCTATTGAAGGTAAAGTAAAAAGCGAGGATTGTCTGTATGTTTCGAGAAGATCAGGAACCCAACCGATTATTCTGACATTATCTGTCCTTTTCTTTACAATTTCTTTGGCATCATTCATAATCTTACCTACTATCAGCAGTTCAGAGTTCTTTAGGTTAAGATTTTTCCAGGCTTCCAAGAGGTGATATATACCCTTTCTTTGGCACACAGAACCTACGAAGAGGACACGGAATATATCGTCCTTCTTCTTTCCGGGTGAAAATTTATTGCTGTCAACCCCAAAAGGAACAAGAGCAAGCTTCTTGTCATCAATGCCTTGCTCAATAAAACTTTCATATGCGAACTTTGAAGGTACTATAATCAAATTAGAAAGGCTATATTCCTTCAATTCCTTTATAATTGTTTTCTTGTTTATGCTATTGCCATATCCGGTTTTCTTATGCTCTTTACCAAAAAGTTCTTTCTGCTTTAGAATGTGCGTAGATGCCTCGTTAAGCACGCATTTCGCTCCGAGTTTCCTAGCTTTCTTCATGCACCTCAGACTCATATTACCCCAGCCATAGAATACGTCGCAGTTATTTACATGGAAAGACGCCAAGAAGTCGTACAGGTTATCCTTTATCGTATAAAACGGTATAAAATTTATCAGATGCGACACTGGAACTATTCTATTCTCCGGGATGCCGATGCCTTTCTGGAATGAAGAACACAAAACCTTCTTCAAATAACCCCTTCTGTAGAAACCCTCGGCACCGTAGTAAGCGGTTCTTCCTATACCAGAACCACCGAATTTGCTTCCAATGCTGTAAATCAATTTCATACATTTCAAGGTAGCATTAAAATATTTAAACCAATCAGCATTTGTACAGAAAATAGAAAGGAACTTTTATGCTATAGGTCTCTACAACCTCACATTTTTTCAAAAAGGCCGAAATATAACCATCTTTTACTTTCTCAAAAGCAACATCGGTCACGACATACCTTGCTCCGGCCGGGATGCTGCCGTTATATTTATACTCTGTTGTGAATTCGCAGAAGCTCGCCGACAAAGTGTTGTTTAACTGCTTTACAGTTTCGTCAAACTTCCAGTCAGACTGGCAACGGAAAGCGCCAACGTCGGAGAAAGACAAACCAGCATAATAGCCTGTCAGCTCGTAATACGGATGCACATCATATATCTCCCACGCAGTGAATAGAGCAAAACCAACCAAGAACCATACAGCTATTCTCTTGTTCTCAGAAACAACTTTTGATACCCCAATATATATGAAAGGCATGAGAAAGATGATATACCGTGCCATCTTTATTTTCATAAGGCTCAGCTGCAGAAGCGGCAGGCACAGCAATATCAACAAGATAATATCCTTCTTAGAACCCCTGTATAATTTATAGAAAGAGTATATGAACAGAGGGAACAGGAAGTTGAGCTTGAACAGCAGAAGCACAGGATAATAATAAAGAGGCATGGCATCATAAGGTACTCCGAGGAACGTGGAACCGGGATTCGACAGGGCGCCAAGAACGACAGCATGACCAAGCTGTTCTTTAATAGAAAGGAACAGGTGGTTGACGTCAAGGACCTGAGGAAACGCAACTACAATGCCTGCCAGCATTGGGATCATTGCCAAAAGAACGTTCCTATCGATTTTGTTTATTCTTATTTTCTTGTAATAGGCAAGGACAGCCAATGATGGTAGAATGAAAGTGGCAGCAAGATAGCTTGTACCTATCGACATCCCCAGAAAGAGTGCTGACAGAAACAGGCTTTTTGGAGCTCCTTTATTAACGTAGGCAAAAAGGAAATATGCACACAGCAAAAGCAGCAGCTCCAGAGGGCTGTGAATCCAGTAGGACGAGTTGTTGCTTATCACCATAGGTGATATGGATAAGAGGAGAGATGCCAGTAGCGCGACTTCGCGGCTGAAGAATTTCCTTGCGAGAACATAACATACTATGATCGAGGCGACACCAAAAATCACCATTATAAACCGCAAGGAAATTATCGAGAAACCGAATATCTTCGTGAAGAAATAGCCGATGTATATTGTAAATGTAGGGTGGTCTATGAACGGAACTTCCTCGCCTCCGGCAAGTTTCATGGGTATTGTTAGGTTTTTGTCAAGGCTCCCCACGACGTACAAATAAGTCTTCTCGTCTCCGATAGGATAGGGTTCCCGTAACACACTTTCTACCCTAAGGACAGTACCAATTGCCAAGATAAGGATAAGAATGAGCATAGTTCTGTTTCTATATTTTTTAATTGAAAACATATTATAATACTATTCTTATTAGCTTTTTTAGCATTTAGTTAAAGAGGTATTTCATGAAAAGAGAGATATTTATACTGGTACTTATAGTACTGGTAGCCGTTTCCCTGAGAGCAACAGGCGTTAACAGGGCATTGATACACGACGAGACATCTTTTGCAACAGCAGCAAAAAATCTTGCATTCGTCGGAGAGCCGATAGATTTGATGTATCCTGGCCAAGATACTATAAGATATTTTGACGTGCATCCTCCTCTGGGCATTCTCACCTATGCCTCTTCAGTGAAAATTCTCGGCCTTTCAAGTTTTGCTTACAGAATAGTCCCTCTCATATTCGGTATTCTGACGATTGTAGGTGTGTACTACCTTGGCAAGGAACTCTTCTCAAAACGCATAGGGCTACTTGCAGCGTTCTTAATGGCAATATCAAGATACCATATTCTTGCCTCGCAGCGGGTTGACCTTGATGGCGGCTTTCTCGCGTTCTTTAACGTTATGCTCGTCCTTTTCTTCGTAAGATACGTCAACGACAAGGCCAACATGAACCTTGTGCTTTCCGGAGCATTCCTTGGTCTGTCTTTGTTCACCAAGCTGCATGGGTTCCTTCCTGTACTGCCGCTACTACTTTATTTATATCTCAAGGACAAGAAACTCAGCTCTTTCAAGAAGCCTCTGACGATTTTCGTACTTTTCGCGTTACTGTCAGTCGGAATGCATTACACCTACAGCATTGCTATTGATTCGCCACGGGCATTTACAGAACCTTATAAGCACCTTGTTGCACACCCCCATGTAGGTGAACAAGCGATCGGAGAGGTGGTCTACGATAAGATATATTACCTTGGAATCGTTACCTGGCAGCTTACGCCATTTTTATCGTTATTGCTACTCCTGGCATTGCTTAGAACAGAGAGGGACAGCAAATTCTATCTGATTGCAACATGGATTCTGCTAGCTTTCTTGATATATTCAATACCGTTTGACGGCGACAAGCAGAGATACATATCAGGTGTACTGGCCCCTATATTCATACTGGTAGCCGGTTATGTAGACAGGAATATAATAAAAGATGCCTTTACGAAGAAAGCGCTGACTATCACGTTCTTTGCTACCATAACTTTGAGCTATTTTTTTGCCGTCAATGACATGTTCGGGTATTTCGATTATCTGATGCTCGGGACAGTCTATGTCGCAGCCCTTGCACTGCTGATACCAAAGAGAAAGACTATGTTCCTTATGGCAGCTTTCGCGGGACTCAGCATATATTCCATATTAAGCTTTAGCACATGGCCCTACATGCAGTCTTATGCGGTAGATACCCTGAGCAACAAGATAGGCGAATACGGAATAGCCAGGGAGGACGTGTGGTCAAACAAGGATATTCTGTTTTACATGATGCCGGAAAACACTTATCTGAAAATAAAGTTCCCGGAGCTTGAGCCGGTTTTCATAAAAGATAATAACGTGAAATACATAGCTTTCCATTCGCTTACAAAATATAATTCCGAAAGAATGGTTGAGCTCTCTAAATACTGCTCAAGAGAGGATGTTATAGAATTCTATGGACATAGAACAGGAATGTTCTGCGAAATAGACATGAATAAATTATAATTATATAATTACTTCTTTAGTTCAACAACCATGTCCATGCACGGGAAAGCTGACAAGAATGTAGATTCGTATATTTTAGGGAACCTATTAGCCAAAGGCGATACAACCCAGTTCAGCGGCATCTTTCTACCGAAACGCAGCCTAGTCTTTATGGAAGAAAAACCAAAACCGAACCTGTAGTATTTACTATTTCTATGACCCTTGACAAAATACGTGAAAGTTTCTACTGAGAGCGCCCTTTTGTGCGTAGGGTCTTTCCAGCTTCCGGAGGATGTATAATGCGGAGATATTATTCTTATAATGCCTTCTGGTTTCAGCACCCTGTGAAGTTCCTTCATCACAGACACTAAATCTTCAACGTGTTCTAGGATGTTTGTTGCGATTATCTTTTCAAACGAGTTGTTGTCAAACGGCAGGTTCTCGGCAGCAGCCATCATATCGACCCCTTCGTGATGCTCTATATCCACATTCAAGTAACCTTCCTTCACATGTTCTCCGCATCCTATGTTAAGCTTCATATTACCGCCTAATCAAAGTAGCCCAAGGCCTTCAACCTCTTCTTTATTTTCTCCTTTTCCTTCTCGTCAAGCTCAGCCATTCTGAACCACCTAACTAACCCAAGCTTTAAAAATTAAAAAAGCTTTATTTTTGAGATATCCTCAAGAATTTGTTTCGTCAGCATTCGTTAGGTCGGCAGGGTGGAGGACAGCAGGTGCTTCTCCAAGCCGCTTCTTCTCTGTGGTATTGTCCAATAAATGTACGGAAAAATCTTTGGCGAACCTTCTTGCTAGATGAGAGCTAATAAAGCCGCAGCCACCTGCGATAAGGACATTCACTGCCTTCACCTTTTTTTCAATACAAATTCCACTTCATCTATGGGTATGATCTTTCCTATCCATTTCTCGCCAAAACTTGGGAATCTATTTATCAGGTAATTAAACCAGCCGAATATACGGTGAGTCGGCTGAAATCTCAGCTTCTTCGAGACAATCTCAAACTTGTTACTCCTAGGGTCAGTAGCCATTTTAGGATCAAAAGCATTCATGGAATTCAGTGTAAAAGTATATTTGCTGAATGCACCATGTGCATAAACATTGCTTGCATGAGGAACTATAATTCTTATAATGCCACCGGGCTTTAGTATTCTCGCAACCTCATCCATGAATCTCTCAAGGTCGTTTAATACATTCAATAAGCCGACTATTTCTATTTCATCAGCATAATCTTTCTTGAAAGGATATGGGTATTTATTAAGATCCCACACAACATCGCATGTACTTTTATCATAATAATCAACATTAATCCAACCATTCTTGTACTTGGTTCCACAACCCAAGTTGATTTTTACAGCCACTTTCAACACCGCGAACTCATTTCAAGTGACGTTTATACCATTCTATAGTCTCTTTCAAACCGTCTTCTAGGCTGTATTTAGGTTCCCAATTGAGCAATTTCTTCGCTTTTTCGCTTGACAGGTATTGCTCGTCTATCTCCCTCTTCGCTGTCCCCAATATTTCCGGTTTAAGGTTTTCCTTACCTGTCAGTCTCAATATAAGATTAACAAGGTCCATCACCGATATCGGATCGCTTGACCCGAAATTGAATGCCTCGCCTTTAACCTTCTCGTCAAGCAGTTTTTCCGTTAGCAATGTATACGCGTAAACAGCATCCTTTATGTATAAATACTGCCTGACAGGAGTTCCATCCGACCTTATGACAGGATTCTCATTTTTCAGAACCTTCTTCAGGGTATCAGGCACTATGTTTGGGTTCATATCGCCTCCGCCGAATATATTACAACAACGAGTAACAGCCAAGGGCATGCCATATGTGTTCGCGTACGTCCTTGCAAGAACGTCCAGGCAAACTTTCGACGCGTCATAAGGATACAAGCCTTTCAGCTCGTCGTCTTCCTTGTAGGGCAGTTTTTGTGTGCCATAAGCCTTGTCGCTGGATGCCACGACAATCCTTTCGGCTTCACTGTTTCTCAAAGCCTCGAGAAGATAGTAAGTTCCTCTTATATTTGTTTCCAAAGTTTCCAGAGGCGACTTATTTGCAATAGTGACAGTGGACTGTGCAGCCAGGTGAATGCATATTCTTATGTCATTACCAGAGATTACCCGTTTAAGCAGGTCGTAATCCCTTACATCGCCTCTTACTACGACCAGGTTATTATTCTTTATTTCATTGAACATGGAACCTTTTATGTCCTCTTTGACTAGGGCAAAGACTTTGGCTCCTTTGCCAAGCACATCCTTTATAACCCAGGGGCCTACGAACCCGTTCGGCCCAGTCACAAAGACATTAGTATCCCATACACCCATAACATCTACCTTTTTACCAAAGCTTTATAAATCTTGTAAGTTTCATCAGCGATTTTCCTGTTTGTATAATTTCTTAGAACACGCATCCTGCCTTTTTTCCCAAGCGAAGTTCTTGCTTTACTGTTGTTCATCAGATACTTTATCTTCTTCGCAAGCTCGCTGCTGTCTCCTTCCCTGAAAACAAGACCGGAATTGCCTACAACTTCCGGTATTGCGCCGGAATCAGAACCTATAACAGGAACCTCGCAGGCCATGGCCTCTGCCAGTACTTGGCCGAACTGCTCCTTCCATTTCTTCGTTGTTAATGAAGGAAGGACCAAACAGTCCATTTTATTCAAGTAATCCCTGACTTTACTGTGAGGCACCGTGCCGATAATACGTATCTTTATCTTGTCACGCTTTGCAATCCTATTCAGACTATTCTTTAGATTCCCATCACCGACGAACAATAAACGAAAATTGCCCTTGATTTTCTTTGCAGCGTCCATTAGAACCAACAGACCTTTCTCCTTGACAAGTCTCCCCACAAAACCTATTGTGAAGCCCTTCTTTTTCCTACCAGACTTGTAGAAGAAATCGGTATCAATGCCGAACTGTGGGATGATTTTTATACGACCTTCATAGCCTTTCTTCTTTATTATTTTCCCGGCTTCTTTGTTGCCAGCAATAACGCAACTGACGTTTTTTAGCACGTTTTTCTCGATTTTCGAAAACGGAAAATTAAGGTTTTTGTATATATTTTCCCAGGTAAAAACAATCAGTTTTTTTCCGATTTTTGCAGCCTGCAGAGCCACCCTGCTCCATGGCTCTTCCTCAACGTGTATTATATCAGGTTCGACCTTCTTTACAATATCGCTAAAGCCAGGGAATGTGTAGAGCGAATTGTTTCCAGAGAACCTGACACTCTTTACTATGGGTTTGAATCCTTTCCCTCTTTTCTTGAATTCGTAAAGCCCCAATGTATGTCTCCATTTTTTTGGCGTAAGCAGATAGAGATCTACCTTCTTCCCGAGCTCTTCAAGCTTTTTCTGGGCTATATCTGTCATATAGCTATGCCCTACAAGAAGGACCTTCATTCTAAAACCTCTTTATAAAGTTCTCCAATTTTATGCAACTGTTTCTTCTGGTCAAATTCCTTGATTATGTGCCTCCTGCCGTTTCTGCCAAAGGTTTTTCTTCTTCCAGGGTTTTCTATGAGGTCTTTCATCTTTTCTTGTATACCTTTCACATCCCTTTCTTTTACGAGCCAGCCTGTCTTGCCGTTAATAACTATTTCAGGTATGTCGCTATGGTATGTAGATATGCAAGGAAGCTCACTGCACTGGGCCTCCATTAAAGATACAGGCGTACCCTCCATGCTGCCATCCCCTGCGACAACACTTGTTAACACAAAAACGTCAGCATTCTTTATCTCATCGTTCACAACCTTCCTCGAATCAGGGGCAGCAAAGTTGTTTATGAATTTTATTTTATCACATCCCTTGGCGAGGTTCATGTACCTGCCGGCAAGCGGACCGTCGCCAACAATCCTGTATTCAGCATCATACTTCTTTGCTAATTCCTTGAAAGCAGCTATAGAATATTCAATCCCTTTCTTTTCAACAAATCTGGCAACTGTAACGAATACCATGCCATCCTTTTTACCCTTTCTGAATTTCTTGGTATCGATACCGAGATGATTGACCTTTATTTTTTCTGGCTCACACCCAAGCTTCTCCAGCCTTTTTTCCATGTATTTTCCCAGAACAAAGAACATATCGCCGTACTTGAATAGTTTGTCATAAACACCACGATGTTTCATGGGGAAGGCAGTAGCATCATAACCGTAGAATGACGTAACCATCGGGATATCAACATTCCTCTTTGTTGCTACCATTAGTATTGCATCATTTGCAAAGTGGGAGTGTATCAAATCAACGCCCTCCTTCCTTATAATGTCCTCAAAGAAAGCAGAACTCCTGTTAATACGTATAGAAAGCTCGTTTTTTATATGATCCAAAAAAGACAGGTTTGACGTTGTATATATCGGCCTGAATGGGAACAGATTCTGGCTCTTAGTTTTCGAGGCAAGGACAATGTGTCTGAACGGTTTTATGTTCCTTACCTGGTCGTATATGAAAGCCTCCGAAGGCTCTAGGAAAATTCTCTTATAATGAGCAACTGTATGCATCTTACCACTATATCTTTTTGTTAATCCATACATCCGGGGCGTTCCTTGTTATTTCAAATCTGTCCCAGTACTTGCATGTTTTAGGCCCTATACTCTTTGCCCATTCAGCCATCTTCTTTACACCGACTTCTATCGGCGTTGACGTTTCGTAACCGAGCAGCTTCCTTGCCTTCTCGGATGAGCAGTAAGCATGCTTAACTTCCTGTGGCCTAGCAGGGGCATACTCTGGCTTTATTTTGGAGTCCATAGCTTTCAGTACGATGTCTGCAAGATCTTTTATTGTTGTCGGAGTCTCATTACCTATGTTTATTATTTCACCATAAGCCTTTTTCGTAAAACCGGCTTTTGCTATATAAGGCGTGCAGTCGTCTATATAGGTGAATGCACGTGTCTGAATTCCATCGCCATATATTATAGGCGGCTTACCCTTCATTATGCGGTTCATAAAGATACCGATAACATTCCTGTAAGGATCGCAGAGGTTTTGCCTCGGTCCGTATACATTATGAGGCCTTATTATAACGTAGTCCAATCCGAACACACTACGGTATATTTCTAATATCCTTTCACAAGCAGCCTTCGCAATTCCGTAAGGGTCTTCCGGTTCCCTGAGCATGTCTTCACGCATAGGTAGCTTTGGCTTTTTGCCGTAAACTGCCATAGATGAGGTAAATACAAATTTTCCTATACCCTCATTTATGACAGCCCTCACTAGCTCAAGGAACCCTATATAATTTACGTTGGTGTTGAATATAGGGCAGAATACGCTCTGTCCCTCTGCTGCATGAGCTGCCAGGTGATACACAATATCCTGACCTTTGACAGCATTTTCACAATCCTTTCTGTTGGTGAGGTCGCCTTGTATAAAATTTGCACTTTTGTTTATGTTTTCGTTGTACCCGCCGAAAAGATTGTCTATTATAGTTACATCATGGCCTTCATTTATCAAGTAATCGACAAGGTGGGAGCCCATGAATCCAGCTCCCCCTGTCACAAGTATCTTCATAGTATCATCACTTAGTTTATTTATTCAAAAGATTCTTAAAGTTAGGATTGAAAACCAGATTAATGTTCAATGGTAGCTGTGTTGCTGTAGGCATAATTGCGTGGAACGAGGAAGAGGCTATTGCCAGCGTTGTCAAGGATTTCAAAGACCAGAAGGTTGTTGACAAAGTCATCGTTATAGACAACAACTCAAGCGACGATACGGGGAAAAAAGCCAGGAAAGCAGGCGCTCTCGTTGTTTTGGAGAAGAAGCAGGGCTATGGTTTCGCTTGCCAGAGAGCCCTCAAGGAAGCAAAGAAGTATGGCGATATAATAGCGCTTGTGGAAGGGGATGCAAGCTTTTCCGCACAGGATATAAACAGGCTTTTAGGCTATATAAGTGAGTACGACATGGTCATTGGAACGCGGACAAAAACACCATTTATAGAAAAGGGGGCAAAGATGAACGCATTTCTCAGATACGGAAACATATTCCTCGGGAAATTACTACATATCGTCCACAGTGGACCAAGCCTGACAGACGCCGGATGCACGTTCCGCATCATAAGGAAGAAACCCCTAGAAAAAATAGACGAAGAGTTTGCTGTGGGGGGCTCATCGTTCTCGCCGCACATGATAATATTGGCGATAAAAAAGGGCTTGAGGATAAAGGAAATACCAATCTACTATAAAAAGCGCGTCGGGACTTCGACTATAACCACAAGTTACTGGAAATCCTTCAAGCTCGGTTTAAGGATGATATGGCTTATAGTAAGAGGATAAAGAAAATCCATCATCATGAGCCAGAGTGGAGTTTGGAAGATTAGCGCGTTTATTCTAGGTCTTTGGTTAGCCATATCCCCACCATATTTCATTCTTATCTATTCAAGGACTGGTTGATTCTATATGTCCATCAAGTCCAGCTAATTTCATATGCACACAATATCCAATCTATGTTTTGCTTTACACATGTTAGGTTTTTGTATTTTACTTATTGGTATCAAACTCATTTTAGCTGATGCAAAATCTGGGCATTGGCACTGATTTACTTGTAGAAATCCTTTATAGTTTCGGCTATCTTTTCTCTTTCGTCTTCCTTGAGAGAGGGATGCACAGGTATCGATAGTACGCTTTTGCATGCGTTTTCTGTTTCAGGCAGTCTTAAATCCAAGTCAAATATTTGTTGCCTGTGTATAGGTATCGGGTAGTAAATCTCCGTACAGATACCTTTTTTGGCCATGTACGCTTTTAATTCGTCTCTTCTATCTGCCTTTATCGTGTACTGGTGATAAACATGTTTGCAGTTGTCAGCAACCCTTGGTATGGAAACAGTATCTTTCAGTTCCTTGTCATAGAATCGTGCATTCTCCACCCTCTTCTTATTGAATCTGTCAAGTTTTTCCATCTGGGCGAGACCGATAGCAGCCTGTATGTTCGTCATTCTGAAATTGTACCCCAATTTAATATGCCTGTAACGTTCTTTCATACCGTGGTTTATGAACAAACTTACTTCTTCGGCAAGTTTGCTGTCGTTGGTTGTTACGATTCCACCTTCGCCTGTTGTCATGTTCTTTGTCGAGTAGAAAGAGAAGCAACCGATGCCAAAAGAGCCTGCTTTTCTACCTTTATACTCTGCTCCATGGGACTGGCAAGCATCCTCTATTACTAAGAGATCGTGCTTCTCGGCGATTTCCATTATTTTTTCCATTTCGCAGGGCTGGCCGAACAGGTGGACAGGCATAATGGCTTTAGTCCTGTCCGTCACGGCTTCCTCTATTTTTCCAGGATCCAGATTAAAGGTATCGGGGTTTATGTCAACAAACACAGGCTTGCCCTTCCTAAATACAACAGAGGTTGCAGATGCAACGAACGAAAAGCTCGGCATTATTACTTCATCCCCTTCTTTGATGAGCGAATTGGCAACAGACATCAGTGCAGCAGTTCCGTTGCTTGTAGCTATGGCGTGCTTGACACCCATGTAATCAGCGAATTTCTTCTCGAATTCGTATACAAAATCGCCCTTCGCAAGGATGCCTGAATCAAAAACCTCTTTTATCTTTCCCAGTTCTTCGTCACCGACAAGGGGCTTTGCAATAGGAATCATAAGAAATTCTCCTTACCTTAAATATTAAAACTCATTTTCTCAATACCTTTACCAGTATATTTATTATAAATTTTGGCACTTTGGCATCCCTGAGGACCATCACATCGCTCTTTGTAACAATCTTGCTCAGCGATATGGACAAGAAATAGAAAGCAAATGCTAGGGTAAGGCTTATGACAGCTTCTATAATCGGGTCTATTGCAAGCATGCCCTTGACAGTAAATATTATTACAAGCGAGGAAAAGCCGCCTAGCAGCGTTTTGAAAAGCGGCCCCCAAGGTACTGAGAGTGATACATAACACCTGACAAAATAAACAGAGAGAACGAAACCGATAAAATAAGACAGGACAGTTGTTATGGCCGCACCAACCCCGCCCAAAACAGGTATTAATAAGATGTTCATGGCTACGTTGAAAACCGCAACTACGTACAATATTTTTGAGTTCAACAATGGCTTACCGATTCCTATTATGAGATGAGACGATATCGAGTAAAGTGTGAACGTGATGGCCGAGACGCTAAGTATCTGCAGCATGAACGCAGCCGGCATATAGCTTTCTCCGGGTAACAACCTTATTATTATCTCAGGGAATGACATGAGTATAAGGGACCCTGGTATTATGAAAATAAAGGAAAATTTTATCAGCAATTCAATGGACCTGGAAATAGAACTCTTTTGGCCTCTGGTCCACATTTCCGAAACAGTGGGAAATAAAATAGCAGCAATCGATATCGGGAAAACCCAAAGAAGCTGTGAAGTGGGAAGCGCAATCTGGAAATATCCGACTTCTTCCAAGGAAGAGAAGAATGTTATAAGAATGGTACTTGAATACGAGATAATCATGCCTGAAAAAGAGCCTATAAAAAGGCTCAATCCGAATTTCCACAGTCTGGAATACAACACCCTGCTCAAGACAAACCTTTCTTTCAGAAACTTGGGAAAGGTTCTAAGCAGGAGGTAGAAAAATATGAACTGGACAGCTATGGTAGAGCCGAGGTAGCTGTAAGCAACACCAACAACACCAAGTTTTATCAAGAAGATGACCAATACAAAAACGATCGAGACCCTGAGGAATTCGACAAGAGAAAGAAACTTCATTTTCTGGAACCCCTGGAAAGTATTCCCGAAAAAACTCGTGGTAAATAGGAACTCAATAAGCAATACCCAGAAAACAGGAGCAGCTAGCGGGTTTTGAAAGAAATTTGCTATGATGTAATCCGAGAAAACCAGGAGGATTATAAAAACTACGAACCCTGCAATAAAATGCGTTATTGCAACATAGAGTATTGACGCCTTTATCCTTAAAAAATCCCTTTTTACCATAAAGCTTGATATGTATTTCACAAGCGCAGAGCCCAGGCCAAAGTCTTTGAACACGCTGAACGCGCTGAGGAATATGAGTACCGAGTAAAAAAGGCCAAATTCTTCAACACTAAGGCTTCGGCTCAGGAACAGCCTCAGGCTGTAACCAATAAATGCAGAGACAAGAGACATCGTGAAGATTATAAAACTTCCCTTTGCAATACGCTCTGCATAATTGGATTTCATACAACAACCTTGTAAATATTATCCACAGCCTTTGCAACCCTGTCCCAGTCGAATTTCTCCGATGTCTTGAAAGCACTTTTCCTTATTCTAGATATCTCCTTTCTGTTTTTTAATAAACCAGATATAGAGGAAGCTAGAGTGTCTGGACCCCTTCTTATTATGACGCTGTTATCGCTATTGCAGAAATCCTTGTAGCATTCCTGGCTGTACGCAATAGGCGCGCATCCGCATCTCATCGCTTCCAGGAGTGATATGCCAAATCCCTCCCTTGTCGAAGGCAGAACAAAGACCTCGGAAGATTTCATAACCTTTATCACTTCTTTATTGTCCGGCAAATGTCCCATAAGCTCGACAGTATCGTCAAGTCCTAGCCTTTTTATGAGAGCTTCCAGCTTATCCCTCAATATTCCGCCTCCTACAATCTTGCACTCGACATCTATTTCTTTTCTGACCCTGCTAATGGCGTATATCAGCTCGTCAACGTGCTTGTGCGGTATCAGCCTGCCCACATAACAGATCCTGTTCTTTACCCTCTTGGATTTTACAGAATCTATAAGCTTGATATCAATTCCGTTAGGGACCACGCTTATCTTATTTCCGGGCATACCAAAATAGTTTATAAGAGAGTTTCTGGTCGCAGAACTGACGGATATCACCCTGTCATAGGGCAAACTGCACACAATATTTTCTATAACCTCGCCTACTGGGTCGAGCAACCTGTTGCCAAGGGTTTCTCCCCACACTCCTCTATAAATGTCGTGTA
>CAYVZO010000008.1:8765-20959 GCA_964456345.1 uncultured archaeon | reverse complement strand
TCACGGCACGAACTGACGACGGCCATGCAGCACCTCTCAGCTTGTCAGGTAACCCCTTCAGGGTGACCGTCATTCTGCTGTCTTTCCTGGTAAGGTTCCTGGCGTTGAATCCAATTAAACCGCAGCCTCCACCCCTGGTAGTGCTCCCCCGCCAATTCCCTTAAGTTTTCTGTTCGAAGAACAGAAAATCAAGAGAAGTTAATCTGCTCTTCGAATTTCAACCTTGCGGTCGTACTCCCCAGGCGGCCCGCTTAACACCTGCGCAACCTTTTCCAAGGGTTTCTTTTCCCAAGGCTTTTATTTCTAAGAAAAGGCTTCTTCGCTACGGCACTACGGATTCACTAAAAATCCGTAACACCAAGCGGGCATCGTTAACAGCTAGAACTAACGGGGTGTTTAGAGTTCTTTTTCATAATATGCTTACAGTTCTTTTTGACTGCAAGCTACTTTTTTTCAAGAAAAAGGAGCTTATCTAATCCCGGTCGCTCCTCTAGCTTTCGTCCCTCACCGTCGGATCCGTTCCAGTCAATCGCCTTATGTGAAAGCCCTTTATTTCAAGTTTTCGCCCAAGCCTTTTGGCAGAAGCGGAAGCTCTCGTAAAAGGCTTGCGCCACAGGTGGTCCATCACGGCTTAAAAGATTTTACCCTTACCCGTGATGTACCATTGACCTCTCCCGGTCCCAAGCCTGATAGTATCTCCAGCAAGCCCTAAAGTTTGCTTCAGGATTTAACCAGAGACACATCAAGCCGGCTACGGACGCTTTAGGCCCAATAAACGTGACTACCACTCGTGGCGCGGTTATTTGCGGTTCGCAGAACCGAAATTTTCAGAATCGTTGAATAGTATCTCAACAACTTGCCAGACGTTTCTATGAACGATTCTGCAAATTACCGCGGCGGCTGGCAACCGTCTTACCCACCACTTATTCGCCGAGCTATCTAAAAATAATATCAAGAGGCAGACGCCTTTGGCGTCGTTCTATTCATATTATTATATTTAGACTCGACAAAAGAACTCACAGTGTGAGTCCACTCAGGATTCCCCTCTCGCGCTTTCGCGCATTGGAAAGGTTTCGCGCCTGCTGCGCTCCGTAGAGCCTGGTTTCATGTCTCAGAAACCATCTCCGGGCTATCGCTCTCACGACCCGTAAAGATTATCGCTTTGTTAGGCATTTAACCTAACAACAGGCTAATCTCCCGCAGTCCCATCCTTAAGCGCCGAAGCTTTGGGTGAAGAGGCCTTCCAGCCATTATCACCTATGGAGTATTGTCCTCAGTTTCCCAAGGTTATCCTCCTCTCAAGGTTAGGTTAACTACGTGTTACTGAGCAGTTCGCCAGGAAATGCCTTGCGGCAAATCCTCGACTCGCATGGCTTAATCGAATCCTGATAGCAGTAGTCTCCGGCGGGATCAACCGGAATTGGTAGAGAACACAATTGTCTCTGCTATGATAGAGTTTTGCCTGCTCATACCTTTATCTGATATAACCATATGTCATATCTTCATTCTTTTGCTGCAACACGAAATGTTTTCTCATACTGAGTCTTTCGGCTCTTTTCGAAAACAACGCCAAGTGTTGCAGCGCCATCATTGCTATTGGTATAGCTCAAAAGTATAACTGCAATTGTTTGTTTAGCACTAAAACTAGATGCCAAACTCATTTTCCGCCCATTAGCACAAATCCATATATAAGAGAGGGTATTTGTGCTACGAAACAACATTATATGCTCAATTAAACTATTAAAAGTTTTTCTCTGGATGATTCTGCATGGGTTTTACAAGCTGGGCCAGGTTCTTCCTTGGTTTGTTCCTTTCTATAGAGGTCCTGAGGATGTATATAACAGGAGATGCCCTGTCCATATGGGCACTGACGCTTGCTGTTTTGTTCATAATAATGTCTGCGTGGTTCTTTGTGGCAAGGTTTATAATAAAGGGATAGTCATGGAGAAAGATATATTTGGGTGGTGTACCCGCCTAATTTGACCGGGTTAGGCACCTCTGGCAAGGAAAGACTGTGTTCTTTCCTAAATGCTTCGTCCCGTTTACTATACTCTACCTCTGGGTTCTGAATAAAATATGCTTCTCCTTCCCCTATTAGCGTGCCGACAATCGTCCTGTAGAAAACTCCAAAGAATTCAAATTCTTCCACTCTGACGCGCCTGCCCAGTACCTGGACCTCATTTGTATCGACAAAAGATATCTGTACAGGTATGTTTATGCTTGTTTCTAATCTTTTTATCTCCTTATCTCGAAGCCCGAGAACTCATTCGTCGCTTCTTCTTTATTGACATCCACTTTCTGTACAGAAGCAGACGACGGTCCCTGCCTTAATCTTGTGACCAATGAGTTAATCGACTTTTCTTCGCCTTCGGCAATTATTTCCACGGAGCCGTCAGGCATGTTCCTCACAAAACCTTTCAGGCCCAGTTCTTCCGCATTCTTCTTCGTAAACGCCCTGTAGAACACGCCCTGTACAAGACCGTGTACGATAATACGCGCACGTTGCATAGTAATTTTTGGTTTTATAAAAATTAAAAAGATTGAGTGAATATGGAAATTCCGCCATGGTACGTTATAACAGGCACGCTTTATTCTGGAAAAAGCGCGATAATAAACGAGTTGGCTATAAAAGGTTTTCAAACTGTTCCAGAAGTTGCTACGACTCTTATCAATAAAAATAAACTAAAAGGGATACCTTCTTGGGAAACAAGAAAAGATGAAGCTCTGTTTCAACAAAAAATATATGAAATGAAATTAGAGGTAGAAGAAAATATACCAAAAGATAGAATTGTGTTTTTTGATAGAGGTTTACCTGACAGTATTGCTTATTATAAGTTTTGTGGACTGGATGCACAAGAATTGGAACATATTTCAAAGGATAGGTATAGTGGGGTTTTCTTCTTAGAAGCTTTATCTGGTTATGAGAAGGGGGGTTTAAGAAAGGAGACTCCAGATGAAAGGGAAATAATTGGTAGATTTTTGAGACAAGCTTATGAAGATTTGGGTTATCATGTTATTTTCATTCCAAAATTACCAATAGAAGAAAGATTGGATTTAATTTTATCCAATGTTCCAGAAGCATTATAGATAGCCATTCTTTATCAATTCTGGGAGCATTAGTTTTAATACATTTCCGAGATTTACGTTTGTATTCTTATCTATCCATAATATTTCTTCTATTTCTTTACCAGGTTTTGCTACGCCTTCGGCATTGCAAAAATATGTAGCTACCTTTACGTTATCATTCTCTAATTGTGCTTTTGTTATAAATTCTTTATAGTATTTAATAGGTTTTACGGAGAGATTTGTTTCTTCCATCAATTCTCTTCGCAATACTTCTTCATCACTTTCATTGTTATCTCTTTTTCCTCCTGGTATGAAAAATGCATCTACATTTTTCTCGCGCACGACAAGCATTTTTTTATCTTGTAATATTATTGCACCGACTTTGTCTATGATGTTTATCACCTATATGTATCTTATTTCAACACCTGATAATTGTAGATGAGACTTATCACGATCATCTTTAGTATAGATGATTCCTTTTTCAAAGAATCCTGAAGTATATATTTTTTTGAACCTTTCGTCTGCATTTATATTTTCAAATACACCATCCATTTCAGTAATTGGTGATATAACATTAATTTTATCTCCAAAAACAGAATGAAGATAATCCCTTATCTTTTGCTGAGGGCCATAATAAAATTCTTCTAGCTGTTTTTGACTGGCTATTCTATTTCCATTTTCATCAAAGCTTACAGCTTCTTTTGATGCCTCATTGAATTGCTTACCAGCTCCATGAACATAAACAATCATGTATTTCTCTGATTCATTAAGTATCTGAGATATAACACCTGGATTATTGACAAGGTCGCCAGAAACCTTTATCAAACATTGCTTTTTCATTTCATCACCAAATGCGGGAGGAGAGATATTCGCAGCCCTTCCGTTTCCGCCAGCGCTTTTTGAAAGGGCTGATTCGAACTCTCGAAGCGAATCGCTGCCTTTCGGGTTTTCTTTGAACCCGAGGACCTTTCTTTTCTAAAGAAAGGGGCTCTAACGCACAAGGCCCTCAACCTTGCTCCATTGACCACTAGGAGACTCCCGCTTGAGCTTTTTTCAAGAAAAGCTCATACAAAAGTAGCCCAAGGGCTTACTTTCAGACTATTAATAAGAGAACAAGATTTTAAAACTAACAAAGCCTGCCATACCGTAGGTTTTAAATAGATTATGAATCTATATTCATAACAGTAATGAATAGGTATTCATTAAGCTATAAAAAGCTTGAGCAAAAGGAGCCCACGGGCTTCCATGTGGAAGTCGGTAGACTCCATTTTTCGCAAGCCTTTTTAGAAAAAAGGCTTAATGGAGGTGTAATATATGCCATGGGGAGATAGAACAGGTCCTATGGGAATGGGACCAAGAACCGGAAGAGCAGCAGGCTTCTGTTCCGGCTTCAACACACCAGGATTCATGAACCCTGGTTTCGGTTTTGGCAGAGGCCGCGGATTCGGCAGAGGATTTGCATGGAGAGTGCCAACAAATTATCCTGCCCCGGTCCAGCCGTACCAGCCGACAAAAACAGAAGAGATAGCTGACCTTAAAGCAGAGAGAGAAGCGATTGAAAACGAGAGAAAGGCAATAGTTGAGGACCTGAAAGCAATAGATGCAAGGCTTAAAGAGTTGGAAAAGAAAAAATAAGTAAGAGCGGGGAAAAGGGTCGTAATGACATCTGCAAAGGATGCTGTATCGAAGGCAGGAAGAGCGCTATACAACAGCTTGCCGACTTTTTTAGGCGTTATTCTGCTTGTAGGTCTTGCCAATACCCTGATACCGAAAACCGCTTACGGTATTTTGTTCAGCAATAACCTTGCCACAGATTCGATTATCGGGAGCAGCCTAGGCAGCATACTCGTAGGAAACCCTATCACAAGTTATATCCTTGGTGGCGAGTTTTTGGTCCAGGGAATAAGCCTTGTTGCTGTTACGGCATTTATTGTTGCATGGATTACTGTAGGCATTGTACAGCTGCCTGCAGAGTCCTTGCTGCTAGGCAGGAAATTTGCAATCCTCAGGAATGTTTCAAGCTTTGTGCTGTCGATAATTGTGGCTGTAGTTACTGTATTCGTGATGGGATTGATATGAGCGAAAAAAGCTACACAAGCTGGTATTTCCTTTTTTCAGTCGTTATAATATATATAATAACAGGCGTGCTCGCACCAAGCGTGGTAATACCGTCTTTGTCGTTTTCGCTTAACATAATAATTAACATAATCCCTGTTTTTGCCCTGGTTTTCGCTGTTATGGCTTTGTTCAATTATTTCGTAAGCCCAAAAGCGATAAGCAAATATATAGGAAGGTCATCCGGAGTGAAGAGGTGGTTAATAGCTATTGCCGGAGGAATTGCTTCAACCGGCCCTATTTACATGTGGTATCCGCTGCTCAAGGATTTGAAAACTAAGGGCGTCAGCTACGGCTTTATTGCTGCTTTCCTCTACAACCGGGCTATAAAAATCCCTTTAATCCCTATTCTGGTCTTTTATTTCGGTCTCAAATACGTCATTATCCTGACCATAGTCATGATCGTTGTTTCGATTTTCCAGGGATTCTTATTCGAAAGGATCGAAAAAGTTGGTTTTGTGTGAGGTGTTGTGAATGAAGGTCGCTATATCGTCTGACGGGAACAAAGAAGACTCGAGAATTAGTGAGGTAAGCGGCAGGGCACCCTATTACTTGATTTTCGAGAACGGCAAGCTGAAAAAAGTAGTGAAAAATCCTTTCAGGATAGGCGGTGGCGCAGGTTTTTCTGTTGCTGCCATGCTTGCTGACGAAAAGGTAGACATTGTTGTCAGCGGAAAGTTCGGACCAAATATGACAAGTTCGCTGAAGGAAAAAGGCATAAAATACAAGGAAATGCATAATGTAAGTGTAAGTGATGTTTTGAATGAAGTTGAGCAAGTAAAATAAGTAAGGCATAAAAAGAAGGAGAGCGGGCAAGAATAAGTAAATAGAAGATTTCCGCCTGAGGCCAAGAGATAACCAAGGCGATAAAAGGCCTGACTGCCTGATTGTCTTTACTTATGATTGAGGAAAAGAGGGAATAAACGTGCCAAGGCCGAGAATAATGAGAAGGGTAGGTTTTGCTCCGGGTGTTACCTACTTCAGGCCGCGCGGAGCAGTTGGCCTAAACGAATCCCTTCTCAATATGGATGAGTTCGAAGCAATCAGGCTTAATGATTACGAAGAAATGGACCAGGCAAGAGCTGCAAAAAAGATGGGCGTTTCGCAGCCGACTTTCCACAGGATGCTCTTGTCTGCAAGAAAAAAGTTAGCTGATGCATTGGTGAACGGCAAGGCTATTAAAATTGAAGGTGGCGTATATAAGATGATGCCAGGTTTTGGTAGAGGAAGGGGCAGAATGGGAGGATTTGCAGCAGGGCCTGGCGGCGAATGTGTCTGCCCTAGCTGCGGTGCAAGAGTGGCTCACCAGCTAGGAACACCGTGCTACCAGCAAAAATGCCCGAAATGCGGCTCCGCGATGAGCAGGCAATAAAGTGAGCGTATGGATGTTTTGTTTTGGATTATCGGAAGCAGTTTCGCAATGAGCCTGATAGCTTGGATTGGGTTGGTCACGCTTGCTGTTAGGGAAGAATTGCTTAGGAGGTTACTCCTGCCTTTGGTAGCATTTTCTGCAGGCGCCCTTTTGGGCGGGGCCTTCCTGCACCTGCTCCCGGAATCGATAATAGAGATCGGCCCTGGATTAGGCATGTTTCTATGGCTGTTGGTCGGTTTTTCCATATTCTTCCTGCTTGAGCAGTTCCTCCACTGGCACCACTGCCATAAGGTGCCGTCTGAGCACAAGAAACCCGTGACCTACCTTATATTGCTTGCTGATGGATTGCATAATTTTATTGGCGGGCTGGCAATAGCAGGCTCTTTTATGGTCAGCATCCCGACCGGCATAATTACATGGCTGGCGTGTGCAGCTCACGAGATTCCACAGGAGCTGGGAGATTTTGGTATATTGATTCATGGGGGCTGGAAAAAGTACAGGGCACTTCTCTTCAACTTTTTATCAGCACTTACGATAGTTCCAGCTGGCCTGATCGTCTATTTCATATCTTCAGGCATTGATATAGCTTTTTTGCTTCCATTCGCTGCTGGTAATTTCATTTATATTGCATCTTCTGACCTGATTCCTGAGGTGAAAAGCGGTGAAAGCCTTGGCAAGGGGCTTTTACATTTTTTTGCTTTTATCATGGGCATTTTGCTGATACTTGGTGTGAGACTTGCTTTTGGGGGATGAATACCTGTAGGTATGATAATAACTACATTAGGTGAGGATGAAATGGAAATAGACACAAACACGGATGTAATCCTAACTACTGTTTATGATAATTATGAATTCCAGAAAGGGTTAAAAACTGGTTGGGGGTTCTCTTGCCTAGTTAATGTTGGCAGTGAAAACATACTCTTCGATACTGGTGCTGATAGCATGACATTGCTAAGCAATATGGAGAATCTGGGAATAAATCCAAAAGGGATAAATAAAGTCGTATTATCTCATATGCATGGGGACCATACTAGTGGATTAACTGGAATATTGGAGAGGAATTCTGATGTTGTTGTATATTTACCAAAATCATTTTCTTCTAGCTTCAAAGAAGATATAAAATATTACGGAGCAGGCTTTGTTGAAATTGATGGTCCTATGAAAATCTCAGATGGGTTAAGCACAACTGGTGAATTAGGGACTTGGATAAAGGAGCAATCCTTGATGATTAATACTGAAAAGGGTTTGGTTGTTATAACTGGTTGTGCACATCCTGGTATCAGTAATATTGTGCAAAAAGTGAAGGAGTTGACAAATAAAGAAATATACTTGGTTCTTGGTGGGTTTCATCTATCTGGAGAAAATGATTCTGCTCTCAAAGACATTATAGACAGTTTTAGAAAACTTGATGTGAAAAAAGCTGCTCCGTGTCATTGTTCTGGTGATAGAACAAGGGAATTATTCAAAGAAGAATATAAAGATTGGTATATTGCAAATGGTGTTGGAAAGATACTCAAGTTATAACGGGTATAAATATGAAAGTTGCTATAACAGGCGGAAAAGGGGGCACAGGTAAGTCGACTGTAGCTACTGCCATGGCTTACGAGCTTTCCAGAAAGTTTAAGGGTGGTAAAATTCTTTTAATGGATCTTGATGTTGACTGCCCTAATGATGATTTGATTCTGGGGATAAAAACAAAAAAAGTCAAAGATGTTGAAAATATGATTCCATCTGTTGATTCTGATAAGTGCATAAAATGTGGGAAGTGTGCACAGGTTTGCAGGGGGCATGCTATTGTATTTGTAAAGGGGAGATATCCTATTATTATTCCTGAGCAGTGTACGGGATGCAAGGCATGTAAGATTGCCTGTCCTGTTAATGCCATAAATGAAAGGAAGCAAAAGATAGGAGAGATTTTGGCTGGGAACAGGGAAAATATTGATTTGATATCAGGCAGAATGAGGGCTGGGATAGAAGAATCGAGTTTGGTTGTAAATTCTATTAAGGATTATGTAAAGGTGATGGAAAAGGATTATGATTTCATAATAATCGATACTGCAGCTGGAACTCACTGCCCTGTGATCGCGGCATTGCTCGGATGTGAAAAAGGCTTTGCGGTTACAGAGCCAACGCCCCTTGGAGCTCATGATTTGAATTTGATTCTGGAGCTGATGAAGGAGCTGAAAGTCGAATCACATATCATCCTGAACAGGTCTGATATCGCTGATAGGTCTATTATAGAGAATGTTGCGAAAAAACATGGTACAGATATCCTTGTTGATATTCCTTACAGTAAAGACGTAGAAAAAAGCTATTCGTCTGGGAAGCCGATTGTTCATCCAGCTATTAAAAAGATTGTAGGGTCGTTAAGTGGTTAATTATGACATGTGTTTTCAAAATGGAATTAATGCCAAAGAGGTGTCTTTCGAAAACAGAAGTTTACAAGGTGTTTTGAAAATGAAAACGATAACAATATTGTCTGGGAAGGGGGGAGTTGGAAAGAGCAGCCTTGCTGCGTCATTAGCTGTTTTGCTGTTCAGGGAGATGAAGAAGGGTGTAGTGGCTACTGACTGTGATGTTGATGCATCTAACCTTGCGCTACTGTTTAATGCTGAATTGAAGAACAGGGAAAAGATATCTACGAATTACAAGGCTTTTGTAAACGAGAAGGCAGGGAGGTGCAGGGAAATTGCTGATATCTGCACTTTTTCTGCGATTTCCTGGAATGAAAGAAAACAACTGCCTGAAATAAATAAATTTTTATGTGAGGGGTGCGGGGCGTGCCAGCTACTTTGTCCAGAGGGGATTGAACTAAAGAGGGTCAAGAATGCGGTTGTGGGAGAGGCTGAGACTAATTATGGTTTTCCTCTTGTTTCAGGTCAGCTGGATATGGGCGAATCCGGCTCCGGGAATGTAGTTGAGGCTGTCAAGAAAAGGGCAAGAGAAAAAGCAGAGAATATTAAGGCTGATTTTATCGTTTTGGATGCATCAGCGGGAATTGGCTGCCCTGTGATAGCATCTATCAGAGGAAGCGATTATGTCATAGGGATAACAGAACCGACGCCTTCAGGTCTGAGTGATTTGAAAAGGGCGTTTGATGTTGTAAATCATTTCGATATTCCGCATGGCATTGTGATCAATAAATATAATCTTAACAAGGGCTTGACAGAAAAAATAGAAACTTTTGCAATGGAGAATGATATACCCGTATTGGGCAAGCTTCCTTATGACAAGAATTTTGTAGAGGCAATGGTTAATCTAATACCAGTAGTGGTGTATGATGAAACTTATAAAAAAGCTTTCTTAGATATTCTTAATAAAATGGGATTAGGTGATTGATTTGAGGATTGCTGTAAGTTCGATAGAAGATAAGGGACTTGATAGTCAGATGAGTCCTATATTTGGTAGGTGCCAGTATTTTGTTATAGCAGATGTCGAGGAAAAGAAAATAAAGGAGAGTAAAACTATACAAAACCAGGCAGCTATGCAGATGGGAGGAGCAGGAATAACAACTGCACAGCTTATGGGAAACGAAGGAGTAAATATTGTAATATCAGGCGCAGCAGGACCAAGGGCTTTTCAAGTTTTCCAGCAACTTGGAATAAAGGTTTTTATGGGTATCAATGGAACTATTAGGGAGAATATACAGGCCTATATTGACGGAAGGCTTCAGGAAATAATTACCCCGGGGCCTATAGGTAGCGGTATGCCAGGAAGAGGTTTGGGTCGTGGTGCTGGAAGACAACAATAAAATCTATTGACTTTTTGTCGTATGGTATCGTTCTGATTAAAGTGAGGTCTTTGGAATGAGTAAGGGAGGAAAGAGAGAGAAGTTGGAGGGGATTGATAAAAAGGTAAAAATATGTTCAAAATGTCCTTTGCATAAAACGAGGAAATTTCCAGTTATTGGTGAAGGTAATATTAATGCTAAGTTTATGCTAGTTGGATTGGGTCCTGGTTACAATGAAAACTTGCAGGGAAGGCCTTTTGTTGGTGCTGCGGGAAAGTTTTTGGATGAATTGCTTGAGCTAGCTGGCCTGAAGAGGGAGGATATTTATATCACAAATGTTATAAAGTGCTATCTTCCAGATAATAATCCTACTAAGGAAGAGATCGAGGCATGCTCTTCTTATCTGGATAGACAGATTGAAATAATTAAGCCGGATATTATTATTACACTGGGGAATATATCAACAACGTATATCTTCCAGAAATATGGGCTTGAACCTCATAGTATGGGAGATGTCCATGGTAGTGTCTTTCGTATCAGTAATTTGTTGCAGACCAAAATTATTCCAATGTATCATCCAGCTTCTGCTTTATATAATCCGGATATGAAGGAGGGGTTGAGGGAGGATTGGAAAAACCTCATGAATGTTGTTCAGGTGTGAGCATGACTGAAGAAGAAAGAATTAAAATGGAAAAGATGAAGAAACTGATGAAAAAAATGGATGGTGGTGAAATGCAGAGTGTTATAGATGTAAATGATGGCGATTTCCAGGAAAGGGTGATACAGCAGTCTTCTGACGTGCCTGTTATCGTGGATTTCTGGTCGCAGAGATGCCCGCCCTGTTTGGTTCTGGGCCCTGTCCTTGAAAAGCTTGCAAATGAGTACGAAGGCAAATTTATCCTGGCAAAGGCCAACGTTGACAGTGCTCGATCAACAGCAATAAATTATGGTGTCATGAGCATACCCTCTGTAAAGCTCTTCAGAAATGGCAAGATTGTGGATGAATTTGTCGGCGCCATACCGGAGCCGATGGTCAGGTCCTGGATTGACAAGAACATTCCTCCAGAATGAGCGATTTTATAATGAAGGGGATTTATTGCCTTATCATAGAACTGTCAAGAAACTGCAAAATCCAGGCAGGCAGACTTGGATTATTGGAGCTCAGCAAAGGGAAATATATTTATGTCGGCTCAGCCATGAATAACCTAGAGAAGAGGGTTGCAAGGCATTTGGCAAGAAAAAAGAAAAAATTCTGGCATATTGATTATTTACTTGCCAATAAATATGCAGGGGTTTTGAAGGTTTATTATAAAGAAACCGGGAAGATTGAAGAGTGCAAGGTTGCAAACAAGCTGGAAAGAATTGGAGTTCCGATATATGGGTTCGGCTGCTCTGACTGCAATTGCAAGGCGCATCTGTTCAAAATCGAGAACTTGGGTAACATCTTGAAACTGTACAGCGTGAAATTTATAAGGTGATATTCTTGAGGGTAAGCGTGCTTATCTCATTAATTGTACTATTAATTGCCCCATTTGCTTTTGCGGACAACGAGGTCTGTATATATTTCTTTTATGAAGATGGCTGCCCCCATTGTGCTTTAGCTGATTCATATATCCAGAAAATGGAATCAAGATATGATATAGAGGTGCATAGAATAAAGATTTTGGACGAGATTGAATTGATACGTGGATTATATAAAACTTATAGTGTTCCAGGGAAAGATCAAGGCTTTGTCCCGATACTTTTTATAGATAAGAATTATTTTCTGGGAGACAGCCCCATAATAAATAGCATAGAAGCAGAAATACAAAAGTGCGTTGACAAAGGGGGCTGTGAATGCCCTGAGCCAGGCAATAAAGAAGATGTTTCGCTTCCTTACCTTCTTGGGCTGGCTGCAGTCGATGCAGTGAA
>CAYVZO010000008.1:0-8755 GCA_964456345.1 uncultured archaeon | reverse complement strand
CATGCGAGTTGGCTGTTCTCGTAATTCTTATGACCGCAATCCTAACGAGGTTCCCGAACGAGAGGAAGAAAGCGTTAAAAGCTGGTCTGGCGTTCAGCTCAGCCATATTTACCATATATTTCATATTCGGTGTGTTGATAATAATTGGTTTCGATTTCTTGTCTGGAGCAAGCGGACTGGGTAGCGTCTGGTTCTATAAATTACTGGGCATATTAGCGATAATACTCGGCCTGCTTAATATAAAAGATGCTATCTGGTATGGTCGCGGTTTCCTTATGGAAGTTCCGCAAAGGTGGAGGCCCAAGATGAAGAGTATGATACAAGACACGGTTTCTGTTAAAGGGGCCTTTGTCGTAGGCCTTGTTGTCAGCTTTTTCCTCACCCCGTGCACTGCAGGTCCTTATTTCGTTGCAGGCGGGTTGCTCTCAACCATAAGCCTGGCTGCTGCAATCCCATACCTGGTTTTGTATATGATGATATTCATATCACCCATGCTCGTGATAACATTGGTAACGTATTTCGGGTTCATGGCTGTCGAGAATATAAGCGGCTGGAGAGAAAAGAATATCAAGAATCTACACTGGCTAGCAGGTCTTATCCTGCTTGGTCTGGGATTGGCAATGGTCCTCGGTTTTGTATAGTCCTGAATGCTCCTGCCGGGATTCGAACCCGGGTCCTCGGCTCGAAAGGCCGATATCCTTGACCGGAATGTCCGACATTTTCCTGATTCTTTTGGTTGGGCCTTTCTTCTCAAGAAAAGGTCACTAGACTACAGGAGCGTAAATATAAAGATAGGACAAACGTTTTAAATGCTTTCTCAGAAGAAGCCTGTCTTTCTCTTGAACTTGACCACATTCGTATCGTGGAAGCGTAAGCTCCGTCTTTCCAAGACTTTTCAGAAAAAGGCTTATGGGCTGGGGCAGAATCGAACTGCCGGCCTCCACGTTGTAAGCGTGGCGTCATATGTGGCTGCATTCTGCGGCCAATACCCCAAAAGCCCTTGGTCTTTGCAGATAACCAATTCTAGTGCCCCAAGACGCCATTTGTTCTTCGGGGTTCACCAAAACCTTTCTTACAAGAAAGGGATTGGTTCTAGACTACCAGCCCAGCGCTGGGAGTGAGATTCGAACTCACGCTCCCTTTCGGGAACAGGTTATTTTCAGCCTCTTTTTTCTTTCCGGGTGTGCTTTCTTTAAAAAAAGGCTTTAGCAAACCTGCGCCTTGGACCTCTCGGCCATCCCAGCTATCCTAATTGCTCTTGCAATTAGTCTAGACCATACTACATATACTCATGAATATAGGCAGTAAATATTTTAAGCGACAGTTTTAAATGTTTTGATAGATAAATAAGCTTAATATATCGTCGTGGAGGGAACATAATGCCGGTAAATGTCAAGAGTTTTTCTGATTTGACCAAAAAGGATATCTTTACAGACAAGGGGGTCTATTGTGGAAGAGTAACGGATATCGACCTCGACCTCGAAAAGTTCAGGCTGAAATCTATCGTGATTGACACCGTGAAAGGCACCTTCCTTTCGTCCATAGTAGGCGACAAAAAGGGTGTGATAGTGCCGTATTCCATGGTCCAGTCAATCGGCGACATAGTGATCATAAAGCATATTGCCCCTTCTAGCGTTGAGTCAGAAGAAGAGGAAGAACCTGTGGAACTTTGATTCTTTTAAAGTTAATCCGCCATAGTTAATAGAGAACGGTGTAATTATGATTACCTTTGGGATAAGCGGCAGGGCTGACCAGGGTGTTGACCAAGCAACTAAGCTGCTTGGGCGGTGTCTTTTTCTGTCAAAATTCAGCGTCCAGGAGTTCGTGAAGAAAGACGGCATCCATGAGCTCGGTGTCGTGAAATCCGACAAGAGCCCTATAATATCCAAGCAGGTGCCTAATTACGACATACTGCTAATGATAGACGTTTCTGACAGCGCTGTGCTGAAGAGCCTGAACGATTCAGGCTCTGTTATATTCAATTCAGCAAAGAAGATTGACAACGCTTCGTTGAAGAAGCGGAAAATAAAGAGTTATCACATAGACACGAGCAATATAAAGAAGAACGTGAGTATCGTTATGATAGGTGCGCTCGCCAAAATAGGAAAATTGTCCCTTGTCAAGGTGAAAAAAGCTGCGGAGGAAGAATTCGATACCAACAGGGATATGTTTGCTGCGTTGGAAGAAGGATACAAGAACGTGAAGCACGGGTGATTTGATGCTAAAAGAGGATGAAGTGAAATACGATGCCAAGAAAATGCCTGTTTTCTCAGGTGAGGAACCGGGGAAAGCGAAAAGAAATTTCAAGCCGAGGATAGACACGAAGAAGTGCGAGGGATGTATGCTCTGTGTAGTCATGTGCCCTGAAGGTGCTATAAAAGGGGGCGAAAATCCTGGGATAGACTACAATCTCTGTAAGGGATGCCTGATATGCCTCAGGGAATGTCCCCATGGAGCCATAAGCGAGGAGAAGGAAGAATGAAAAGCGACCTTATCAGCGGAACAGGCGCTGTTTCCTATGCGCTGAAGCTTGCGCGTGCAGAGGTAATTGTGAACAACCCGATGAGCTGTAATAATATTGCAAAGATAGATTTCCCCTGTGAGGTATTTGACGCTGAGTCGCCGTCTTCAGCTGTCTCTTACGCCGTCGCTAGTGAACTGCTGGAGAAAAGGACCTTCCTTACAGAAATATCTGATGCTTCTTTGCTGTCTTTCATGAGGCTTCCTGTAGTGTCAGCCTCGTTCAATAATATCTTATCCCTCCGCGACTCCGGCACAATTTTGTTCCTGCCTGAATCCAACCAGGAAATCCTAGACAGCGTGATACAGGCGTACAGGTTATGTGAAGATAACAAGGTGATGCTCCCGGCATCAATAAACATGGATCTGCCAAGGCTCAGGGAGAACGTCTCGCTCTTCACTGAACAATCTGTGGACAAATTCCTCCCGAAACTTAAGCTTCATAACAAGATCGACATCAAGCACCCGCTTTCGTTCGGCGTGTATGACTGTGACAGTGATTTTATGGTGCAGATGCAGAAAGCCATGGAAAACGCGAAGAACCTGATAGAAAAGCTCGGCGAAACATGGTCAAAAAAATTCAGGAGACCTTTCAGCTGCCTGGAGGAATACATGACAGAGGATGCTGAATTCGTATTTGTCGTGTACGGCAGCAACTCCATGACATGCAAGGCAGTCGTCAACAGGCTCAGGGAACAGGGCGAGAAAGTAGGCGTGCTGAGGATAAGAATAGCCAGGCCTTGGCCTGACGTAAAACTGGATGCCAAGAAAGTTGCAGTAATAGACGATATCTCCCTCGGCTCCTCGGGCATATTGTATACCGAGCTTAGGAAGAACTACAGCGGGTTCTGCTCTGATTATATTTCTTACGGCCAGATGAACGAGAAAGACTTCGAACAGATATTCGAACGGCTGAAAAAAGGGGATAAAGAAGAAAGGGTGTGGCTATGAGACGCGGCAGGGAATTCTATTCTGACAATTACAGCAAAGCGATGGACCTCGGAAAGCAAGGGCTTGCACCAAAGGAAATAGCTTCTAAACTGGGCATTTCCTATTCGTGCGTATACCACTGGATAAGAGGTTTGAGGAAACCTGCTCCAGGCAACCTGAAGGATTTCGAGAAATTCCTGCGAAGGAATGGCCCGACCGCAGTAATAGACATAAAGGACAAGTTCCCGAAGCACAACGAACTGTTCCTTACTGCAAGCAGAAGGGGCATGAAAATAAGAAGGCACGTACTCAAGAGGAAATTTGGCGAATATTCAACCTGGTATTTCGTAGAGGGACAGGAGAATGACTTGAAGAAAAGCCTGGAAGAGCTGTCTGAAAAATACAGGCAAGTTATGGAAAAGCTGGTGGGATAATGGAAGAGGAAATTACCATAGAAGAGGTAAAGGTAGAGGTAAACCCTCTGATAAAGGAAATTGCAGAGAAACCCTCGCCAATAGGGAGCAATTCGCTTGCACCGGGGTGCGGAGCTCTGTTGGGTCTCAAGCTCGCTCTGCAGTCTATTGGCGAATGCGTCGTCGTGACCTCACCGGGGTACATGACACTTGTTTACAAATCAATAAACGTTCCTTTCCTGTGTGTGGATAACCCTGTTGCAGCAGCTGCGGCTGTGTCAGAGAAGTATCCTGTCATGGTATACGCGGACGAGTGCAGTACGCGCAGGTGCCTGCAGTCTTTCCTGACCCTGAAAAGACGCAACGTCATTTACATCTGCTATAAGGACCAGGGGCGTTCCGGCAAGAGCATCATGCTCAACGACATCGCAAAAAACGTACCGTCTTCATATTCTTGCACTGCATCTATATCTGAGATAGAAGATTATATAAAAAAGCTCAGGAAGGCTGTGGAAAAGAAAGGGCTGAAATTCGTAGAACTCTTTGCCCCCTCTCCCGAACTCATGAGGTTCGACCCTTCCAATACAATAGAGGTTGCGAGAATGGCTGTAGAAACAGGCATATGGCCCCTCTACGAAAAAGATGGGAAGCTCTCGTTTACAAAGAAGCTCACGAAACTTGAACCTGTGGAAAGGTATACGGAAATGCTTGACATAAAGCTGAGTGAAGATGAGATAAAGAAATTGCAGGAAAGAGCAAAAAAGATATGGCAGATAAAATAAAAATAAAAAGAAAAATTATTTCTTAACTATTTCTTTTTCTTCTTTTTCTTTGCCATTTTAATTCACCATTTAAATTAATATTAGTGCTGGACCTATTTAAATACTTTTTGTGTTTTTTTCTTATCGGTTCACGATAATCTTTATTAAATAGAAGAGTAATAGATTGACATTATGAGAAAAAAATTAATTTCGAAAAAATCTTTCAAAGTAAAGCCGAACATGGCTGATTACGACAAGACTTACAGAAATTTTTCCTATAAGAATGCCGCAAAAGAAATAGAGTGGTTCGGCAGAAAAACAAACGCTGCCTACAATGCGATTGACAGGCATATCAAGAACAACAAGAACAAGGTGGCTCTTTATTGGGAAGGTGTTAACGAAAGCAAGAAATTCACATTCCTTGAGATGAAAATACTTACTGACAAATTTGCAAACGTTTTGAAATCGCTGGGAGTCAAGAAAGGTGACAGGATATTTATCTTCCTGCCCAGGGTCCCGGAACTGTACGTAAGCTTCCTGGGTATACTCAAGGTCGGCGCGATAGCAGGCACTTTGTTCGCTGCTTTCGGACCTACTGCACTGAAGGACAGGCTGAAAGACAGCGGGGCAAAGATTGTAATAACGAACTCTGAGATGAAGAAGAGGCTGGAAAAGACCAAGCTAAAGCTAAAATATATACTTGTTGACACAGAAAGAAGCAAAGGCAAGAACATAAGCTACAAGGAAAGGATGAGGGAAGCAGACGAAAAATTCTCCGTAGCCATGATGAATCCTAATGACTATGCATTCATGTTGTATACGTCAGGCACGACTGGAAAACCGAAGGGCGTAGTCCATTCTCACAAGGCAATACTTCACGAGCACATGACTGCGAAATGGGTCCTTGACATCCATCCGAACGACATATACTGGTGTACTGCTGACCCTGGATGGATCACGGGAATCGCCTACGAGATCCTCGGCTCGTGGTCTAATCTCTGCTCGAGTGTTGTATACGAAGGGCGTTTCGATCCTGCAAAATGGTACTCGATAATAGAAAAGTACAAAGTGAGTGTATGGTATACAGCACCGACTGCAGCAAGGATGCTCATGGCTGCTGGGAACAAAATACCAAAAAAATACAATTTGTCTTCCCTGCGGCACATTTGCAGCGTAGGCGAGCCGCTGAATCCTGAACCAATATACTGGGCGCAGAAGGTGTTCGGTCTTCCGTTCCATGATACGTGGTGGCAGACTGAAACAGGCGGTATATTGATTGGCAACTATCCATGCATGCCAATAAAACCGGGTTCCATGGGAAAGCCTGTGCCAGGCATAAAAGCAGGGATTGTCGATGACAAAGGCAGGAGCCTAGGAACATACAAAGAAGGCAACCTTGCAATAAGACCTGGATGGCCTTCAATGATGAGGGCTATTTGGAAACGAAGGAAAAAATACAACCAATATTTTGTAAATGGGTGGTATATTTCAGGCGACCGTGCATACGTAGACAAGGACGGTTATTTCTGGTTTATCGGCCGCTCTGACGATGTTATAAAAACAGCAGGCGAGAGGGTAGGCCCTTTCGAAGTGGAGTCTGCCCTAATCGAGCACCCTGCTGTTGTCGAGGCTGGTGTGATAGGCAAGCCGGACCTGCTCAGGGGAGAAATAATAAAAGCCTTTGTAATCCTCTCGAAAGGCCACAAACCTTCAAAAGCCCTTGGAGAGAAAATCAAGAACCACGTAAAGAAGAAGTTTGCAGGACATGCATATCCACGGGAGATAGAATTCGTGAAGACCCTGCCGAAGACCAGATCAGGGAAAATCGCCCGAAGGGTTCTGAAAGCCCGCGAAATGGGCCTACCTGTTGGGGATACTTCAACCATAGAAGAAATGTAAACTGGCTGAAAAGTATTTATATAACCTAGGTAATAAATAATTAAGTGATGGTATGAAAGGTATTACGCCGGTAATAGCTATAATTCTGCTGTTACTTATAACAATATCGATGGTGGGCTTTGCCTTCGTATGGTTCACAAGATTCGTGGAAATAGCAGGCAGTGCCACAGAAAACGCGACTATATCCGAAGTCGAGAAAATAAAGAAAACCGTAAGGATAGACAACGCTGGCACAGGTGGCGTTACAGTAAGGAACACTGGTTCTGCGAACATCCCTGTAAACGAGATAAGTGTCTATATAGACGGATCTGCCATATCGTGTAGCTGGACAGGGAGCATAGCACCTCAGGGTAGTGCAACCTGTACGCAAGCGGTCTGTTCATCCGGTCAGGAAGCAAAAGTAACTTCTCCTGGGACTGCACAGGATGTAGTGACCTGTTAATTCTTTATAATCCTGCTTCTTTTTTCAGTATAGAAGCCTTGTCTGTTTTTTCCCAGGTAAAGTCTGGGTCGTTTCTGCCAAAATGCCCGTAAGCTGCTGTTTTCCTGTATATAGGCCTTTTCAAATCCAGTTTTTCTATAATATCCTTCGGTTTGAGCGGGAAATGCTTTTTTATTAATTCGACTATTTCCTCTTCCGGCCTCTTATTTGTACCGAATGTATCTATAAATATCCCGGTCGGCTCAGCCACCCCTATGGCATAGGATATCTGGATTTCACATTTATCAGCTAGACCTGATGCAACAATGTTCTTTGCTATATAACGTGCAGCATAAGCTGCTGACCTGTCTACCTTTGAGGGGTCTTTGCCGGAGAAACAACCGCCGCCGTGCCTGCCCATTCCGCCGTACGTATCCACTATTATCTTTCTTCCGGTTAAGCCTGTATCGCCTTCAGGGCCGCCGATAACGAATTTGCCGGTTGCGTTTATGTGTATCTTCGTCTTCTCGTCTAAATAGTCCTTGCATACAGGCTTTATTACCTTTTCCATGATTTCGTTCTTTAGCTGCTGTTCTGATGTACTGTCAACATGCTGTTGCGCAATTACAACTGCTTCTATGCGCTTTGCTTTTCCTTCTTCGTATTCTACAGTAACCTGCGATTTCCCGTCAGGGCCCAGGTCCTTGACCTCTTTGTTTTTTCTTATCTCTGCCAACCTCATCGTTAATTTGTGGGCCAGCATTATCGGCAGCGGCATCAGTTCAGGCGTCTCGTTTGTTGCAAAGCCGAACATCATTCCCTGGTCTCCTGCTCCCTGTTCTTTTTCACCGCTTTCTGTAACGCCCTGCGAAATGTCTGGGGATTGGCCGTGCACCGCTATCCATACACCAGCGTCTTCGCAGTCTATTCCAAACTCAGGATTGGTATAACCAATGTCCTTCAGGATTGACCTAACAATTGATTGTATGTCTGCATAACCCTTGGTTGTGACCTCTCCTGCAACATGGATTGTGCCCGTTGTTGTAAGGCATTCAACAGCGCACCTGCTGTCTGGGTCCTGTTTTATCAGCTCATCCAGTATGCCGTCGCTAATCTGGTCGCAAATCTTGTCAGGATGTCCCTCTGTCACGCTCTCTGAGGTGAAGAAAAATCTTTTTGGTACCATAAAACTACCTAACCATATATATATTTATTCATATTTAAATATTTTAGTCCAAATAATATGCACATTAGCATAAAAGATGACCGATATGAATAAATTGAGTGAGATAAAATCGCTAAGAAGGAGCCTGGGCATTACTCAAAGTAGGCTGGCCGAACTATCAGGCGTGTCGCAGTCCCTGATCGCGCGAATCGAGTCTGGCCGCGTAGATCCTGCTTACTCGAAAGTCGAGAAAATATTTGGCTCCCTAGAAAAAATAAAGAAGCCCGAGGAGCTGGCTGCAAAGAACATCATGAGGAAGAACATAATCTCTATCAGCAGCAGCAAAAGCGTGATAAAGGCTGCGGAAATAATGAAAAAATACAATATATCTCAGCTTCCTGTTGTTGATGATTCCATAGTTGTTGGGCTTGTAAGCGAGCACGGAATTTCACAGTCTGTATCGGAAAACCCGAAGTTGGTAAAAGAAATAATGGAGGACGCACCGCCCTTGGTAGGTATCAATACTCCATTAGACGTGGTGACTCATCTTCTGGACCACAACTATGCAGTGCTCGTAACTGACAACGGGAAAATAAAAGGCATTATAACACGCGCGGATTTATTGAAGCTTGTGAAGAAGTAGGGC
>CAYVZO010000007.1:0-20999 GCA_964456345.1 uncultured archaeon | reverse complement strand
CAAGGAATACGAAAGCCTCGCCAAGGCCTAATATGGAAGTGGCGTATAGTTTGTCCCTTAATCTGAAAGGTCGTGAAGAATACAACCAGGAGATGACGACGCAAAAACCTATTAGAGCAAGGGCCATATTGTTTATCATGCTGGCAAAAATAAGCGAAAGAAGTGCAAAGAATATACCGTTATGGAGCTTGTATTTGCTCTCTCTCCTGTCAAAATAAACATTTATTTCCTTGGTATAAATCCAGCAGAAAGAAACAGAAAGGACCAAGAAAGCTATTTTAAAAAGGAAATAGTCAGTCGGGATATTATACAGAACTGAACCCAAAACTCCTATAAGAATGTAATTTAGCATGGGGAAGAAATTCGAATTTCTTATAGTATCCTTTAGCTTTTTTACCCTGTAGTACGGCAGCAGTAGCACGAATGTCGCCAATACATGCGTAAAGGTGTTTAAATCAAACCTTGTAAGGAAATAGCTGGAAAATAACGGGTCGGAACGCAAAGGAAATGTCACGTAATTCCCGAATATCAGAAGAATTACTACCGATAGAGACGCGAGAAAAGATAAATAGATTGCTTTTACTCCTGTGAAAGCAATGCTCCTGAAAAGCTTGTATGAAAGAAGGAATATTATTGCAGGAAGGATGTAATAAGTTGCGCCGTAGACGGTCAGATAAGGATAAAGAAGTCCGTAGAAATTCTTAAGAAAAACAGGAAGTATATCAATCCTGACCATAAAGAGCAGGGGTACAAAAACATACGCAAAAAGCATTCTGGAGCTTATGTTCTCAAAAAATCCCATGTCCTTAGGCTTTCCGGAGTGTTTGGAAAGGTAATAGAAAATACGGGAAATAAATATCCATGCAAATATCAAGAATGTGAACTGCATGATGAAGAAGTTGATAAAATTATCATAATAAAAATTAGCCAAGAGCTTGTCAAAGAACTGGAGAATAGTAATTTCAAGGCAGCTGCGAAAAAAAGCGATCAGGCTGAAGTAGAAAATAATTGTGTGAGTTCTTAAAGGCCTGACTCGCCTGAAACCATCATCCCTTAGCAGCATTGTTTTTATGCTTTCAGTAAAGAACATAATTATAATAATTACATTCTTATATAAAAATAGTAATTGAGCAAGGTGTAGGCATGATATCGGTCGTTATACCAACTAAGAACGAGGAAAAGAACCTGCCAGTAGTGATGAGGGACCTAAAGACCTACTTCAAACAGCCTCACGAGATTATCGTGGTTGACAAGTACTCGAACGATGACACGGTAAAAATAGCGAAGAAATTCAAAGCAAAGGTCATTTTCGACAGCAAGGGCAAGGGCTCTGCAATAAGGAAGGGCATGACAGCAGCCAAGGGCGATATAGTAATAACAATGGATGCTGACTGCTCGAACATAGCGAAAGAAATCGGCCTTCTCGTCGAGGGCATCGAATGTGGCTTCGACATATGCATGGGCTCTAGATTCATACAAGGCGGCGGCACAGAAGACATGCCCTGGTACAGGAGAGCTGGCAACAAGTTCTTCGTGTTCTTGGTGAATCTGCTATGGGGCATGAATTATTCAGACCTGTGCTACGGCTACCGCTCCCTGCGCAAGGGCTGCATAAAAAAGCTGGGCCTGAAATCGAACGGATTCGGCATAGAGACCGAAATAGCCATAAAAGCTGCCAAAAACAGATTACGCGTGCTGGAAGTGCCCAGCTTCGAGAAGAATCGTGCACATGGTTCAGGCAACCTCAGGACATTCAGGGACGGCTGGATAATACTGAAAACCATAGCCAGGGAGGTATTCCAATGATGCCGTGCCTCTCGCTTGCAAAGAGAATAATGAAAACAAGCTTCGGTTTCTCCAGCCCGTTTGAGCTGAATTTCGCGATAACCTACAAATGCAACTCTCGCTGCACCACGTGCAACATATGGAAGAAGAAGCTGAAGAAGGAGCTGACGAAAAAGGAAATAGAGAAGTTCGCAAAAAAGGCTGATTTTCCTTGGGTAAGACTAACAGGCGGCGAGCCCTTCCTAAGAAACGACTACGCGGATATTGTAAAGGTCCTTAACAAGCACATGAACATATGCCTTTTGTCAACGCCTACGAACGGGATGCTTCCTGACATTGTATGCAAGCAAGTAGAGGAGGTTTTGAGCTTCTTCAAAGGCCGCTATGTCATAACTGTGAGCCTAGATGGGCCAAGGAATGTACATAACAAGATAAGGAACGTGAAAGGCTCCTGGCAAAGGGCTGTGGAAACTTACAAGAAATTGAAAACTCTGGAGAACCACAAGAACTTTAAGGTGTTCTTCGGCTACACAATATCTCCGCAAAACGCGGACCTGTTTTTCGACACGCTCAGCGAGATGAGGAATCTTCTGCCTGTAACTGCCAACGACTTCCACATAAACCTTTTCCAAGTCTCTGATACCTATTATAACAACGCCTCTGCAAATATCCCGGCGGATTACAAAGAAAACGCTTTGCGAGAGGTGGGAAGAATATTAAAAATAAGGAAAGGTAGCGGACTGATAAACTCTGTGGAGAAGAAATACCTTGAGCTTGCGAAGAAGTATCTGGAAACAGGAAGAATGCCTGTGAAATGCAACATATTCAACCTGTCCTGCTTCATCGACCCTTACGGCAATGTCTATCCATGCTCGATGTTCAACAAAAAGCTTGGCAGCCTGCGGCAGGCTAGATACGATATAAAGAAGATGCTCGGCTCAGAAGATGCGAAGAAAACCAGAGAAGACATAAAAAAAGGCTTATGCCCGCAATGCTGGACTCCCTGCGAAGCGCACCAGATGATCCTGAGCAAGTGGTGGAAAATATAACTAATCTTTTTATTCATTATCAAGAAATAGTTTCAGGATTTGTATGATTCTCGGCGTGTGGGATGGCCACGATGCAGGTGCGTGCATAGTTGAAGACGGGAAAATAAGGGTAGCTGTAAATGAAGAACGCCTGACGAGGAAGAAGCTTGACATAAGATTTCCTGTGAACTCGATTAGCGCGTGTCTGGAATACATGAAAGCAAAGCCAGGTGATATCGAGGATATTGCCTGCTGCTCATCGCAGCTGACAAGGGTTCTGGCCCGCTCTTTCCCATCTCTGGACAGGAATTTCTACAACTTTCGAAGGCGAATGATAACAAAGCCGAGATTCGAGAAAAGAAGGAGATTATTGAAATATAGAATGGCTGAGGCAAAGCCGAGAAAGTTATTGGGTAAGATAACAAAACGCCAGCTGAGGAAAAAACTTGGTAAGTGTGGCTTTAGTAATTACAGGCTACATGTCGTGGACCACCACGACGCGCATGCTGCTTCTGCTGCCTTATGCTCAGGCTTTAGTAAGGCGCTTTGTATAACACTGGACGGAGTCGGCGACGGGTTATCAGGAACTGTGAACATATTTAACAACGGAGAAATGGAGCGTCTCTCTTCTATGAGCGGACGCGACTCAATAGGCATGCTGTATGAGCAGGTCACGACCCTGCTTGGCATGCGCGAGCTTGAGGACGAGGGAAAAACAATGTGCATTGCTGATTATTCGTCTGTTCCGGATGAAAAGAACAAAATGCTCGATTTCTTTTCTGTTGACGGCCTAAAAATAAAATCCAGGCACTCGACCACTAAAAGGTTCACCGAGCTCGAAAAAATCCTCTGGAACACGAGAAAGGAGAATTTCGCATACATGGCGCAACGCGTCTTAGAGAAGGTTATGCTTGAGCTTTTCAGGAACGCCATAGAGCAGACAGGAATAAAGAACATCTGCTGGTCAGGCGGAGTCGCGTCGAACATCAAGGCAAACCGCATAGTTCGTCTGGAATCAGGCCTTAGTGACTGGTTCGTTTTCCCTCACATGGGAGACGGTGGCCTGGCTGTGGGCTCTGCGCTCTTTGCCGACAATAAGTTAAAAGGCAGCAGGGGTTACAAGCTTGATAACGCCTATCTGGGCATGGAATTCTCTGACAACTATATAGAAAACGAGCTGAAGAAATACGGGTTAAAATACGAATACAGGAAGGATGCAGCAAAGCTTGCAGGTGATTACATATCAGATGGCAATTACCTTTTCTGGTATCAGGGTCGCATGGAACTTGGGCCCCGTGCCCTGGGTAACCGCAGCATAATCGCTCCTAGCAGCTCCCTGGAAATAAAGAACAGGCTGAATATAAATGTAAAGAAGCGCGACTGGTTCCAGCCCTTCTGCCCATCACTTATAGAAGAGGACGCAGAATCCGTGTTTGAAGATTATGACAAAGCCGATAGATTCATGACAATGGGGTTCATGACTAGGAAATCTGTACGTAGCAAGGTTAAATCAGTCATACACGTGGACGGCTCTTCCAGGCCTCAGATGGTAGGCAAGGAGAATGAAAAATACTGGGAACTCATAAGGCACGTGAAGAGAAACACAGGATTAGGAGTTATATTGAACACAAGCTTCAACATACATGGCGAGCCTATAGTATGCACGCCTAAAGACGCACTAAGCACCATGGTAAGGACAAAGACGCACTACATGATATTAGGCAACTACCTGGTTGAGCTGGCTTGATGAAGATAGTAAGGTGAAAAAATGATAAAGAGAATCGTTTCGATACTGCCTTTTCTGCTTGTTCTGAGTCTCACAGGCGCCTTTGTCTACTATGTGACCAATTCGTTCGACAGGATTGCAATAGAAACAAACCTCAGGGGCATAGAGCCTGTGTTCCTGCTCGTGAATTTCCTTCTTATTCTGGCTCTCTTTCTCCTTAATTTCAAGGACATAACCAAACGCCTAAGCGAGGTGAACAACAGGACCTGGCTCATTCTTGCAGTTGTATTCATAATCGGGCTTTCCCTGCGCACATTCGCTACTCCGCATACCCACAGGGTGTATTTCGATGAGGACATCTATCTGGATATGGGGAAAGAGATACTCCTGCGCGGCCAGGGCTCGCTATGCAACTACGGAGACAGCAGCAGCTGCTACGCATATGCATTCATGAAATGGCCAAACGGCTATCCTTTCCTGCTGGCTGTAGCATATCTCTTCTTTGGAATAAGCGAGACCGTGGCATTCGCGCTCGTAACCCTTCTCAGCAGCTTGTCTGTTGTTTTGATTTTCCTTATTACCTACCTTTTGTCAGGCAGGGAGCGCATCGCGCTGTTCGCCTCTCTTATGTTCGCTCTGATACCTATCCATATAATGTGGTCAGGCACAGCAGCAACAGAGCCTGTTCTCGTCTTCTTCACAATGCTTGCTGCCTTCTTTTTCGCCCTTGGTCTTAACTCGATTAATTGGAAAATGAATTTACTCGCGTTATCCACGCTTGCTTACGCAGTGCAAATACGAACAGAAGGGATAATATTGCTGCCAATATTCTTTCTTTTGGTTTTGTTGCTTGATAAAGAAAGGTGGAAGAAATTCGTTGGATACAAATCCGTCACCCTGTGGGTATTGTTCTTTGTCCTCATAACGCCTTATCTTGTCCATGCTTACCACTCTTCGATTAACGAAACCTGGGGAAGCAGCGAAGGCACGTTCGGGCTGAAGTTCGCTGTTGAGAACGCTCCTGTGAATGCCTGGTTCTGGATTGCAGGCTATCCAACAATAGAGCATCCTTTCCTCTATACAGCACTTGCCTTTATCGGGATTGCCTACCTGGCAAGGAGGGACAGGAAACTCCTTATATCGCTTGGGTCATGGTTCCTTTTGTTCTTTGTTCTGTATGCATTCTTCTACGCAGGAAGCGTGCTTTACGGCGTAGATGTTCGATACGCACTTAGCAGCTACGTGCCTTTCGTTATGCTGGCAGCCTTTGGCTCATATGCTCTGACAAGGATAGAGCCGAGGCGTGAAAGTGCTGTAACTATCCTTGTATCTGTCATCATTCTTGTTTCCTTCTTATTCTATCTGCCTTCAGTAGCAACCCCTGCTGAAAAGATAGAGGAAGCGCGCCAGGCCCGCGTCTATCACGATTACGTATTGGATTATGTGAATAATCTAGACGACGATTGCTACATCCTCAGCCACGTGCCAAGCATGTACCTTGCTGCTGGCGTTAATTCGCTTCAAACGTGGTTTGGCCAGAACGAGCAGATAATGAAAGAGCTCTTTGAGAAGACGGATTGCGTTGTCTTCGACGACGGCTTCTGGTGCTGGGTAGAGCCTTACAAGAGCTCTGTCTGCAAACATATGTTCGATGAATACGAGCTTCTTAATATAACTTCCATAAAAGTAGATGACAAGAATTACGGGCTCTACTACGTCGAGAGGATGTAGGTTAAGTTCCTGCTTGTTTATCAGCTATGAAAAGCTTTATATTACGCGTTATGGATTAAATCTCCATATGGAGAGATTCTTTGCCAATATATTATTAAAGAGAGGTGGGATGTTGGCTGCCTTTATAGAGTTAGGCAGGCCTTGGAACGGTGTGATTGTTGCGCTTCTAACAATAGTAGGTGCTATGCTGGCTATACAGGCTGTCCCGCCTGCGTTCTTCATTATGGTGGGTGCTTTGGCAACATTCATAGTCTATACAGCTGCTACCATACTAAATGATGTATATGATATAGAACCTGATAAAATCAATATGCCATATAGACCATTAGAAAGAGGGTCTATAGCAAAATCTACGGCAATCAGAATGAGTTTCTTCCTTTACATCATAGCTATTCTAGGCTCCTTTGCCGTATCGCCTGTGTATTTTGTAAGTATATTAGTCATGTCTTTGGTAAGCGTTACGTACTCCCTGCCGCCTTTCAGTGCCAAGGATAGGGGATTCTTGGGAAACATTGTTTTGGGAGTGAGCATGATATTTACATCGATGTACGCAGGCTATGCTCTGGTAACAAACAGCATGGTCCCGTCCTATGAGTTTCTAATTGTCTTGTCTCTATTCACTGCTTCATTCTGTCTTATAAGCGTGCTTAAAGACCTGAAAGACATTTATGGCGACAGAATAAACAAAAAACTTACATTTGCTGTAAGACATGACAAGAACATCTCTGTTCTCGTCTCATTCGTCGGAACAGCTATTCTCTTTTACACAATGTACCTTATTGACCTCTATTTCATCAGGACCGCACTCTTCCTCTATACGTCATTTGCGATAGTGATGCTTTTAGTCATCCTGGAACTGGTTAGTTATAAGAAATTCTCCATTGAAATGGGCGAGAAAACATGGGCGTTTGCCAGGATTATCCTCATGTTCTTGGCTCTGTCCATATTCACGTTTTCATTCTTTAAGTTCGCTTAGTCAAGTATATTCTTGTCAATGACTTTGGCAAATTTTTTCTGCTTTTTCAGCAGCCATCCAAGATCAAGCTGGTCTTTTACTATTTCCTGGTCTTTGTTGGTATTAAGTAGTTCTGTATTAAGGTTCATGTGAGTACAGTGGTCTCTGTTGACAGCTGTACATTCTGTTTCTATACAATTCATTATCCTTTCGTGGACGATAGTGCCGCCGCCTGCATTAAAACCACGGATGACATGGCAAACTGGTTTTTCGCTTGGTATAAATTTTTTTGCCAGTATATTTTCTATTATTTTGAAATGGGTAAGCTCACCTCTCCTGAATTCCATTGTCTTGTAATCTCCGAACCCTGCCATTGAAATCGTATCCATGGCTATCCTGTATCGTTCTTCATATTTCTTCATTTTATAGACCTCTGCGACATCATGCATGAAGCAGAACCCGGCTTCCCATGCATCTAAGTATAACTCTAGCATTTCTTTCCTGTCATTGCTATCTATTATCTGTTTCGTTGCTTCAATATAGAATTCTAGCGGAACTATCACCATAGGTTCTCCCATAAGAACAATCTTTCCCTGATTAAACTTCAGTTTACCTGAAATCAGGAGTTTGCTAAGAAATCCGTACATAAAAATCATCTTAAAAGAGCTGATGTGCTTTGCTCTTTCACCAAAAGTCCGTTCTTGCCAATCTCAAGCGAATAATAACCCCTTGCGTGTTTTGTTCTGCGCATTTTTCTGATTTCTATGTTGCTACCTTCTTCGCCTCCTATCCCTGTATAGTACAAGACTATTATCCCGTCAGCAACGAATTCCTCGACACCGTATCGTGAAAGCCCTTTGGCGTCCTCAAGGACTTCTGCTGTCATCAAAACGACAGCACCTGTCTTCTTAAGCGCCTTTATAAGCTCGTACAACCGCTTCCTTAAATCACTCGGGCTGCTGAAAACCATGCCGAATATGGAAGTGGAATCGATAACCACTCGCTTTGCGCCCATCTGGCTTATTTTTTCATTGACCATTGTCGTTAAGTCCACCATCTCGAACGGGTCCTGGTACTCAACAGCAAGCTTATTCTCGTCTATATATTTTTTCATGTCCCAGCCGAATGCTTCTGCGTCGTGCACAACCTCCTCAGGCAGCTCTTCAAGCGAGAAGTATATTCCTGGCTCGTTGTTCTTAAGGCCCTCGAGAAGGAACTGGCAGCAGAATAGTGTTTTACCTGTACCTGTACCGCCTGTTATGAGATAAACATCACCCGGTATGAAACCGCCTTGTATCAGCTTGTCCAAGCCTGGTATACCTGATGGAACTCTGTTTTCTTTATTCAGTTTGGTAGATTCAACTTTCTTTGCCTTTGTCATGATTAAATATCGTATTTATCAGAATAAATATTTTTCCATTTTAGTTTATTTCATGGTAAAGCATCTTTATGAAATAACTGACGAGGTTTTAGATGGTCCAAAATCCATAGTTCTTGACCAGGCAGAAAATAGGTTGCGCATACAGAAAGCGGTATTGGTAAGACTGATTGGGAATGGTTGAAATGTCAGCTGAGCAATTGCTTAAAAAACTGGTAAATATACCCAGTATTTCGGGTAACGAGAATGAAATAGCTGCTTTTGTCTATGATTATCTGAACAGAAATGGATTAAATCCAAAGAGAATTGGAAATAATATTTATTGTTCTGTTGGTAAAGGAAGGACTTTGCTGCTTAATACCCATCTTGACACTGTACCACCATCAAAGTCATGGAAAATGAATCCATATAAAGCTAAGGAAATTGGCAGAAAAATCTATGGACTTGGTGCTTGTGATGCAAAAGGCTCTCTGGCAGCTATGATGGATGCTATGATTAGAATAAGTGAAAATAAGATTAATGGCAGGGTCATTTTTTCTGCTGTCTGTGAAGAAGAACTTGAGAGCAAAGGAATTAGAAAATTAATGGAAAAAATACCTAAATTTGATTCTGTAGTGGTCGGAGAACCAACAAGTCTTGACATCGCTGTTGCACAAAAGGGTATAGTAAGAATGAGGATGATCTCAAAGGGCAAATCTGCTCATGCATCGCTGCAGGGAATCAATGCAATACATAAAGCAGTGGATGATATTGAAAGGATTAAAAAACTTGTATTTAAGAGGAAAAATCTGCTAGGTTATCCATCTATTCAGGTTACTATGATAAATGCAGGAATTGAAAAGAATATAATTCCCGACAGATGTAAATCTATCTTGGATATAAGAACTACATCAACCTATCCGAATAATTATATGATTAATCTTATCAAGAAATCAATAAAATCTGATATTGAAATAATGAGCAATAGAATATTTCCAAAAGAAACGGATATTAAAGAAAAAATCGTACAAGCTGCGAAGCTTGCCAATAAAAAAGCGGGGATTATTGGCTTTTTTGCAACTTCTGATCTGGCATTTATAAATAAGCCCGGTATTATACTGGGTCCTGGTAATCCAAAGCAAGCACATACTGCAAATGAATTTGTTGAAATTTCACAAGTAATAAGAGCGAGCGAAATTTATAGGAAAATCACTGAGAATTACTCTATCATTTGATTTTTTCTATCATAGTCAGTGGCTCTTTGCTTTCTTTCGAATGACTGAACCAGCCAATTACTTTGTATTCAGCACCATTCTTTAGGTCGTTTGATATTCTCTTTATGGCATTTATATCATTGGCTTGAATTAGATACCTCCCACCTTTTTTTAATTCTATTTTTTCTGAGATTAGTATCCCATCATCAATAGATGGCATGTTATATTTTTGTATTATGCTATTAGAATCCTTGGGGATATCAACAATAGCCAAGATACTATTTGGATGGGTATGATGGAATCCTATCGCTAGCAATTCCAATGGATTACCTTCGTTAGTAAGACCAAGATAAATTACGATCGCATTATTATTCAACTGAGTTGTAGTACTTATCCTTTCCTTGTTTTTTGAGAATTCGCATTCTAAAGCCACTGTAGCTTTTCCTAAACCTCTTCCTTCGTATTTTGGATCTACCAATAAAGTCCACTCATGAATTGAATTTTCCTCGAATCTCTTTATAAATCTCCCCATTGAGATCGGCTCCCCCGACGGATTTAAAAATCCCAAAGTAACCCCACAAGCAATCCCAAAATGATGATCTACCCATAAATCAGTTGCCATTGCTTGCGGGCCAAAGACTCTTTTATTAAGTTCTGTTACTTTACTATTATACCAATCTCTATTTCCTTCTAGAAGACAATCAAAGAACTGGACATATGGTTTTAACTTTTCACTAATCGTCAAATCTTTAAAAATCATTGGTTGAGTTGCAATATATATTTTATATCCTTTCTCAAGTACTTGAGATATACTAGAAAATTTATCAAAAGCCATAATTATGGGTTAAATTAAAACCTTTTAAGTTTTTTATAGGGTATCTTTTACTATGGCTAGAAAAAAGGTTGTACTGGCATTTTCCGGCGGTTTAGATACTAGTTTTTGTGTTCTTTACCTGAAGGAAATGGGATACGATGTAATTACTGTAACTGCTGATTTAGGTGGATTCTCTGAAGATGAATTAAAACATATAGAAAGCAGGTCAAAGGAACTAGGAGCTACAAAACATTATACAATAGCATCAGCAGAAAGGTTTTTCAATAAAATGATAACAAAGGCTATTAAGACAAATGCATTATACGAAGACTCGTATCCGCTATGCGCTGCGATGAACAGGTACGTAATATGCGAGACTGTTGCTGATATCGTAAAAAAAGAGCATGCTAATGCAGTTTCTCATGGCAGCACTGGTGCTGGGAATGACCAGATAAGGTTTGATGTATCTTTTGCAACCCTGTTGCCGAATATAGAAATAATAGCACCTGTCAGGGACTCGAAATTCACCAGAGAACAGGAAGCAGAATATCTGAAGAGGCATGGATTTGATGTATCAGACAAAAAATCTGAGTATAGTATTGATGAAAGCTTATGGGGCAGAACTATATCTGGTGGAGATATTGACAATCCAGAGAAATCTGTTCCAGAAGAGGCTTATAAATGGGTTTCTTCTATAGAAAAAACACCTGACAAGCCTGAGTATATAACAATTACATTTGAAAGCGGTATTCCTGTAAAGATTAATGATAAAAAATTTGAGCACATGATTTCTATAAAAAAGCTGAATGAGCTTGGCGGCAGACACGGCATTGGCAGAGAGTTATATATTGGTAACTGTACTGTTGGCATTAAAGGAAGGTTAGCATTTGAGATACCTGCTGCTAAGATAGTAATAAATGCACATAAAGCACTGGAGCAATTAGTTCTGGCCAGAAATCAGATTATAGTAAAAAATTTTGTGGATGATTACTGGACATCTCTGGTTTTCCATGCCCAATATTATGATCCTGTTATCAAGGATCTGGAAAGTTTTGTTGATTCGTGTCAAGAAAGAGTTTCTGGAGAAGTTGAAATGAAGCTGTTCAAAGGAAATGTAGCTGTAATGAGCACAAAATCAGAATATTCTATGATAAAGCCTGATATAGCACTCTATGGACAAAGATATTCTTTCAACCCAGAGGACATAAAGGGGTTCATTACATTATGGGGTATGCAGAGCAAACTAAGTAGGAAAAAATCAGAATAGGAGCATTCTATGGAAATTGAGAAAATACTTGAGGAAAAGGGTAAATTAATAGACGATGAAATCAAGGCTGTTTTCCCTCAAAAGGGCGTGAAAAATCTCTATGATGCTGTCTACTACGCAATGCCCGGAGGCAAGCGCATACGCCCTGTCCTTGCCATTGCCGCGTGCGAGGCGCTCGGAGGCGATTACAAGAAGGTCCTTCCTCTTGCAGCTGCATGCGAAGTCATGCACAACTGGCTGCTGATACACGACGACATAGAGGATGGTGACCGCGTGCGAAGGAACAGGGATGCGGTCTGGGTGAAGTACGGCCTTGCCCACGGCATTAATATAGGAGATTTGATGTCCGAAAAGGTCTATGAACTAATACTCTGCTCCAAGAAACGCGGTGTTGATAATGAGACGGTTTTTGCCCTTATGGATGCTATGGTCAATGCAGCTGTCAAAACAGCAGAGGGCCAGGCAATGGAACTCAATCTTAGATGTAACGACAGACCAACAGAAGAGGAATACATGGAAATGGTAACAGCCAAGACAGCCTGTTACATGACTGTCCCGATAATAGGAGGCGCTCTGGTCGCAGGCGCTGGCGAAGATATTGTAGAAAAAATAAAGAAATTCGGCTATTGTATAGGCCCTGCTTTTCAGATAACTGACGACATCTTAGATTTGACAAAGGCGAAAGGCCGCAAAGAGATTGGCCGCGACATAAAGGAAGGGAAAAGAAGCCTGCTGGTTGTTCACTGCCTAAACAAATGCGAAGAGAAGAAAAAGCTTTTAGGTGTGTTAAACAAACCTGCAGACGCAACCACGGAAGAAGATGTTATTTTTGCCAAGCAATTGTTCGAGAAATACGGCTCTTTGGAGTATGCTAAGAAGAAGGCAGACGAGCTCGTGAAGAAGGCAAAAGAAACAAGCAAAGGCATGCCTGAAAAGCTAAGAGAGGTATTGGATTATTTCGCCGACTACCTAGTAAACAGGAAGAAGTAATCGGCTTTTTAGAAAAAGCGCCGGTGGAAAATTAAGGAGTGGGCCTGCTGAGATTCGAACTCAGGTCTCAGGCTTTTTCTCAACCTTTCTTTTGGAAAGAAAAGGTTTCCCGAAGCCTGGATTCTTTGCTGTAGCTGCTTTTTAGCAGTATGCCAACTAAACTACAGGCCCTGCCCTAAGCTTCGCTTGGTCTAGACCATATTTAAATATGAAAGATTTTAAGAATTAAGAGCCGAAGCGCCTCTTGCGGTCCTGGAACTCCCTTATGGCGCCGTCGAAGTCTCTTTTCGTGAGTTCTGGCCATTTCTTGTCAGTGAATATGAGCTCTGAGTAAACAGACTGGAACGGCATGAAGTTGCTGAGGCGTTTCTCCCCACCTGTCCTCAGAATCATGTCAGGCGATGGCTGGCCGTTCGTGTAGAGGTTCTTTTTCACCAGCCTCTCGTCTATGTCAGAAGGCTTTATCACACCCCTGAGGCCCTTCTTTAGTATTTTTTTCGTCGCATCCACCAGCTCCTGCTGCCCGCCGTATGCAACAGCAACGTTGAGGAAGTGCTTCTTGTATTTTTTTGTAATCCGCTCGACCTTCTTCATCTTTTTCTGAAGCTTGTCAGGAAGGCGGTTGACCCGGCCTATGAAACGCACATTTATCCTGTATTTGTGCACTACGTGCCTCTTGTTCTCCATCATGTTGTCGAGCTCACTCTCGAAATAAGAAAGAATCATCCTCAGCTCTCGCTTAGGTCTCCTTGTCAGGTTCTCCAGAGATAGTGCGTAAGCTGTAATGTAGGTTATTCCCCTTTCACATGCCCATTCGAGAACCTCGCGTGCCTTGCCAAGGCCTATTTTATGGCCTTCCCAAGGCCTTTTCATGAGCTCTTTTGCAAATCTTCTGTTACCGTCAAGAATTATGCCAACATGTCTAGGCAGCATGCATACACCTTAATTTTAAATCTAATATTCTAAATTATTAATACTTAGCTATTAAAAAGCTTGTGGTTTTCATGTTCGAAATTGTTGCTTTGACCATTGCTTTAGCTGGTTCTCTGGTTGCAGCAATATGGGACTTGCTCACGACAGAGGTGCCTGACGAGCTTCTCGCTATAATGGTTTCATTCGGTATTTCAATCTGGTTTTTCTTTGGAGTCGTGACAGGTGACTTCACTCCCCTGTACTTCTCCATTGTGATTGGGACCTCCCTGCTGGCTTTCGGCCTGCTTCTCTACAAAAAAGGCAGCTGGGGAGGCGCAGACGCCTGGTTGTTGGCTGCGATAGCCTACCTCATACCGATATACAACGGCGTTCTTTTCATGCCCTCATTTATCTTCAACCTGCTTGTCGCAGGCTCTGCATACATGATTGTATACTCGCTTGTTTTAGGCCTTAAGTATCCCTGGGTATTCTCCCATCTAGTAAAAGATGTTAAAACCAATTGGAGGTTCTCTGTTCTGCCCTCTTCTATAGCTGTAGCAGTAAGTGCCTTCCTTTCCTTAGTATATCAAGGTGATATATTATATTTGTCAGCCTTGCTGATCCTGCTTATCTTCTTCTGGAGATACGCCACTGTTATAGAGAAAAAGGTCTTCAGGCGCAGGATAAAGACGAGCGCGCTGAAGCCAGGCGATGTAGTCGAGGACATGATATGGCGCGGCATTGAGGAAAAGGAGATAAAGAGCCTCAGGAAAAGGAAGAAATACGTCGTTATAAAGGAAGGCGTGCGCTTCATCCCTGCATTTGCAATAGCCTTGGTCCTGACCCTGCTCTTCGGCAATATGATGTTTTTATTCTTTTACTTCTAGAGAAATTATATGATTATAAACCTGCCCTACAAAATCCTTGTTGATGCATCTGTGGAGAGCAAAATAAACAGCCTCATCAGTGAGATGAACATAGGAAAGAAGTGCGTCTTGATATGCGACAGGAACGTGCAGAAAGTAATCGGCAACAAGGTCAAGAAGGCACTTTCCTCTTTTGACTGCGAAATAGTAGAGCCTGCATCGATAGAAAAAAATTATATAGAAGAGATGTCGGGAAAGGTAAGCCATTTCGACTTCGTCATCGGCCTTGGCGGCGGAAGAGCGATAGACGTTGCAAAATACTCTGCAGCGCTCATGAAGAAGCCTTGGATATCATTCCCTACTATACTCAGCCACGACGGCATAATATCCTCCAAGGCGAGCCTTGTTTCTTCAGGCTCGAAAGTCACTACTGACGCGAGCGAGCCCATAGCAATCATAGCTGACATGAATACGATAAAGAATGCTCCCTACAGGTTCATTGCTGCAGGAGCAGGCGACCTTCTGTCGAACATATCAGCTGTTGAAGACTGGAAGATCGCAGACAAGGCAGGTAAGGAAAGATACAGGAACCTGATAGGAGATATATCCCTTCTTGCATCAGACGCTGTCATGAATCATGCAGATGAAATAAAAAAAATGGACTATCACGGCCTGGAAATACTGTTATGGTCGCTGATATGCTCAGGGTTCACGATGAACCTGTATGGCTCTTCAAGACCCTGCTCCGGCAGTGAACACAACTTCTCGCATGCGCTGGACCTACTAAATGCAGGCGCTTTGCACGGCGAGCAGGTAGCCCTGGGCACCATAATAGCAACGTACCTCCACGGCAAGAACTGGGAAAGAATAAGGGATTTCATGAAAAGGCTCGGGCTTCCGACAAATGCTGAGCAGCTTGGCATTGATAAGAATATCATGGTCAAAGCCCTTGTAAACGCAAAAGGAATAAGGAAAAGATACACCGTGCTTGATGAGGTAAATATAACAAAAGAAAAGGCAGGGGAAATATTACAAAAACTGGAAATAATCTAGCTCTTGACAGCCTTTATTATTTTCTCGAGTGCTGCGAAGTTCTCCTCTGTTATGGTTCCTGTTACTATGACATCTGCGTATTTTGCTAGCCTTTTTGCCTGGCTTGTTTTGCGAATACCGCCGCCCACTATCACCGGTATGCTCACGGCTTTTTTCACTTCCTTTACCATCTTTACAGGGACAGGCTTGTCAGCTCCTGAGCCTGCTTCCAAATAGACCAAATCCATGCCCATATACTGCGCTGCCAAGGAATACGCCACTGCTTTCTTTATGTCGCTCCTTTTTATCACATCTGCTTTTCCGACCCTGCCCGCCTTCATGCCTGGTTCTACTATGAGATATGCCATTGCTATTGTTTCCATGTTGGATTTTCTTACGAGCTCTGCCCCGCGCGCCTGGGCACCTGATATCCAGTAGGGGTTCCTGGAGTTGAGCAAGGACATGAAAAATATCGCGTCAGCATATTCCGAAACCCCGCTCACATCTCCGGGAAAAAGGATAACAGGCAGTTTTGTCATCTTTTTTATCTTGCGTATAGTATTATCGAGGGATTTTTGCCTTACGTTCGTGGAACCGCCAATGAGGATTGCATCAGTTCCGAAACTCTCCAGTTTCTTTATCTTCCATTCCAAACCTTTCAATTTATCCGGGTCAGGATCAATGAGTGTCAAGTGCATTGCCCTTTTTTTCGTAATCATGCGGATTTTGTCGATGATTTTCATAGGAATAAACTGCACGGAAACGGATAAAAATGCTATATCTTATTTAATTCTTCTACAAAACTGGTACCTGATTACAGCAGCCAATTCCCTCGTCTCTTCGTCCGCAAGGGGCGATGCTGCCTCGCCTGCCTTCATCAGTTCATGGTCTTTCCTATGACAGAAATGCTTAAAAACAGCTACTCCACTATAACAGGAATTCGTGTCGAGAAGCTCTTTATTGTCGCCATTATCTCGTTCATCTTCCTCTCGAGAGTATTGACTCTCAATACGAGCGGGTTCATGTCAGGCGATTCTATGGAGCGCAGCTTTTGGGTAATCTCCGATATGTCCCTCCTATACTCGTTTCTCGTCATAAGTTCAGGCATCTTCCTGTCCAGTGATTTTGCAAAGTTCTCTAGCTGCTCTGACAAGTATTTGACCGTGTTTGCCTCGAATTTCTGCTCCATATTCTCTATGGTCTTTCGGTTGCTTTGAAGCTCTTTTTCTATCCTGGAAACGTCTATCCCTTTTATGCTTTCCACCATTTTCCTGGTATCCTCTATGTCTTTCTTGAGTCTGCTCGTATCCGACTTCTTCAGCTCTTCTATCATTTTCCTGTTTTCCTCTATTCCCTTTTCCAGTCTGTTTGTATCTTTTCTCTTTTCGGCCCTGCTTTCGATGTCCTGCAGGCTCTTCTCCAGGTCCATTCTCTGGACGAATTCCTCGTCAAGGGACTTCCTGATGTTGTCCACGGTTTTCTTCAGTTCCTCCAAGCCTGTTCCTTTGCCTGTTTTCTTGATTTCCTCTTCGAGTGAATTGAGTTTTGAATCAAAAGATTTCTTCACCTCGTCGATATTTCCCCTGCTTTTGCCAAGGCTCTTAACCTCTATGCTGAGTGAATCTATCCTTGAGTCAAGCAACTTCTTGAGTGAATCCGTCTTCTCTGCCAGCTTATTTTCCAGGGCCTTTAGCTTCTCTTCCATGCCTTTCGTATCTGCTGGTTTTATCTCTTTTACCCTGTCTACTTCATCCTGAAGCCTGTCCAGCTTTTCGGACAGTTCTTTTGACCTGTCTGACCCTGCTTCACTCGATACGGATTTCGTTGATAATTTCTCAACATGATTCTCTAGTTCGCTTATCTTTTCTTCCAGCTCGCTTATCTTCTCTGTGTCCAGCTCTTTCCTCGGTTCTGATTCAATTTTTTCCATCCTGCTCTTGAGGTGTTTTATATCAGTTATCAAATCAGAAGGTACGCCCTTTGCCTTTGCCTCTTTTACAGATGCTATCTTGTCTTCAAGTTCCTCTACCTTGTCTTTTAAACTACTGTCTGTACCTAGGGATTTTATCTTCTCCTCCAGTTCTTTGATTTTCTCGCTCATGTCTGTAGTACTCTTCTCTTCCAGTGCAGACAGCCTGTCTTCTATGTCAGTGGGAACCTCTCCTGACTTCATATTCGACAACTTCTCTTCGAGCTCGTTTACCCTCTCTTCCAGACCGCTCTTGTCCTCAACTGCATGGATTTCAGGAATCCCAGTGCTGCCTATCTTTTCCCTTATCTTCATGTTCTCCAGCTGGAGAAGAAGCAGTAAATCCTCTACGTCCTGTATCCTCTCGGAAAGGTTGCCTCCTTTTCCAGGGCTGCTCTCAAGGTTCACCAGTCTCTTCTCTATCTCAAAGAAGTTCGTTTTCAGGCGGTTTTCCAGGTTTTCCAGCCTTTTCTTTATATCTTCGTCTCCCATGTTAACTACCTTGGACGCCTTATTTTTCTAATTTGATTTGGTATGTATATATTTCTTTTGGTTTCGGCAGTTAATAAAGTTCTAGAAACAGGCTTTACCGCGATTTCCTGGCACTGCTGGTGAGGCCGCGGAATACGCGCCTTCTCTGGCCAGCTATCCAGTTAATTTTCCTGTCCTTCTTTATTGCAGGATGGACCGGGTCGACTAGAATGACCTCGTAGAACTTGTGGGTTCCGCTCTCGCCTACATAGTAGCTGTTTAGTACCTCGAGATTCGGGAATTTCCTGGCAACCCTCTTCTCTGCTATCGACTGGAGGCTCTGCGCAGCTGTGAAGTGGACAAGACCGGCTTTCTTGGGCTTTCTCCCCTTTCTCTCAGAAGCCCTCCTTCGCCCGCCTCTCTTGATTCTTGTTCTTGCAATGACAAAGCCCTGTTTTGCCCTGTAGCCAAGCGTGCGCGCCCTTTGTAGGTTAGTAGGCCTGTCTATCCTCTTGACCACAGCCTGTCTTGACCATTTCCTGATGTTTTCTTTGTCAACCATGATTAACCAACATTAAATACAACTCAAAGGTTTTAAACATTTAAATTTAAATACTTGAAATATAAGGAATAAATTAGCAGGCTACGCGCCTGCAGCAACGAGGTGGTAAAATGCATTCAGCAGTGAAACTTATTATAGGGTTGCTGATTCTGGTTGTAGGGGTATACTGGTACGCAGCACCTGTGTTCGGCCAGTATGGACTTGCAGCCATGCTCGGAAGAAGCACTTTCTCTTCCTTTGTAACAGTGTTCGCAGGGCTATTCGGAGTGGTCTTGATATTCCTTGGCCTGATTGTCGCATGGATAGAGTACGAGGACCTGAAATGGGAATCAAAGGAAAAGAAAGCCAAGAAGAAATGAGTAATTAAACGCTAGCCAGACAGCTTTTCTTTCTTCATTCTTTATAAGCTAAAGCTGGTGCCTTTGTCTTTTACTAATCCTTATTAGTTTTTCTTGTTTATTATCTACTATGCTGATAAAAACCAGGAGAACGCCCCCGAAGTTCCCTAGCCTGAGCATAAAAACAAAGATAGACAAGATAGGCGAGAACTTCTTCGGACCGTCTTCTTCCATATTCGTCGGTCGTTTCGGCTATCCAAACGTGTTTCTCGGCCCTTTAGGCTCCATAGAATACTCGAGCGAGCAGGACAATCCTGGAAAATGGTTCGGAAAGGGTTATGAAGAGATAATAGAGCTGCGCTCCCTGCTTTTGCGTTCCAAGCACAGACAGAATATAAAATCAAAAGAGCGTTTTATCAGCGAAAACCAGGAACTCGTTCTTGCGAAAAGGCCCACAGACATCGAGCTTACGTTCACGAAAAAACCTGTATACAGCATGACTTTCTCGAATATTACGCAGCCTATGGGTCCTACGGCGTCTCTGAAGGACATGCGACTGGCAGGAAATCCCAAAATCACCGCCAAGGTCGAGAAGGTCGTAAGCGACGAAATGAAGGCAGGCGAGGCAGCATACATACTTTACAAGCACGGAGAGGACGTCTACAAGCTGGCGAACATACTCTCTTCAGGAGCTCTGGGCATGGAGAAGAACAAAAAATTGGTCCCTACGCGGTGGTCAGTAACTGCCGTAGACGACATAATAAGCAAAAGCCTGATGGATAAAATAAGGGATTACAAAACGATAAACGATTATATGGTCTTCTCAAGCAGCTACATGGACAACCACTTCACAGTGCTCTTTATGCCCGGCTCATGGCAGTTCGAGAACTTCGAGGCGTGGTCACCGGGCAGTTTCTGGTCCTCCTCGTTCTTGGAGATATCAGAGGAGTACGAACCATTTTCAGGCAGGAGCAGTTATGCAGACACCCAGGTAGGCGGTTATTACGCCTCGCGTCTTGCAGTCACAGAATCGCTGGAAGCTATAAAGAGACAGGCCTGCGTTGTAGTGTTCCGCGAAATTGGTGAGGGTTACTCAATCCCTCTGGGTGTGTGGCAGGTCCGTGAAAACGTGAGAAATGCGTTGAAGAAAGGGGCAAAACAGTTCGCAACAAAGCAGGAAGCCCTAGATTATATAGACTCTAGACTCAACGCCCCGCTGAAAGAGTATGTAAAGAGGAGCAGGATACTGCAGCAGAAGCGGCTCAGCGATTTCTGAGAAAAGGCTTAAAAAGGTTAAGGCTAACGAAATATGAGACAAAACAAACACAAGGAGGAATAAAAATGGTGGAATTCGAGACACTGAAAGCAGAAGAAGTAAAATTCGGAAACAACAACTTCTTGGAAGTAGCAAGAAAGAAAGCTGTTTCTGAAGACGGCGAAAACACGTTCATATCGCTGAGTAGAGGATTCATAACCCAGACAGGCGAGAAAAGATACAGGAAATCCTTTACAATACCGCTGGACGAGGGAGTCGTCAGTTTTGTGTGCGATAAGATAAAAGAAATGCAAAGTGAATAGATGATAAAAGAAGTCGTAGAAAAAGCACTGAACGACCCAGAAGTAAAGAAGATAAGAAAGACTTATTTTTTGTGTTCTATTTTTAAGAGTATCCACGACAAGGAGTGGATACTCCACTTCTTTAATCCAGACACGAAGAGAGTAATTGACTTCTATTTCTCTGGCACGACCAGAAAAGCCGAAGAAACGCCTGCGATAAAGGAGATGGAGAAGCTCGAGCTCACGGGCAATGAAATAGACTATGAGCAAGCCCTTGAAGTCGCTGAAAATGACTACAAGAAAAGGGCGCAGAACATTCTTATACTTCTTCATAAGTCGAATCCTGTATGGACAATAAGCATGATTGGACATGATTTATCCGTAATTTCTTACGACATAGACGCCAATACAGGAGAACTCTTAGA
>CAYVZO010000006.1:0-23951 GCA_964456345.1 uncultured archaeon | reverse complement strand
AGCTTGTGAAGAAGTAGGGCTAACAGTTTGCCGGGTCTGGTATCTGGTTGTTCAGCCAGTCGTTTGGTGAATCAGAATCTGTCTCGAAAATCCTTTTTATGCTTTCATTGGTACCAGCGGCTATGTCCCAGCCTCCGAGATATCCTTCCCATGCAACAAGGTCAATGTCAGATGCCCCGTTGTTTAGTATCAGCTGGTCCCCTGAATTTGACAGTGAAAGGGTCAGTCCGCTTATGCCCGGACTGCATCCGTACAAGGAATTGAATCCTGACTCATTCCTTGCTATTATCAAGTAGGATTTTCCTGCAACCGATGTTCCTTCTGGAACATCCCAGCTGCCTGTATTGTCTTTTATTTTGTAGCCCGTCAGAATCACAGTATTTGCTGTGGGGTTGTAGATTTCCAGCCACTCCTCATCTGAATCAGTGCCTGGTGTATCGTAAAATACCTGCGTTATCAGCAAATGGCTTATTGGTGAGTATGTTGTCGTTGTCTCTTCTACCGTAGTCGTTGTAGTAGTCTCTGGTACCTGCGTCCCTACCTCAGGGCATTTCTCAAGTATGAACCAGTTCTCAGGCACGTCACACGAGTCGTAATATGTCCTGCACTCACCTTCCGGAGAGATTGCAGGAAACTTCCCTTTGACACAGACAGTCGTCTCTACCGTGGTTTCTTCCAGAGAAGTTGTTGTTACTACCGAAGTCGTTGTACTGGACACGGTTGTTGTTTCTTTCTCAGTAACCATGCCTGTTGGCATAAACAAGAAGCTTGACAGAAATCCGGTTATGAAGGATAAGGAAACGAGTACTGCGGCTTTTAGCAAACCTGCCATATTCCCAATATTCCTCGAATTCTTTTAAGCTTTTATTCCAGATAGATTCTATGGCTCCCAGAAAGGTGCTTTTTGTCTGCTACGGTAATGTCGGAAGAAGCCAGATGGCTGAGGCATTCTTTAATACAATGATAAGAGATTGCCAGTTATCAGGCTGTTAGTGCTGGAACGAATGTAACAATTGAAGGGGTGCCTCCATACGGCCATGTGGTTGATGTGATGAAGGAAATCGGCTATGAGATGCCGGGTCAGGTAAGAAAGCAGTTAAGGCCGGACATGCTCAACGGTGTTGACATTGTTATTTCCATAGTAGGTAAAGAGGATTTGCCTGAATACGCAACAGGGATACCAATCCTTAGATGCTGGCGTGTTGCTGACCCTCATGGTATGTCTATCGAAGGTACCCGTGGAGTTAGGGACAAAATAAGGGCATTTGTTGAAGACCTTGTTAAAGAATTAGCTGAGCCCTAGCTTAAATAATTTTCACGGTTTCTTAGATTCATGTTCCTAACAGATATGCCAGCCATGTTCATCGATAAAACGCTGGTAATAGCTGATTTGCACATAGGCATTACGCGTGAACTCTACGAATCAGGGATTTCAATTCCAAGTCAGGTAGAGAAGCTTGCAAAAACACTCAATAAACTGGGAAGCCAGACGAAAGCGAATCGTTTGGTGATACTCGGCGACCTCAAGCACAAGGTACCTGGTATATCTTATCAGGAATTGAAAGAAGTGCCTGAGTTTCTCTCACTACTGGAATTCAAGGAAGTCGTGATAGTAAAAGGGAATCATGACGGCGGCATAGAGAACATGGTAGAATCTAAGGATGTTTTCGTGAAGAAGTCTTTCTCCATGGATGATTTCTATTTCACACATGGCCACAGAAAAGCGAATACAAAGAAAAGAAACATAGTAATCGGTCATAATCATCCACACGTGCAGTTCAGGGACGAGCTGGGTGCTTTATATACAGAGCCTATCTGGATTATCGGAAAAGCCAAAATAAAAAACCAGAATCACAACCTGATATTAATGCCTGCTTTCAACGAGCTGTGCGGAGCAACGATTGTCAACCGTGATTCTTTACTAGGGCCAATAGCAAAGAAAATACGCGATGCTCACGTATTTCTCCTCGATGGCACGGATATCGGCCTGATAAAGGATTTGAAATTCAAGAAATAGGTTTTTATTTGTTTTGCGATAGATTCTGCATGACCTTTTTTCCAAATGGTACAAGGACCGAAACCAGAAGCTACGAAGATTATTCTAAACCTGATGGTTCTAGTGGTTATATATTACCATCTCAGGTAGGTGTTCTGGAGCGACATCATTATTCTGGTGAAACATCTGCTCTTGTCCGGTTCCCTGGAGCCAAAGCAGAATCAGAAGATAGAGTAGTTGAGATCTGGTCTGGCAGACTTGCATTTTATCCGGTGCAACAACATCTTGGCTTTATGGAACAGCTTTAAAGATTTTTTCTGTCTCTTACTAATTGATTGTTATGGTTTTTGAGCTGTTTTCTGATAAATTGCAGAAATTAATCAAGAAGAAGGGTTTTATTGAACCTACATTGCCGCAAAAGATGGGGATCCCTGAAATAGTATCAGGCAGGAACGTCCTGATAATTGCTCCTACAGGCATCGGAAAAACAGAAGCAGCAATGCTGCCTTTATTTGATAAAATAAGTAAAGAGAAGGATATTCCTATATCTATTCTTTACATATCGCCATTGAGAAGTCTAAACAGAGATTTATTAGATCGGCTCTGCTGGTGGGCTGACAAGCTTGATCTTGATATATCTGTGAGGCACGGCGATACCTCACAGCAGGAGCGCGCTGCGCAGAGGGTGATGCCGAGCAATATACTTATAACAACGCCTGAGACGCTGCAAGCAATCCTGCCAGGCAAGATAATGAGGAAACATCTGGCCAACGTAAAGCACGTTGTCATAGACGAAATCCACGAGCTTATCGACAGCAAACGCGGGACTCAGCTTTCTATCGCCTTGGAGCGTCTTCGTGAAGTAGCAGGCGAATTCCAGAGAATCGGACTGTCCGCCACAGTCGGGTCGCCAAAAATCGTGGCTGAATTCCTTGGCGAGAACGTAAAAGTTGTCAAGGCTGATGCTGAAAAGAAATACGAAATCCGTGTAGAAAGCCCGGGCCCTGTGAAAAAAGACAAGATGATATCAGAAGACCTTTTCATAAAGCCGGAGATAACAGCAAGGCTGAGAAGATTATATGAACTTATACAAAGCCATAAGAGCGTCCTGGCTTTCACGAACACGCGTGAGACAGCAGAAGTCTTGTCGTCGCGCCTTCGCAGCCTGGACAGGGAGCTCAAGCAGACTGTTCACCACGGCTCACTGTCAAAGGAGATAAGGATAAAGAGCGAACAGGAATTCAAGAACGAGTTGCTTAAGTCGCTGATAGCCACAAGCAGCCTTGAGCTCGGAATTGACATAGGCTCCATAGACCTTGTCGTACAGTACCTGTCTCCGAGGCAGGTCAGCAGGATCATACAGAGGGTCGGCAGGAGCGGGCACAAGGTAACAGAAACCAGCAAAGGAATAATAATATCAGGCGAGGAGGATTTGTTCGAATCCACCGTCATAGCTGACAGGGCGATAAAGAAACTTCTTGAAAGGGTGAAGATACACGAGCAGGCGTTTGATGTTTTATCAACGCAGATAGTAGGTCTTGCACTTGACGAGTACGATATGCCGGAAAGCAGGATCTACCGTGTAGTAAAGCGTGCTTATCCGTTCCGAAAACTCGATAAGAAGGACCTTACAGGGCTACTGGAATTCATGGAAAGCCTCAGGCTGGTATGGCTTAACAAAACGTCCGGAGAATACATGGTCAGAAGAAGAAAGAAATCATGGGAATACTATTTCAGCAACTTGTCAACCATACCTGATACATCGCAATTCCGTGTAATCTCGATAATAGAAAATGAGCCAATCGGGATGTTGGACGAGGAATTCGTAGCTGAGCACGGCCAGCCAGGCAACCGGTTCGTCTGTTCAGGTCGTGCGTGGAGGATAATACAGGTTGATGGAAACAAGGTGATCGTCGAGCCTGTGGAAGATATAGAATCAGCGATACCTGCATGGGAAGGCGAGCTCATTCCAGTGCCATTCGAGATTGCGCAGGATGTAGGAAAATTGAGAAGAAGATTGAGCAACAACCAGAAAATAGAATACAATATCGACGCAAATTCCCTGAAAACCATGAAAAAAATCATAGACAAGCAGAAGGAAACGAACACAGTGCCTGACAACCGTCGGTTCTTGATAGAAAACTACAAGGACTTTGTGATAATACATTCCTGCTGCGGCTCCCTGGTCAATGACACCATAGGAAAATACGTTGCTACTGCTCTCACCGAGAAAACAGGTGTGTCAGTGAATATGAAGACCGATCCTTACAGGATTATGCTGCAGACGACAGCGAAGCCCGAAGCTGTCAAGACAATACTGGAGGATTCCGGTAATTTCGAGGATGTTATAATGGGGTCGTTGGAGCGCTCGTCGCTTTTCAAGTGGCGCTTCGTTCATATCGCCAAGAAGTTCGGCATAATAGCCCGGTCCGCTCGCTACGACAAGATAAACCTGAACAGGATAATATCAAACTATGAAGGTTCGCCTGCGTACAAAGAGGTCATCAGGGAAATTCTCTTGGATAAAATGGACATAAAGAATTCCAAGCAGGTTCTGGAGAGTATAAGAAAAAAGGGGATAAAGCTGAAGGTGGAGAAGGGCCTGAGCATTCTCGGAGAGAACGGGCTTGTGCAGCAGTTCTCGGAAGTTATGAAGCCTAGGATGCCTGAGAAGGAGATATTCAATGCTTTCAGAAAGAGGCTTCTTACGACTCGAATACGCCTTTTATGCGTCAACTGCGGTGAATACAACATCGTCCGCACAGTCCGCGACATCGAGGACCAGCCCGAGTGTCCGAAATGCGGCTCGCGACTAATAGCTGCGGTACGCAAATACAAGACGAATGCCAACGACATAGTGAAGAAAAGGTTGAAGAAGAGAGAGATGACAAAAGACGAGCTTGAACAATTCAATAACATAAGAAGGAGCGCGGACTTGGTTATCGTATACGGAAAGAAAGCTGTCATTGCATTGGCCGGCCGTGGCATTGGGCCGCAGACAGCTGCAAGAATACTTGCAATGCTTCACCACAAGAGGGAGGAATTCTTCAAGGACATACTAAAAGCTGAAAAGGATTTCGCACGAACGAAGAAATACTGGAAATAAGTGCAGAAATAAATAGAAAGGGGGCCTGTTTCTCTAAATCTTACGTTTCTTAACTATTTTCCATATACGCGATCTTTTCGTATGTTGGTCAATTCTTTATCATCTTCAGCATTTTCTTTTCAGGCCATGCGTTTATTATGTCCTGCTTGCGTGCCCACCCCCTGCGTGCCTGCGCTATGCCGAATTTTAAGTAGCCTAGATGTGATGAATTATGCGCGTCGCTGTCTATAGAAAGCTTTACGCCTGATTCAACAGCCATCCTTATATGCTCTGCATTCAGGTCCAGCCTGTCTGGCAATGCATCTATCTCCAGCACTGTTCCTGTCTCCTTGGCAGTATCAATTATCTTTTCCATGTCAAGTTCGTATGCCTCCCTCTTTTGTATGATCCTTCCTGTGGGATGGAAAAGTATGTCTGCATTCTGATTCTGCATTGCTTTTACGATTCGTTTTGTCATTTCGTCTCTTGATAAAGAAAAATTGCTGTGAACAGCTATACCCACCACGTCGAGCCCGGACAATACCTTGTCGCTTATGTCCAGGGAGCCGTCTTTTTTTATGTTGACTTCTGCACCCTTCAGTATTTTGACTCCTAACTTCTTGTTCATTTTGTCTATTGCTCTGCCCTGCTTTACCAGCCTTTTCTCGTCCAGTCCGTTAGCCATTGCAAGGCTTCTGGTATGGTCTGTTACTACGATATAATCAAGCCCGAATCTTCCTGCAGCTTTGGCCATCTCTTCTATGGAATTGAGGCCGTCTGACCAGCTTGTCTGCACCTGCAAATCACCCTTTAACTCGTTGTACTTTATCAGCCTAGGCAGTTTGTTCGCCTTTGCTGCTTCAAGTTCGCCTGAATTTTCACGAATCTCCGGCTCTATATAGGGTAGCCCGAGTGTTTTGTACACCTCCTGCTCGGTCCGGCCTGAAATCTGCTCTTTGCCTCGGAACAATCCGTACTCGCTTAGTTTCAGGTTTTTCTGCAAAGCTATCCTCCTAAGTGCGACATTGTGGTCCTTGCTTCCTGTAAAATAATTAAGAGCTGCACCGTAGCTCTTTCTAGGCACAACCCTCAGGTCGACATCCATTCCGTTTTCCAGTTTGACTGAAGATTTTGTCGTGCCTTTCCCTATTATATTTATTACTTCAGGCATTTTCGTGAAGTAGTTCATGACTTTTTTCGGTTGTTTTGATACAACCAAGATGTCTGCATCTCCTACAGTCTCTTTCATCCTGCGTATTGAGCCGGCAACTATTGCTTTTTCCACGTAAGAAAGGCTGTTTAATCGCGATTCTATGTCCATTACTGCGGGATAGATGTCTCCAAGAAGGAAGCGCCCGCTACTTTTCTTGAGGAATGAAATTCCTTTCAATATTTTCTCCTCGCTCTTCTCTCCGAAGTCTTTCAGCCTGCGGATCTTGCCATTTTTTGCCGCCTTTTCCAGATCCCTCATGTTTTTTATTTTCAGCTTCTTGTAGAGGACAAGTATGGTCTTGGGTCCTATTCCTTCTATTCTGTCTAGCGATTCAATGTCTACTGGCACTTGCTTCTTCAGTTTTTCATAATAATCCAACTTGCCTGTAGTAAGCATCTCCACTATCTTCTTTGCAATTCCCTCGCCTACGCCAGGCAGCTCGGTCAAAGCTTCTGTTCCTCCTCTTTTGTAAATATCCGATAGCTCCTCTGTCATGGATTCAATCATGCTGGCAGCTTTTTCATAAGCACGTATACGGAAGGATGATTCGTCCTTCATCTGGAGGTAGACAGCTATGTTCGAAAGAATATGGGCGATTTCTTCATTTCTCATAAATAAGTTTATCCTAAATTGCTTTTAAAAACCGACTATCTAGGTGCCAGATAGCTGTTTATCTCCCTTGCAATGTAAGGGTTCCTAGTGAATGCAGTGAGCAAAGAAATTGCTTTAGCCCCTTTTTGCATAGCGTTGTATGCTTTCTCAGGATTATCTATTCCTCCTGTTGCTATTATATCTATGTCATCGAAGTCTTTGCAAATCCTCTCGACGTTGAGGAGCATGTTTTCATAGAGCCCGGGCCCGCTAAGCCCACCTGCTCTCTGCGACAAGCGCGGTTCAAAAACTCTTTTTGTGTTGCCGAAATTTATGATTTCTACTCCGTTTTCTATAGCAATCGGTATTGCAAAATCGTAATTGGCCTCCTCAAAGTCCGGAGATAGCTTCACGCTTATAGGCTTTTCAGTCGATTCCCTGCAGGCATAGAATGTTCGCCTTAATCTGTCAGGATCATTGATGAATTTATATACAGATTCCACGTTCGGACATGAGATATTCAGTTCCAGTATATCAGCGTAGCTGGATAGGTTCTTGGTAAGTGCTGCAAACTCTTCTGATGAATCGCCGGATATGCTTATTATCAGTGGTTTTGTTTTCTCCAATCCCTCAAGCATTTTTTTGTATTTTTCCATTCCAGGGTTCCTGAATCCTTCACAATTGATTATATTTCCATTCTTCCTCACGACTGTTGGTCTTGGATAGCCATCTCTCTGGCGCATCGTTATTGTTTTTGTTGTAACAGCTCCGAAACCGAGCCTCATCGCTTTCGCCAGTATCCTTGTATCGTAATAATGGGAAGATAGGATGACAGGGTTCGGAATCTCCACACCGCCAAGGCTTGTTTTGTTTTCTTTGTTTCCAGCAATAGGCAATGCTTCTATCGGGAAGGTCTTGAGAAACCACTGAATAATCGGTATAGAATCCTCGTACAAGATATCATAAAGGCGGTTCAGGTCCATATTTCCTGCTCCTGGGAAGATACATTACTATTAAGAAAGAAACAGATAAAAATCGAAGTTAGGTCAGTACTTTTTTCAGTTGTTCTAATCTGTCCTTGTCTTCCGGCAATCCAAATTCGCTTATATAGGATACGAATTCGCTTACATGTTCCTTCGTAGCATGTTCTATGGAATAAAGATATCCGAAGATGTTGTATGAATCAGTTGCCCAGTAGACATGCGTTCCCAATTCATCCTCCAAAACTTTCGTGGGATTTCTTCCCTGTGGGTCCGTTTCCCTCCTGTTTCCTGATATTATTATTCCTTTACAATCGGTCTCTACATTTTCTTGTTTTCCTATTTCTTCTCTTATCATGTCTATTTCTTTCTGGAACAAGTCCATGGTAGATCTGAGTGTTCCGCCCGTAGTAACCACGTCTTCGGTAATAAGGTACGGGATTTTGGAACCTGATTTTACTATATCTATTAGGCTTCCATACGCTCCTGCTACCCATGATGGTCTTTTTGTCTCTCCATGGACTTTTGGTACTTTCCTGTCCCACAGAACTAGTACTTTGCCGTATTCTTTCGGCAGATTCATGCCAGTAGCTACTGCAAGAGGGATGCCTTTGTCAGCTGGGCCGAATATGCATTTGAAATCGCCTGGAGACAGGTTCTGAACAGCTTTTTCCGCGTATGCTTCTCCTATAACAGGCAGGTCTTCGCTGTTGCTGGTTTCTCCCATCTGAATGAAATAGCAGGATGGCCTGCCGCTCTTTAGTGGATAATCCCCTCTTTTTCCTTTCAGAAGAGGGCCTGTATCGAGAAATTCTATAAACTTCTTTTCAGCAGGGCTTATTGCTTCCCAGAAATATGCTGTCATCTATTATCACGGTTCCTATCTTGCCTGATATGCGTTCATTGCAGCCTCGTAGATTCTTTTTCCCGTATCTATCGGATCGTCTGCTCGAAGAAGCCCCCTCCCAATCACCAGATGGTCTGCACCTGCTTTTACTGCATTGGATGCATCTGTAACAACATCTCCTGTTTTCTGGGGTCCTGAACCTGGAGAAATTATCTCGCCATTTTCTCCTATTATATCTCTATAAACTTCTATTCTTTGTGGCCGTGTAGCTGGAGCAACAAAATATTTAACTCCTAATCTCATGGAAATCTTTGCTAATTCTTCGGATGCACCATCCCTAGCAAAATATAATGATCCTGGTTGGGTCATTTCTAAAACAACAACGGGCTCGATCTTATATTCCTTACAGGCATTTACAAATGCCTCTAAAGACCCTATTTTATCTTCATCCAGTCCTTCACTACTACCAGCACCTAAAGGACTGCTTATATACGCTTGGCATTTCATAAGCGAGGCGGCATCTTTAACCTGTTTTTCTATTTGATCAGGTATATCAGTACCTCTTTTTTGCAAATCTACAATAAATTCAAAATTAGTTTCTATGTCGTCAAAAAGATTTCTTGCTACAAGAAAACCGTATTTATCTACAATATCGCTACCTATTTTTAATCCGGTTATTTCATTCTCCAAACCCTTTAATCTATCAGTGTATATCAAAGCTTTTCCTAAGCTTGTGTCTAATGCAGGAACAATTCCTGGCGGACTTTTAAGACTCATTACCACACCCCCAAATATAATCTTTTTACTAATTATAGCGGATAACAATATAAACAATTGTGGTGCTTTGGGGCACCATAGAAGTAGAAAAATTCAATTACGGATAGATTGCGAAAAGATTACATTTAATTTTTCTTTGCAACTTTCCACAACAAATAGGTTTGGCATACGTCTTCCTTGTAGAAAATGTATAAAAGTCTTTAATTGGGGGTCGTATATATTTCTATTTTGTAAGGCTCCGTCCTGTCCAGGATTTCTCTTATCCCTCTTGGTAGCTCCAACATTTCTTCCGGTCTTAGATGGATTTCTATCTCCCTCTTTGCAGCTTTCTGGCTATCTGAAGCATGGATGACGTTGTGCATCATATATTCTTTGCTTCCGAACATGCTTCTTATTGTCCCTTCTGCAGCTTCCGCCGGGTCTGTTTTGCCGCAAATATCCCTAAACCTTTCTATTGCATTTTCACCGTAAGCCAGAAAAAGTACGCTTGGCCTGCTGATCATCATTTCTATAAGCTTATCGTAGAATGGCATTCCTTTTTTTTCCGCATAATGATGTTCTGCCTGTGCTCGCGTCATTAAATAAGGATCTTTTATGAAAGGTACCTCTAAACCATTTGATTCTATCATTGAAAGAATCTTATCTTTGTTTTCGTATCCACCGTAAGGTTTTATAAGACCAAGACTTACTTCTTTCATACAATTCCCCAAGAATTAAACTTAGAAAGATACTTAAAGGTTCTGAAAATAACGATTCCATGGGTATTGACCTTGAACGATTGAGAGAAACCGGCTTCTTAGAACATTCTGATATCGTCCTTGATGTTAAAGAAGGTGATTGGACCGGAGGGTCGGATAATTATGTCTGTCCTGTTGACATAAAGACTACCAACAGCAAGAAACGAGTATGGCTCAAAGCTTATGTTGGATCTTTTGGCAACGGAATAATAACAGGTACTAATACTCGCATAAATATTGCAAGATTGCTTGCTGACGCAGGAGCTAATATACCGAAGACCGAACTTTATGAACCTGGAACCATTGTGCAGGAGCATATCGAAGGCATTTCATATGACAAAGCTGAACGTTATTTGTCCGGTAGGGATTTTAGAAAAGCAGGAGAGAATGTACAAAAACAACTGTCTATATACGAAAAATGCGATCTAAAATACCCTGACCATATGGGCAATTTCATAATAACACCCGATTGCAAGGCTTATTTGGTTGACCTCTGGCTCCTCAAGAAATAATTTCTTTTTAAGATTTGCTGCTCATTCTTCTTCATGCAAAAAGAAGTTCTCGACAAATACCTGAAAGCCGGGAAAATAGCAGGGCAGGCCATAGAAAAAAGCAAGGAGCTTGTAAAGCCCAATACTGCTGTAATAGAGATTTGTGAAGGGCTTGAGAAATTTATCAGGGACAGCGGCGGTGAGATTGCTTTCCCTGTTAACATCTCGTTAAACGATACAGCTGCGCACTATACAGCTAGCAAGAACGACGAACTGAAAATAACGCAAAGAGATGTTGTTAAAGTGGATGTAGGCGTTCACGTGGACGGCTACGTAGGTGATACAGCCCATACCATAGTCTTTGACACAAAACATGATAAACTCGTCCAGGCAAGCAGGGAAGCACTTAATAAAGCCATAGCGATGTGTAGGCCGGGAACTAAACTAAGCGATATATCCTCCAGAATAGAAGAAACCATAAAAGGCTTCGGATTCAGCCCTGTCTCGAACCTTACAGGTCATGGCCTGGAGCAATACAACCTTCATGCAGAGCCGCAGATACCGAACGTCTCATTCAGCAGCAGCTACAAGCTGCACGAAAACCAGGTAATTGCTATAGAGCCTTTTGCCACAGATGGTGCAGGGATGATAAAGGAAACAGAACCAACCCTGATATATAGGCTCGTTGGCAAGGGTCCTGTTAGGAACCCAAGCGGAAGGATGATAATGAGGTTTGCCGAGGAGTTCAGCAAGGTGGACTCTTATGGTTCTCTTCAGTCTTTGCCTTTTGCAGAGCGCTGGATACCTATAGATTCCTTGGTGAAGATAAAGATTGCTTTGCGGGAACTCCGTGAGCGCGGAATTTTATATGATTATCCCGTACTCAAAGAAGTCAGGGGCGGATTAATAAGCCAGGCAGAGCATACTGTCATAGTCAAAGACGAGCCAATAATAACCACGAAGACTGCAAAAGGTATTTAAAATTTCTGCTGATTTGCCAATTCAGTTTAAAAAACTTGTAGTTTATAATAGAAATACCCATTATAAAGCAGTAAGTCGTATTCCACGTTAGGCCGGTCTGCCAGGGTGTTGTAATGATAGTAATTGTGGATAACGGTAAGGGGGCTGAGGACGTCGCGAAACTGATAAGAACGAAGAAGCAGGTCATGAAACCAGAAAACGTCGCAAAGGCCTCGGCTTATATTCTTTCTGACGGCGACATTAAGAACCAGAAAACGAATGAGAAGATAATAAAAAACGCCAACGTCCCTGTTCTGGGAATCGGTTGCGGTTCGTTATTCATTGCTGCTGCTTTCGGGGCGAAGATAAAGAAAATTCCAAGAATGAAAGGCCAGGAAAGGATGATGCTGAAAAAACCGTGCCCGCTTACACTGGACATGAAAAGGATGTTCACGGTATACCAAGACTGCCAGAATGTTGCAGAGAAACTTCCAGAGAATTTTACAATAGTTGCGAGTTCACCCAGAAATGAATTTGGGATAATCCAGGACATAGAGAATCCGTTCTTCGGTGTGCAGTTCAATCCAGAGTGTGGCGGAGATGGTATAAAAATCATCCGGAATTTCGAGAAGTTCGTCGAGATGTGGGAAAAGTATCATAGATGATGAAATGCCCATTTGCTCTCTTTGCTCTTTCAATAAATCAAACATAGGGGTTGCTACTGCGGCTTTGATTGACAAAGCTTGTGAGGATATGCCAGCAGATGACCAGAGATTTGTTGTTGGGGTTTATGGTCGTATTGAAAGCTGTCCCGAATGCAAACAATATTTTGCAATATCTCAGAGATATATGCAGAGTTGGGCCTAACTGATGTTGTTCCAGTTAGGATACGATTCTCTGCCCAATGACAGATTCTTTTACTTAGCTTTTTAATTATCCTCTGTACATCCATTATCAGTTTACCCTGTATACGCTTCTACTTCCTCGACTTTCTGCGCCTTTTTCTTTTTCATGACATTTTCGTAGAACTTGTTCATGTCCTCATTTACAGAGGGCCTTATATCGTTCATGGCTTTGTCAAAGTCCTTTTTTGTGACCTCTTTTGCATCCTTGCTTTTTCTCATGGCGTACATCGCTGCTTCCCTGATCAACGCCTCTATGTCAGCGCCTGAGTAGCCTTCTGTGTCTTTCGCAAGCTGCTCCAGATCAACATCCTTTGATATGGGCACGTTTTTCGTGTGGACTTTGAATATCGTCAGTCTTGCTTTTTCGTCTGGGGTTGGCACAAGTATCTGGCGGTCGAACCTCCCGGGTCTAAGCAGGGCCTGGTCCATTATGTCCGGTCTGTTCGTAGCTGCTATAACAACAACGTCGTGGAGGTCCTCCAATCCGCTTATCTCTGCCAAAAGCTGTGATACAACCCGCTCCGTAACGTGAGAATCCGGTCCAGCTCCCCTGCTGGGAACCAACGCGTCTATCTCGTCAAAGAATATTATCGACGGTGCGACCTGCTTGGCACGGCGGAAGACATCACGGATATGCCTTTCGGACTCGCCGACCCACATCGAAAGGAACTCAGGGCCTTTGACTGATATGAAGTTTGCTCCGGACTCATTGGCAACTGCTTTTGCAAGAAGCGTCTTTCCGCAGCCAGGCGGACCGTATAGCATGATACCAGATGGTGGTCTTATTCCAAGACGCTTGAATGAATCAGGATATTTCAAAGGCCATTCTATAGCTTCTTTTAGCGTGTCCTTGACTTTATCAAGTCCCCCTATGTCGCTCCATTTTATTTTCGGAACTTCGATTAGGACCTCGCGCATAGCAGAAGGTTCTACCATTTTCAGCGCATAATCGAAATCTTCCTTTGTTACGAACAGCTTTTCATAATCTATCGGCTTGTCCTGTTTCAATGCGCCCAAATCAGGGAGGACGCGCCTCAAAGCGTGCATCGCTGCCTCCTTGCATAGTGCAGCAATATCAGCACCAACGTAGCCGTGGGTTATGTCAGCTATTTTGTCTATGTCTACGTTTGAAATGGGCATACCCCTTGTGTGGATCTGCAGTATCTCCTTCCTTCCCTGCTTGTTTGGCACTCCTAATTCAATCTCGCGATCGAATCGTCCCGGTCTCCTGAGAGCAGGGTCCAGCGCATTCGGTATGTTAGTCGCACCTATGACGATAACTTTTCCTCGTGCCTTAAGGCCGTCCATGGTTGTAAGCAGCTGTGATACGACTCTTTTCTCCACCTCGCCCTTAACTTCTTCCCTCTTTGGTGCAATAGCGTCTATTTCATCTATGAATATTATGGAGGGTGAGGTCTTCTCTGCCTGGTCAAATACCTTTCTTATGTTTTCCTCAGACTCACCATAGAACTTGCTCATTATCTCAGGCCCGTTTATCACAATGAAGTTTGCTCCGGACTCATTGGCAACTGCTTTTGCAAGAAGCGTCTTTCCGCAGCCAGGCGGACCATGCAGAAGTATTCCCTTCGGAGGCTCGATACCGAGACGTTCAAAGAGTTCCGGATGCTTTAGCGGCAGCTCTATCATCTCACGGACCTTTACTATCTCTTCGTGCAGGCCCCCAAGGTCTTCGTAGAAGACTTCGGGCTTCTTTTCTTCCTCCTCGACCTCAGTGGCATGTGGCAACAGCTCTATATCCGTATCCCTAGTAACCCTTACGATTCCTTTGGGATCAGTATTAACTATGGTGAACCTTTCATCCCCGAATGACATGAAAGGTCCTACACCAAAATCCTTAATATCCACGTTAAATCCGAAATTCTTCAGTATCGGGCTGATGCTTTCAAAGATATCTGAGTCCATTATATCAGGCTCGTTCCTGTCCCTGACTATAGAATTCGGTATTATGACATCTCCTTTTACAACAGGTCTCATAAGTATCTTTTGCCTGAACAGATCGCCTGGCATGTGTATTGTTATCTGACGATTCGTGGGGGCTATTGTTATCTTGTTTGCGTCCTTTACATCTGCCTTTTTTATCCTTACGAACTCGCCGATGCCTGAACCGCAGTTCTTCCTCACCAGGCCGTCCATCCTGACTATGTCCGAACCAACATCAGCAGGATAAGCCCTGACAGCGATGGCAGCTGTTTTTCTGCCTCCCTGCACCTCTACTATATCGCCTTCGTTTATTCCTATGTCCTTCATACTCTTTGAGTTTATGCGAACTATACCACGTCCAAAATCTCCTCTTTCAGTAAGTTCGCCTACCTTTAGTTTAAGACCATTTTCATTGTCCTTCATACTTAACCATCCTCCTTTCAATTATTAAAGTTTTAACCTTCTCAGCTTCTCCCTGCTGAGAAGTATTTCCATCATGTCGCACTCAACCTTGTCTTCCCACTCGTCAAAAAAATCCATCATTCTCCTCATGTTCTCCATAGCCACCATGAAAACAGAATCCGCTATCTTCACGTGAGGCACTTCATCAAGAACGCCTTTTCTTCTGTAGAAGTATTTCTTGTTCTCTCTCGGCACGGTCTGTTTCCATCCATGCAGTTCACGAAAAAACTTGCTTCTCTCATAATCGGAATTGAAATTCTTTGTATGGAAGGTGATTATAACCGCCTGTTTCAGCCCCTTCTTGCGGACTTCTATCCTCATAAAATATCACTCAAAACATTATTTAGAGTAACGTATAACACTAAACTATTTAAAGGTTTTGTACTCAAGGACACTAACCAGACCGTCTTAAATCTGTTCGGTTGAAAAAGATATACGATAATTATGAAGATAACCATGCAGAGACTCGCTACGAACACGCCTCTGGACAAACTGCTTAACGGCGGCATAGAAAGCGATGTGATAACGAACGTATACGGCCCTGCTGGCTCTGGCAAGACCAACATAGGGGTATGCACGACCCTAAGCTGCATAAACAAGGGCAAGGATGTTATATACGTGGATACAGAAGGCTCGTTTTCTCTGGAAAGGTTCAATCAGCTGGGAGGCAGTGAAATCCTGATAAAGAAAGTCATCCTGTTGGAGCCAAGCTGCTGGAAAGAACAGCACGAAACTATAACTAATATGGAAAAGGCCATTGGAAAGAAAGATGTAGGACTGATAATTGTGGACTCCCTTGTTTCATTGTATCGCCTAGAGCTCAGCCAGGAGAATTTCCAGTCAATAAACAAGCAGCTTGCAACGCAATATTCAGTGCTTTCAAGGATAGCAAGGAAACGGAAAGTGCCTGTGCTCGTTACCAACCAGGTATACAGCTACAAGATTGGCGAGGATGAGAAGATAGAGCTGACGTCCCGTGCAATCGCCAAGTACTGGTCAAAGACTCTGGTGGAACTTAAAAGAATCGGGACCAACTCCAGGGCAGCCATAGTAAGAAAGCACAGGTCTGTGCCCGAGAACAAGACAATAGAATTTGAGATCATGGAAGACAAGTTAAAGGAAGTCGGCAAATTAAGTATATTTTAAGCGAGAATGGAGTGCAAATACGTCCAAATAATATGGGTATCCAACATACAGTAGGCTATGCATTCATTGCGTAGCAATGAGGGGTAGATATGGATATAATATGCAAGACTTACGGCATAATCGACATCTTAACTGCTTTGACAATATTCTTTATGTTGCCTCTGCCTGGCATAATAAAAATCATGATAATAATCATACTGGTCTTCAAGGGGATTTCCAGCATATTTGGAAACATAATATGCAAACTCTACGGCATAGCAGATATTATTGCAGCATGTGTGTTTTTCTTTGGTATCGTTGTTCCTGACACGATAAAGGTTGTGCTTGTTGCAATATTCCTTATCAAGGGCGTCCCAAGCCTTATGGGATAAGAATCCGTGTTTTTAAATTTTTCCACTTTAAGAATTATTATGAAGAATGTAGATACAGTCGTCCACGCAACAATAATGGGCCTTGCTATCATATTCGTTATAATAGTGCTCTACTCGATGAACATAGCGCAAAGCATGATGATAGACCTGAGTCTCGGTCTTATATTCATCTCAGCGATAATCTCCATCATGTTTTTCAGGCAGCTCATAGGAATTATGGTATTGTTCTTCGTATTCTCGGTGCCGCTAATGTATATGATATTCAACAATATTGTCCACGGATTCTTCTTCGGGTCCATAATCACAGTTATCTTTTTGTTCTACTGCCTGCTGAAATACTAAGACTTTTTACCTGGTCCTCGTAACCGAGAAGTATGCATATGGCTGCCATTCTTGTCGGAATGCCGTAAGCAGCCTGCTTGAAGTAAATTGCTCTTGGGTCGCCGTCCAGCTCTGTTGCTATCTCAGGCCCGTGCTTTGTGCCTGTGGCTATTGGCAGAGGATGCATTATTCTTACCTCAGGCAAATTCTCTAGGGTATCTTTACTGATTTGGTAACGGTAGCTGTTTTCTCGTAAGAATTTCCTATACCATGGTATCCTTTCAAGCTGTGGTCTCGTTGCATATACGTAATGTGGATATATTTCTTCCAGTGCCTGTTTCAGATATCTCATGCCTATAGTATGAGGGTAATAATCAACGCCTTTTATATGTTCTTCTGGCATTTCTAAACCCGGCGGTGAAATACCATGCACTTCAACATTAGAAAATTTTCCTAACCCCCTGATTAAGGAATGTGTTGTCCTTCCGTATCTTAGATCGCCCAGCAATACAACCCTTTTTCCATCTATACCGCATTCCTTATCCATAGTATACAGATCCAGAAGCGTTTGTGTAGGGTGTTGCCAGGAGCCATTGCCAGCATTTATCACAGGTACATGGGAATATTTTGCAAGCTCGTAGATATGCCTTGGGTCCTTGTGCCTGTCAACTATTATGTCAGCCTGATCGCTCAGGACTAAAGCAGTATGTTTAATGCTTTCTTTCTTTTTAAGGGATGATAGTTTTTCATCGAACCTTAGCGCGCTTCCTCCGAGCCTCTCTATTGCTGTTTCAGAACTCCCATAGGTCCTGGTGCTCATTTCCCCATACCACTGTTTCTCTATTTTCCCTTTTAATATATCAGTAGTTCGGCGCTCGCTTGCCGGGATGCTTTTGTCTATCCCGGAATAAGGCAGAAGGATGTCAGTAAGCTCGAATAATTCTTCAATATCTTCCCTAGAAAGAGGTTCTATGTCAATAAGGTGTTTCTTGTCCCAGTTGTCAGACATGAATCATTAATTAATACGCCGGGAAAATATAAAAACTTATAAACTGCTCGCTATCGCCTCGCCGAACTCCCTCGCTGAGCTCGGTCCGTCTGCTGTTATTATTTTTCCGTCCTTCTCTACGCTTGTTCCTGTATAAACAGCGCCTTTTTCCTTGAGGTTGGAAGACTCACTAGAATACGAAGTTGCTTTTTTTCCTTCCAGTATGCCTGCATTAGCAAGCGTAGAAGGCGCGATGCATATAGCTGCTGTTATCTTCCCCTTGTCGTAGGCCTCGCGTGCTATCGAAATCGCTTTCTCATCGTTGAAGTATATGGACGAGCCTGAACCGCCTACGAATACGATTGCGTCGTATTCGTCCACGGATACATCACTAAGATTCACATCAACTTTGGCTGTGGCTCCTAACATTCCTTTTGCTTCTTCAACAGTCGATGCAATATCTACCTTTGCTCCGTAGCCTTCTAATACGGATTTCGGCTCCAGAAGCTCCTCATCCCTGAAATTTTCCGGCGCAATTATCATAACTACTTTCTTTTCAGACAAGTCCATGGAAACACCTCCATTCTGTGTGCAGCCAATAAATAAAACAGGCAAAAGCAAGATAAGCTGCCACCTCATAATAAGATTGATTGGGTTAGAAATAAAAGACTATCCCACAGGCTGAGAATTTATTTATGTGTCTTCATATGCAACGTCAAAGCTCTTTTAGTTTTTAGCTGCTTGCTGCAGATCTCACATTTCAATTTCTCGGCCATCTTGCTTGCCTTCCTACTCTCCGCAACGGCTTTCTTCAGTTTCTTTTTGTCCAGCCACTCTTTTTTCGTGGGGCAGTTTATGTCTACGCACATGCGGAAGGGGCGTGCGCCCTGGCGGTAAACCTGGATTATCGGTGTCTTGCACTTGTCGCAGACCTTTCCTGTGGATACTATGAGCCCTTCCCTTGGCAGGGGTGCACTGAATCTGCAGCCTTTCTTGTAGCCTGTGCAACCGACAAAGCGCTTGCCTGTTCGCCATAGCTTATGTACGCGAAGCGTGCCGCCGCATTTTGGGCACGTACCTAGGATATTCTGCTTGTCCTGGGTCGCTATAACAGCCTTTGTAAGCTCCTCGCCTACCTTCTTTTCTTTCTTTTTGAATCTTTCGCATATGTTTGTTATTGTTTCCCTTGCTTCGCTTAATATTTTCCCCCTGTCTGCTTTTCCTGTTGCGACTAAGTCACATTCTTCTTCGAAGTGCCTTGTCAGCTTCTCGGATATTAAGTCAGGCACGTGCTTTTCAAGTATGTCCGAGAGCTGTGAGCCAAGCTCGGTTACCTCAATGCTTTTGCCTATGAGGTAGCCGCGGTTATATAAGATTTGCAGTATCTGCGCCCGCGTTGCTTTCGTTCCAAGACCGTGCTGCTCCATCTCCTTCAGGACGGAGCCCTGGGAATAGCGCGCAGGAGGCTGGGTCTCTTTTACAAGCATGTATGTCCTCTTAACCGGGAGTTTGTCTCCGGCCTTGATGTCAGGAAGTGCCACCTCCTCTCTGGAAGAATATTTGCCGTAAAGCGTTGTCCATCCTGGCTCTATAGTCGTGCGTCCTGTTATATGAAATGTCTCGCCATTGGCAGAGAGCAACACTTTCTGCGACTCCCTTTTCGCAGGTTCGCCGAACACAGCCATGAATCTATGAACAATAAGATCATAAACTTTTTTCTGGACTGCGCCCATTTTCCTGATCTCACCTGTCGGATATATAGCAGGATGCGCTGGGTCTGTCCTCTTGCCTTCCTCAGGCTTGAGTTCTTTCTTAAGGAGGCTTTCAGCCAGCTTCTTGTAGCTTGTTTGTTTTGCCAGCTTGGTTATTATCTTCTTGTATCCTATGTCTTTCGGAAGTTTTTCCGAAGCTGTTCTGGGATAGGATATCAAACCTGCCTGGTAAAGTGCCTCTGCTATGTTAAGACCCTGCTGTGGAGAATATCCGAAGAAACGATATATGTCAGCAAGCATAGAAGTCGTATTGTAAGGCTTTGGAGGCTTCTGCATCATTGTCTTCTTTTTTATGTCTTTTACGACTGCTTCCTTGACTTTTGCTTTCTTAAGCACTCTGCCTGCCACGCCCTTTTCCCATATCTTGTCCTTGTAATAGGAAGCAGTCAATGTCTGTTTTCCTATCTTTACGTCCATCAGTATGCTCCAGAAGGGCTTTGGCTTGAAGGCCTTTATCTTCTTCTCGTGCTTTGCAAGCATGTGGAGCACAGGACCCTGAACGCGGCCAGTGGAGAGTATGCGGAAGCGTTTTGCAGCGCTTTTTATGGCGTTGGTGAGCGCTCTTGACATATTTATTCCCCAGTACCAGTCCAGATAGTGGCGGGACAGGCCGGATTCGACAAGGTTCTTGTTGATGTCGGCCATATTCGAATAGCTGTCCAGTAGCTCTTCCTTGGTCATTGTGGAGAACTTCATCCTGTTTGCATCCTCCTTCTTGAATATGAACCTAAGCAGATTGTAGCCGATGACTTCGCCCTCGTCATCGTAGTCCGTGGCGATTATAACCTCTTTTGCATCCTTGGCAAGGTTTTCCATGTTCTTGAAATAAGGTTCAGCAAAAGCAGCTGTTCTTGTGGCTTTGAAGGAAGGTACCCATTCAACGTTGAACGTTGGATATCCCCAACCCTTCTCGCTCTGTTTCAGCGTGAACAGGTGGCCTACAGCAGGAACAGCCACTATCTTTTCCCTGTTTCTCTGGAATTCATACCATACAGCTCTCTCGCCCTCGTTGCTTTTCTTTTCTACGCCGCCTGTAGCAAGAGCGTAAGCTATGGCTTTCGCTGCTGTAGGTTTTTCGCATATTATCAGTTTGTATGGCAGAAATACCACCTTAATCAGTTTGAACTTATTATACTTGAATTATTTATAAAAAGGCTATTTCTTCATCCTCTCGAATCCTGTATAAGACTGCAATGCCTTGGGCACGGTTACCGAGCCGTCTTTCTGCTGAAACTGCTCTATAATAGCTATCATTGTCCTGCTGGTAGCAATGGCTGTGTTGTTCAGTGTGTGGACAAAATCTTTGGGTGGCGTGCCTTCTTTTTCTCTGTATTTTATGTTCAGTCGTCTTGCCTGATAATCCGTACAGTTGGAATTCGAACCTGCTTCCCTGAAATTGCCGTCAGCCATCCATGTTTCTATATCATATTTCTTTGCAGCAATGTTGCCAATATCGCCTGTGCATATATTCACAACACGGTAGTGAAGGCCCAATGACTGGTAGAGTTCTTCAGAATTCTTCTGCAGCTCTTCAAAAAGCTGCCATGACTGGTCAGGCAAGCAGAAAATGAACTGCTCTATTTTGTTGAAGTTGTGAACCCTGAACAACCCCTTGGTGTATTTACCATGCGTGCCAATTTCTTTTCTGAAACATGGCGATAAGCCGCATAATTTTATAGGAAGCTCTTCCTTATTAATCACCTCGTTCATGAACATTGCTCCCATAGGGTGCTCTGATGTTGCTATCAAATACATGTTTTCACCTTCAATCTTATAGGTGACCATCTCGAAATCTTCAGCATCTATCATTCCTTCATAAGCCTTCCTGCTGATCATCAGCGGAGGCTCTATCAGAACAAAGCCTTTTTTTGTTAGGAAGTCTATAGTAAACCTCTGCAGTGCAATGTCAAGAAGTGCTGCATCACCTTTCAGATAATAAAACCCTGATCCTGATACTTTTGCTCCCCTTTCGAAGTCTATCATCCCTAATCCTTTCAGGATCTCCAGATGATTTCTCGGGGTGAAATCAAAATCAGGCGCCTTTCCCCAACGCCTTACCTCCTTGTTGTCGCTGTCGTCCTTGCCGAAAGGCACGCTTTCGTGTAGAAGGTTCGGTATTCTTAGTAAAACAGAATCAGTTTTTTGCCTTAGTTCTTCCTGCTTCTTGTTTAATTCTGCAATCTCTCTGGATATGTTCTTTGCTTCGTTTGCTTTTTTAATTCCTTGGATAGCCTTTACGCCTTTCGCAGTCGTTACTCCTTTCTTCGTTGTCCCGAGCTTGGCTATCTCTTTTGTTATTAAATTCTTCCTGTGCTTCAGGTCCTCCAGCTTCTGCAACGCCTCCCTGTAAGCCCTGTCATTTTTAAGCACGGCCTTGAGCAGTTTCAGCTTTTCGGGGTCGTTCCTTTTCTTCAGGTTCTCTTCCACTCTCTTCGGGTTCTCTCTTATCAGCTTTATGTCAAGCATATTATCTCCTTTAATTTGTGTCTTTTTTAATATTATTATGGTGCACAAGGCTTTATTATTGTTAGCTAAAATCCCGAAAGCCAAGGTTACTACATACGGTGAACTGGCCAAAGCAACGAAAACCAGTCCTAGAGCAATAGGCAGTATAATGAGGCATAATAAAGACGGGAAAAGATATCCATGCTACAAGGTCATTAAGTCAGATGGCAGCATTGGTGGATATAGAAGGGCTATTAAAGGAAAGAATGTCGAGAAGAAGATAAGGCTCCTGAGAAAAGACGGGATAAAAATTATTAACAATAAAATAGATTCAAGGTACTTCTACAGGTTCAAATAACTCTATTTCTATAGGATTTTCTTCTATATACGTTCTATTTATTTTCGGGTTTCTGGTTTCCCATAGAGAGATGTGCCTGAGGTATTCGTCTGCGTCCAGGGTCCTGCAGGGTATGTCTCCGTAAACAGAGTCCCAATACACTCTAAACCTGCCATATAGATTTATTATATCTCTCCCTGTAGGCATAAAACAAACCATAGAAGAAATCCTTTAATATTTACCTAGTGATTTCCTGCTTTTTTACGAATTCGTAAAGCTCTTTGGCTTTACCTCTCTCAAAATGCTTTCGTATTGGCTCTATCATCAAATCGAGGTAGGTTGCAGTCGCGTTTTTCAGGTCCAGAGGATGCAGACCTTCAGCATAGGCTTTTTCTAATTCCTCATAGCTCGAGAAGCTTATGTCACCGCCGAATTTTTTTGGCCGCTCGATTTTCATGGTCTTGAACCTCTTGAATATTATGTATTTGCAGTATTCCAAAACCGGGTTGCCCTCTGTCGCCTTTTCAGGGCAGTAGGCGTTCTTTAATTTGTTCTGTATCTCTTCCTTGTTGTCGTGCACGAATATGCATGTCTGCGGCTTCGACTTGCTCATCTTGCTGCTTATCTCTATGTCCATTTGCTTGTTTTTCTCGAACCCATCCGGCTGCTTTGCGCCTGATAATCCCATAAGCATGTGATGGCTGACTACCACGGGTTTCCAGAAACCGAGCCTTGGCCCGACCTCCCTTGCAATGATGTTCGCCCTTCTCTGGTCCAGGCCCAGCTGGCAAATGTCTGCTTTCAAGTGGAATATATCTGCTGTCTGCATCATAGGATAGAAGTACTGGGCAGTCTCTGCAAGCTCGCCTTCCTTGCGCCCCATTATGGACAACGCCCGCGTTGCTCTGTTGATTGTCGTATTTTTTGCTATAAGTATGACTTTTTTCCAGTAATCCTTGTCAGAAAAGGCATCAGTTGCCCACAAAATCTCGACTTTTTTCATATCAACGCCGCCTGCTTTCCATACCTCGATGAAGTATTCGCCGACCTTTCTTATTTTTTCTAGGTTGCCCTCCATCTTGTTGTTTATCCAGGCGAACGAATCGGCTAGCCAGAGCTTGAAGTGCACGCCTGCTTTCAGCAGGTCCTGAAGAAGAAGTGCTCTATAAACACCAAAAGGCAGGTGTGCAAGCCCTGAAGGCTCAAAACCGTCGTAAGCTATAGGGTGTGCCTTTGTCTCCAAAAGCTGGCGGAGTTCTTCTTCCGTTATTATCTCCTCGCCGACACCTTTTACAAGCTCCAGCCTCTTTTCCACATCCATAATATCATATTTACCCGTAGGATTTAAAGTCTTTTTATAGGCGAGTCAACAATATAATAAATTAATATGCAGATTGAGATTCTCGGTGCCGGAAGGGAGGTAGGAAAATCCGCTGTCCTGTTGAACGACAACAAAACAAAGGTAATGCTGGACTACGGAGTAAGGCTGCAGCCAGAACCGCCGAAATATCCACCCAGAGCGAAGGCAGACGCGGCAATACTGAGCCATGCCCACCTTGACCATTCCGGCGGATTGCCTCTACTTT
>CAYVZO010000005.1:0-23967 GCA_964456345.1 uncultured archaeon | reverse complement strand
CTAATCCGTTGGTATTCATTGCAGCACTGACTCTGCTCTGGTTGATTTCTTCAGCAGTTAGTGAACGATTCCAGAGCTTAACCTATCCCCTTCATTGTAATCTAAGAACTAATCAGCTTTCGCTGTATTTATTACTTACCCAGATTTTCCAGCGCGCGTATAATATCCCAGCGCGTAAGAATGCCGACAAGCTTATTGCCCCTGACAACAGGCAGCCTGTCGACGTCGTAAGAATTCATGAGCCTTGCTGCCTTGTACAGGTCCTCGTTATCTTCTATCGTAACGACGCGCTTAGACATGAAATCCTTTATCTTCATCTTGAGCACACATTTCAGCTTTTCCCTGAGGCTGTCATACCGCTCGCTGTGGATTACAGCAAGGATGAGCGAGAACATGTCTTCGGAGGTCTGCACCTTTGAGCGGACATCTATTATCTTCAGAATGTCTGACTGGGTGATAACGCCTATAACGTTTCTTCTTGAATTCACTACAGGACACCCTGATATCCTGTTCTTCGAGAGCGTGTCAAGGACGTTCTGCAGTGTATTGTTACCCTTTAGTGCTATCGGCTTCTTTGTCATGGCATCCTTTACAAGCATAACCATAATTACAAATCCTAGGAATAAAAAGCTTAATCTGCCTGACCCAAGAATCTGTTCAAAAAAGGCCTGAAAGGCTTTTTAAACTTTGGGTTTGAATATAGGTTTTGAAAAACCAAGGCAAAAGATGACTATATACGTCTTTTGTATTTTTATAGATGATTAATAACATAAGTAGTACGAATCGAGTGAGGAAAATGCCAGGAACAAGGAAGATAATAAGGCTGCTGTCGACAGACTTGGACGGCGATCTAAAGCTAGCTGCTGCTCTAAGAAAGATAAAGGGAGTAAGCTTTATGTTTTCCAAGGCAGTATGCACAGTTACCGGAGTGGACGGCAGCAAGAAAATAAGCGATTTGAGCGCTGATGAACTGAAGAGAATCGAGGAAGAGATAAAGAACCCAAAGATGCCGTCATGGCTGCTCAACAGGAGGAAGAACCCGGAAAGCGGGGAGAACCTTCATCTTATAGGAGCTTCACTCGACCTGAGGAAGAGGGAGGACATAAACCTGCTGAGAAAGATACGCGCGTATAGAGGTATCAGGCACGAGCAGGGCCAGCCCGTGCGCGGACAGAGGACACGCTCGACTTTCAGAACGCAGAAGTCCGTGGGCGTATCGAAGAAAGCAGCGCGGGCAGGAAGAACGTGATTCTAATGGGGCATCCAAAGAAACAGAGGAGCAAATATACGAGGCCAAAGAGGCCTTTTGACAAGGACCGCATAGACAGCGAGAAGAAGGTGTCCAGGGATCTGGGACTCAAAAGGAAGAAAGAAATATGGAAGGCAGAAAGCATCCTGAGGGATTTCAGAAGGCGTGCGCGAGAGCTGCAGGCAACGCCTGACGAGAAGAAAAAGAAGGAGCTTTTCAAAAAACTGAACAGCCTCGGATTGAACGTGAACAGCCTTGAAGACGTCCTTGAAATAAGCCTGGAGGACATACTTTCGAGGAGGCTCCAGACAATCGTGTACAAGAAAGGCATAACGAACAGCATAATACAGGCCAGGCATCTTATAGTCCACGGTCACGTAACAGTTGGTAAGAAGAAGGTTTTGTGGCCTGGTTATATAGTGCCTGTAGACCTCGAAGACAAGATAGAGCTCAACCAAAAAATCAGCACCAAACTTATAGAGGACACGGCAAAGGAAGCAAAGCCTGAAGAAGATAAAGGTGAAGCACAATGAAGGAGAAATGGGGTGTAGCTCATATTTATTCATCGCTTAACAATACCATCATCCACATAACCGACGTAACGAACAGCGAGACAATTGCAATATGTTCAGGCGGACAGACCAGCGACAAGGACATGAACAAAGGAAAACCTTTCACCGCGATGAAGGCAGCGAGAAGGGCAGCTGAGAAAGCCATGGAACAAGGTATTAGAAAGTTACACATCAAAATTAAAGCACCTGGAGGAACGAAATCAAGGATACCTGGGCAGGGAGCTCAGCCAGCTATACGTGCTTTGGCACGCGCAGGATTTTATATAGGTTCCATAGAAGACGTTACGCCTATATCGCACGACAGCTGCAGGAAGAAAGGCGGCAGAAGAGGAAGGAGAGTTTAACACCCAGGAGGTTCTGGTATGAAACTAAGGGTCATTGAGAAGAGCAACAAGAGCATGAAATTCTTGCTTGACTGCGACGCCGGGTTTGCAAATGCTCTCAGGAGGGTAATGACGTCCGAGATACCGACCATGGCAGTCGAGTACGTTGACATAGAAGAGAATACATCCGGTCTGTTTGATGAGATTATTGCCCACAGACTAGGATTGATACCTCTGATGTTCCCGCCTACTTATAACGTTAAAAGCGAGTGCAGATGCAAGGGAAAGGGCTGCAGCCAGTGCGAGGTCGTTTTTTCCCTGGAAAAACAGGGGCCAGGTATCGTGAAATCAGGCGAGCTAAAAAGCACTGACAAGTATGTGAAGCCGGCTGACAGCGACATACCAATTGTCGAGCTTCTCGAGGGTCAGAGGATAAAGCTCGAGGCAGTTGCACAGCTTGGATATGGAAGAAACCATACTAAATGGCAGGCAGCTATTGCAGGTTACAGGAACGCTCCTGTTGTAAGGCTGGACCCCAACAAGGACGCGAAGAAATGCATGGAAGCCTGCCCTACAGGCGTGTTCGAAAAGAAAGCAGACAAGGTAAGGGTGGCTGCAAGCCAGAACTGCATACTCTGCATGCGTTGCACAGAGGTCTGTGATGCAGCGCACGTAAGCGCGGACGAGGAGTCATTCATATTTGAAGTAGAATCAGTAAGCGGATTGACAGCAAAAGAGATATTGGAAAGGGCTTTAGACACACTTGAAAGCAAGACAGCAGGCTTTATAAAAGAAGCCAGGAAAGCATTAAAGTAAAAATCGGGATTCCTAGTTTCTCGGAGAGAAACTGTGCGGGGGTTCCCGAGTGGTCAAAGGGGCAGGACTTAAGATATAACTGCCTGGTGGAATCATGTTCACCGGTTTGTCTTAAGTTTTGAGAACCGCTTGCCGATTCGATGATAATGATGGGTTATCCTGTGGCTTAGTGCCTTCGAGAGTTCGAGTCTCTCCCCCCGCATTACGGTGATGAGAATGATAATAGACGGAAAGAACGCAGTGCTGGGACGCCTGGCGACATTTACAGCCAAGGAGCTCCTTAAAGGCGAGCCTGTTGAGATAATAAACGCCGGCAGGATAATAATAACTGGCAATCCCAAGCAGGTGTTAAACAAGTACATTTCCAGGAAGCAGAAAGGCTCGCCGCAGCACGGACCATTCTTCCCGAGAAGCCCTTCGATGATAACAAGAAGGGCTATCAGAGGGATGCTGCCAAAAACAAGGAAAGGCGCGAAAGCCTTAAGGAGATTAAGGGTCTACGAAGACTCGCCAAAAGACAAGAAAGACGCAAAGAGCATAGCTGTAAAAGAGGTAAAAACGAATTTCATATACATCAGGGACCTGTCAAAATCAATGGGTTGGAACAAATGACGAAGAAAGAGAAGGTGTTACAGGCAGTTGGCAAAAGGAAGAAGGCAGTGGCAAGGGCCACGATAAAAGCAGGCAAAGGCAAGGTGCGGATAAACTCGCAGTTGCTTGACCTGATAGAGCCAAGATACAAAAGAATGAGAATAAGGGAGGCACTGATGATTGCGGAAGATATCGCCGGCAAGGCGGATATCAGTGTTTCTGTTTCCGGAGGCGGTGTTTGGGGCCAGGCAGATGCAGCACGTACGGCAATAGCTAACGCACTGGTGAAATGGAGCAGGTCTGATGAGCTGAAGCAGAAGTACCTCAAGTACGACCGCTTCCTGATGATATCCGATTCAAGGAGAACAGAGCCCCATAAGCCTTCGCGTTCGTCAGCTGGGCCGAGAAGGTCAAAACAGCAGAGCAAAAGATAAATATTTAATAATATTCATAAAGATAGGAATCCCGAGGAGTTGGTTAATATCATAATACCTGTTCGTTGCATGACATGCGGAAAACCCCTTGCAGGACTCTGGGAGAAATACAAGGAAAGGGTTGCAAAGGGCGAGAAGCCAGGCAAGGTCCTTGATGACCTTGGAGTCAAAAGGTATTGCTGCCGCGCCCTTTTCCTGACCCAGAAGGACATAATCGACAAGGTTTCAAGATACAACGTATAATAATCATGAGAGCTTCAAAACCTTACAAGGGACGCGACCAGTTCTTTCTTAAAAACAGGCTTATCCTCCAGAAAGAGGTACAGCTAGCTGACCTTAAGAGTGATGACAAAGTGCTCGAGATAGGTGCAGGGACAGGCAACCTGACAGAAGTCATTGCAGAGAAGGCTTATGTGGTGGCGATTGAGAAGGACAGGAGGTTCGTCCCTTACCTGAAGGGGATCGGCAACACAGAGGTTCTATGCGGCGACGCTTTGAGGATATTACAGGACAAGAGGCTGGGCAGGAACGATATCAAGTTCAATAAGGTAATATCAAACATACCCTACTCCCTGTCGAAACGGATACTTATCGAGCTGCTTAGGCACGAATGGGAGGTTGCAGTCCTCGTCGTGCAAAAGGAATTCGCACAGAAACTGGAGAAGGAGAAGTTCGGAATATTGATGGATGAGTGCTGCAATTTCAGTGTAGTCGGCGACATAAGCCCGGCGGAATTCTATCCGCCTGCAGTGGTTTCCTCGCTCATAATACTGAAACAGAAAAAGACCCTGCAGAACGGCTTCCTGGAATTCCTGGACAGCATATTCAGGCAGAAAAACAAGGACGTAAGGAACGTCGTGGAAAAATGCCCGAAGGAACTTGCAAGGAAGAAAATCCGCCACCTGAAGCACGAAGAAATAAAGAAGCTTATGTTATGATTACCCTGTTCTTACCCTTAAATCCCGAGCCAATCTTGCTCTTGCTGGGTATGCAGCCCTTTTCAAGAAGCTTTATTTCGTCTAAGGCCTCTTTCTTGAAATGCTTCCTGCTGTGCGTCTGTAGCCCGCGCCATGTTGCGAAAGTTCTCTTGCACCGCATGCACACGTAGCTTCTCCTGTGAGCCATGCTATTAGATTGCCTTTAAAGCTTTTAACAATGAACCATGTCTGTTTTTTTAAGATTTCTGCCAATTTATAAGCATGCTTGCTGACAGGCACAGGCCAAACAGCATAAGGGAAATAATAGGGAATAGCTCAAAGGCTGCTAGGATAAAGGAACTGATAGAAACGGGTAAAAACGTGATTGTTCACGGTCCGCCGGGCTGCGGCAAGAGTATATCTGTCGAGCTCGCATCAAGGGAGCTTGGTTACGAAGTGCTGGAATACACAACAGCCGAGGCAGCCATGAAAGCCTCTGTTCAGAGGAGCCTGTTCTTCAAAAAGAAGCTGATACTCATAGACATTGACAGCATAAAGACCACTGCGAAAAAAATAAAGAGCCTTATAGACAGAAGCGAATGCCCGGTGGTTATAGTCACTACGGACGCCTATTCGCTAAATCCCGGGATACGCCGCTATTTCGAGCTGGTAAAATTTATAAAGGTGAGGTACGACCTCATAGCGAACTTGCTCAGGAAAGTATGCGAAAAAGAAGGGATAAGCCACGAAAGCAGGGCTCTGAATCAGGTTGCGATGATGAGCAACGGCGACGTAAGGGCAGCGTTCATAGACCTGGGGTCCGTCGATTCCCTTGACCCAGGCTCTGTCAAAACCATAGGGCACAGGGAGAAGGAGGAGAACATTTTCAATACACTCAAGGTAATATTCAGGACAAGAGAAATGAGCAACGTAAGGATAGCTGTAAACAACTGTGAAAAGCCTGTGGAGGAGCTGTTTCTCTGGGTGGAGGAGAACATACCCGAGGAGTATGGAACAAAAGAAGAAATAGCAAAGGCTTATGACTACCTCTCGAAAGCCGACCTTTTCGCGGCAAGGATAATAAAAAGGCAGGCATGGAGCTTGCAGAAATACACGCTTATCTTTGCATACGGGACGTCCCTAAGCAAGAGCAACGCCAAGAGTGGCTATGTAATGTATAAGAGCCCGAAGATATTCTACAGGAAGAAGGGAACTGTAAGTAAAAAGATTTCAAAGAAACTCCACATATCCACTAGAGAGGCTGAAGAATACCGCCCCATAATAAGCAGGCTGTCCGAGAACGCGCTGAAGCAGTTCGGGTTTGACGAGAAAGAACTGGAAGAGATCGAGGCCTAGGTGTATATCACTTCTTCCGGTTTCACATTATAATACAGCATGGATTTTCCAGACGCAATAAGCATTCCGTATTCGACCTTCTCGTTTGCACAATCGATGCTCTTGTTCATGAATAAATAATAACCCTTCTCAGCCATGCTCTTCTGTGAGAATACCATGAATTCATCCAGCCGCCTGTTAAGGTTCGTGCAGCCGGGCTGGTCGAATCCCGCATCCTCGATTGTCTTTTCAAAAGCTGACCGCAAATCCCAGAAGTAATAATCCTCATTCATCATGGCTATCTGCGATGTATCCACGATATAATAATTCTTGAAAAGGGCTGAAATCACCAGGAAGGCTCCGGACACCATTACAGCGGAAACCAGGTACCACTGGCCTTTCTTACCTGATGACGACAATCTGAGCATGAGGCACACCACCTATCCGGAGGACATTGCTTTCATCTATAATCTTTTCCCTGACCATTAAAGAAACTATCCCCTCGCCTACTGCGTTCACGATGGTCGCGTCCTTGATGACGTCGACTATGCCCTTTTCGTCGCACGAATTTTCGTGATAGAATCCTTCATTAACTTCTAATGACAGCTCGTCCTCCTCGAACTTCTTTCCCAATAAAGAATGGTCAGAAACAGCCAGGAGCGTGTCGCCTGCACTTCTGAATATTTTGTAGGCAAACTTCATGATAACACCTTATGCGGACAAAGCCCTGTTTGCACCACACACTTCGCACTTGATGAAATACATCCGTCCTTCTTTCCTGATTACGGTGTCCAGTTTTCCACATTCTTTGCATTCCACAAACTTCTTCACATATTCACGGACCCGCTGGTTAATCAGACTGTTGCTGACACGTCCCTGGAGCACTAATTCGTTGTTCTTTATCGAGCCGGGTATTGCAAGCTCCTTGAAAAGGAACTTCGCCATGTGTATGGGGTCCCTTCTTATCATCTTAACTATCTCGGAGAAATTTCTCACTATGGTGTATTTCCCTGCCTGACTTGTGAAGGCTGCAGGAACCTCCAGCCTTTCTTTCGTACCTATACTAGGCAGGTTTTTCTTCGCCTTGTCCAGAAGCTCTACGTAGTCCATAAAATCACTCCTCTGTGAAATTCCTCAAATCCTTTGCCACAAGGTACTTCATTTTCGCGGACTTTATTGTTCCTGTGACACCGAGGATTTTTATAATAACCTTGACCTCGCCAACCATCGTTATCATGGAAAGCACTGCCCTCATCTTCTCCACGAAATCGTGCCTGCATTTTATGACACCCTTTTGGCTCTTCTCGTCGTAAAGGTTCTCGATGAGCCATACCTTCGCTTTCGCAGAGTCCAGCTCACCCAGGAAGTTGAGCATGGCGCTCCACAGCGTGCTCATGAATTCCCCGTATATTACAGGATGCTCGGATATTATTTCAAATACCACGTAGCGCTTGAACGAGCGCATGCTTGGCGGAATCATCTTAGGTTCAGCCATGTTTCTCACTCCACTATGCTAACCCCTTTCCAGCGCTTCCCTGCCAGCTTCTCCCTGTTCGTCCTTATTATGTCTTCCGGTATTGTAGAGACAGACTCGATTGCTGCGCCAAGATCCATTCCCAGCAGGTTCGTTACAGCAGCCAGTTCGCGGCCTCCGCGAAGGCCCCATTTGGTAACAGCGCCTGAATTCGTCACGACCCTTGCATTGTACTTGCTGCAGAGCTTAACGTTCCTTTCCATCAGGGAGAGGACGTGGGCTTTCTTCCTTTTATACGATTCCAGTATCTCGCGGAAATTTATCTCTATTGCCACGTTATTCTCGTTTGCAGCCTTCACGCATATGTGGTCAAGCCCGCTGTCCTTCCTCCCGAGTTCTGGGTGGCAAAGGACGTCCACGAGCGGGTTTTCACATGACGCCCTGTTTACGTCGTAATCGCCGCCGTGGACCATGAGCACTTCAGCCTTGCTCCTTGCCTTCTTTGCAAGGGCTTTCAGCTCTTCTGTATCATTGGGCTTTATTATGATAGAATTCACGATATCGATTCCTTCTATCCTCGGCAGCTTTTCAAGCTTCGTGCCGTTGAAGTACCTCGCAACTCCTATGCTGTTAATGCCCAGCTGCTTTGCAAAGGCCACGATTTCCTCTATGCTGTTTTCTCCTATGGAAAGGTTCGTGTGCACATGCAAATCGTAAAACATAACATCACTATAACTATTTTTAAGAACAAATCTTTTAAAGACGCCAATTCACAAGCCTCATCCACGCAACCCAGAATAGCAATATAGCGGCAATCAGCCCCCAACTCCATATGGTTGCATGAATCACGCTGTAGTGCGCAGTGCCGTATACATGCACGTAATAGAACATGAACCATATCCTGACCAGGTTGACAGCGTACACGAGTGGCAGGAAAAGGAGCCCAAGCAGCTTCTTTCTGATGGCGAAATCTGTTGCGAATACCAACGCGAACAGGGCAAACATGGATTTCCAGCCTGTGCAGTCCCAGTCAACCGTGCCTGCGAACTCACCACCTTCGACAGGAACTACTATAAAGTTGCCGGTTTCGTAGGCTCCTATCCCGCCTGCCTGGAGCATACCAAGAACTGCATCTTTGGTAACGTCTTTCAGAAAGGCCAACTGGAAACCTGCCAATATTATAAGATAAAGGGGGATGAGCAGCAGGTTGAGCTTTACAAGGAACAATAAAATCCTTTTCAGCTCCTTTTCAGTGAGATCCCATTTGAATATCCTTACAACCTTCTTCATTTCACTACCCTTTCTATGGCTTTTTCTATGTTGCAGACCTTCTTCTTCACTATAAGCTCTTTCACCCTGCCTCTTATATTATTTTTGTACAACCCCCTCCGCTTCAGGACAGAGTCTATTTTCCTAAAAGTGGAGGCAAAGCTCTTCCTTGCTCTAAGGGCCGAAGCAAGGGCATCCCTTTCGTGGTTGTTATCGTAGTCCATACCTTTTGTTATTGCCCTCTTTTCCGAAGCAGTCATGTTCCTGCCTGGCTTGTATATGGTAGCGTCAAATGCCGAAGCCACCTTCTTCACGAGCTCAGGAGGCTTTCTTACGTCCGTGGATATTATCACAGGTTCACCCATACCTGACAGGTATTGGCAGATGTCGCTCAGCGAGACGCCTCTCCTGCTAAATACCTGGTAGAAAGAGGAGTTAACGTCCATGACAGCTACGGCTTTCCTGGTACCTGGGTCTATTCCTGCTATAAACTTCATGCTTATCTTATAAACTTATGCCAAGGGAAAGGTAAAGAACGTTATTCAAAGACATTATTTCTTGCTTTTTATAAGCAGGTGGGGGCCGAATCTCCATACCAGGACTTCCTCGCCCTCTTTCAGAGGCTTCAGCTCGTCTGGTATCGGAAGCTCGCTCATGGAATAGTCCTGCAGGTCCATTATCTGGGCGTTATCGCCGATTATGGCGATTACCTGATAGCTTCTCTTCTCTATTATAGGCACATCAATCCTGGTATCAGCAGGCTTCACTATCACGCGTTTCTGGTTGTCGAAGATGCCTACAGCTGTCAGCCGTGCCTTTGCGCCGCCGTGCTTTCCTGGCTTGGATATCTGTATCGAATCCACTTTGCAGGGCACATCGTCTATAAGCACGAAGGAACCGGGCTTCAGGCTTTTCAGGGATGTCGGATGCTTTTCCATGCAAACACCATAAATAATGGGAACAGAAGGACAAGGCTTTGGTATTTGTAAGCCAAATCATTCCTCTTAATTAATATTTTTATTTACTTATATGCTTTTCTCTGTTGTTTTCCCTTTAATTATTTATTCTTCTCGTGTTTCGTCACGAAAGTGACATCATCGACAAGAACGGTGCGCCTTCCTGCGTGTTTAGACAGCTTCACTGCCTTATCAGCTGTGGAGAGACCATATTCCTCTATGGCGTCGCGAAGCTCTTCTAGCGCCTGCTTGGAAATGCGCCTGACTCCGGCCTTTTTTGCTATTTTCTCGAACGGCGAAAGCGGTAACATTGCCTGAATATTGGCTTTCAAAGCATAAAAAGCTGTTTTTGAGCTTTTTACGCAACACTGCCGGGAATGGAAACTTATTTAAAGAAAATGCACGAAAATAGCGAAATCTTTAAATAGTTTTTGCTCTAAAGAAGAAGGTTAGGAAGCGATTTTGGGGTGTCACTTCGCAGTGATTAACGCTTTCTACGGTGATAATAATGGTTGACAAGTGTCCAGAATGCGGTTCAAAGCATTTTTACAAGGACCCTGACAGGGCTGAGAAGGTATGCGCAAAATGCGGTCTTGTTATGGAAGACAACATAATAGATACCAGCCAGGACTGGCGTGCTTTTGACCATGACCAGAAAGTCCGGAGAGCTCGTACAGGCGCTCCGCTTACGCACAAAAGGCATGACAAAGGACTTACAACGGAAATAGGCAAGGGCGCAACAGAGCTTTTCAAGGTGCCTGCTAAAAAGCGAAGCCAGTTCTTCCGTATCAGAAAGTGGCAGAAGCGCCTGCTCACGAGCAAGGACAGGAACATGTCTTTTGCCATGAGCGAGCTGCAGAGACTGGTTTCCTTCCTGGGATTACCGAAAACGCTTCACGAAGAGGTTGCAAAGCTATACGAAAAAGCGCTCCAGAAAGGCCTTGTTCGCGGCCGTTCCATAGAATCCATAATTGCTGCTTTAGTCTACTCGCTTTCAAGAGAATATCAAACCCCAAGAACGCTAACAGAGATTTCGCAGGCTTCAGGAATAGGAAAGCGCGAGCTTGGCAGGACTTATAGATACATATCTAGAAAGCTCGACATAAGAATACTGCCAGCTAGGGCTGAAGCATATATTCCTCGTTTTTCGTCCATGCTTAAACTAAGCGACAGGACGCAGATGCATGCCATAAAAATACTAAAAACTGCTAAGGAGAAGGACGTGATAAGCGGAAAGGGTCCTTGCGGCTGCGCAGCTGCTGCTATCTACATTGCAAGCGTATTGGAAGGTGAGCGAAAGACGCAGCGCGAAGTCGCAGATGTTGTAGGCGTGACCGAAGTGACAATCCGCAACAGATACAAGGAAATGGCTGAAGCGCTCAATATAGAAGAGGAAGTCGAGAAGAAGGCCAAGGAAGAGGAAGAATAATTTCTTAGCCACTCAAGTATGGAAATGCTTATATATCACTTAAGAGTAGTGAAAAGGTAAGTTTGGGGTGATATGATATGAAAGTAAGTGAGATATACAGTATACCAAAGGGTATGGACCTGGAGAGTGTTTCTACTTATTTATCATCTGTTTTGGGTGAACATAGTATTGCTGTAGACCCTATTGGCAAAGGCATAGCAGGCATATATCAGGGCCAAGAAAAGATAGGAACCTTGGAACATTATCCAATGGGTATCAGAATAAGAAGTTCAGATGAATCGTTTTATGAACTAATCGTTAGGGAGATTAAGAAGGCATCTGAAGATACTGATGGTTTTAGATGGTCTGCACAGTATGGGTCTGGAAATACTGGCAGTAGGGAAGTAGCTAAAGAACTTACTAAGCGTTCTGGCGGCGGTTTTAACTATATAATCAATCCTATAGAACTCCTGTCACAAGGTTTTGATGAGCCTTATGATACGCTTTCACGACTTCCGAAAAGGGATAAAAATAAAATACCGGTCATGTTTACTCGAGAATCTCAACAGAGTCAATAACCCCGTCGCTGTCTGAATCGATTCCCTGGACCACACAGATGTCTTTTTTTGTTATTTCCTCAAAATTTGTTAGAAAAGCAAGTATTGCAGCTCTCGTGCCTGAGTAGCGCTTGCCTGCTATGACCAATATTTTCTTTGTCGCATCATAAGGGTTCTTTACCTTTGCTATTATACCGCAGTCATCGTTGCGGTAGGTCTTCTTCGTTATTGAAGAGTAGATGTTCTTTTTCCTGTCGAACCTTACAGGCAGCTTGTTGTTGACAGCTCTTGTTATACGATTGATGACAGGACCGCCTATTACTATCATATTGCTTTTCATGCTCCTGATATCCGTATCCAACGTAACGCTTGGCTGGCTGCTTACAAGGAACGTGCCTAAAAACAAGCCAAGATCTATTGCATAATATGCGTCCCGCGAGCGCGCTCTTTCAGGGCCGTGCGGGTCAGGCGAACCCACGACTATTTTTGCGTCCAGCTCCCCGTCAATAACAAGGGGTTCGAGCCACGAATTCGTCTTGGGCACTTTCTCTGTTGTCTTGAATTCGGAGAAGCGAACGAAAAAGGACGGCTTCGAAAGCGCATAGTATTTTGCAAGCGCTGCGCCGCGCTCTTCTTTCCTGACAATCTTGATTAGGCCTGCGTTTTCCATGTTCCTTATATGATAGTATATGCTCTGCTCGTTCATGCCCAGCCTTTTGGCCAGATCCTTTGGATATGAGGGTTTTCTTGCAAGGGCTGTGAGTATTTTCGTTTCTGTTTTCGAAAACAGGACGACTTCTTTCGTTGGTATTGCCTGTAACCTTCCGTCCTTTTCGCCGGCTACGAACATCCTATCACGTTATTAATTTTATTATAATAATGTTATAAAATTCTTAATAAATATATTTAAACCTTGCTGGCGAAGGTTGTCTAATGAAAGTTGTGTTTTTGTGCGGCGGCTCAAGCACGAGGATGTATCCCATCGAGAAAGACAAGTTCCTGATGAATTTCCTCGGCAAAACATTGATAGAGAGACAGATAGATGCTGCGAAGGAAACAGGCCTGAGCGAGTTCATCGTTATTGGCAACACAAAGAACATAGGAAAATTAAAAGACGCATTAAAGCACATAAAAGGAATAGAATTCTTTTCCCGCGAAGGCTCGAAAGGCATGGCTGATACCATGCTTGCCATAAGGGCTATAAAGGACGATTTCATCGTTGTCAACCCGAATGACATTTTTGATTCTTCTGCTTACAAAAAAATACTGGCAGAGTACAACACAAGCGACTATGAATGCTACATGGTCGGTTACCAGGTAAAGGATTATTTTCCAGGCGGTTACCTTTCCGTTAACGAAAGCAACGAATTGAAAGAAATAATAGAAAAGCCCGGAAAGGGGAACGAGCCAAGCAACCTGGTGAACATAGTCATACACCTCTTCCGAGGCAGAAAGCTCTTTGAATATTTACAAAAAACGAAAAGCGACAAGGACGACGTCTACGAGAGGTCCATAGACAGGATGGTGAAAGACGGCATCAAGGTCAAGGTCGTCCGTTACGACGGCTTCTGGAAAGCGGTAAAATATCCCTGGGACCTGTTCCAGATAATGGAATATTATTTCGAAAAATCAGAAGCAGGTATCTCAAAAAAAGCCAAAATATCCAGGAAAGCAACCATAGAGGGAAAAGTCATAATAGACGATGGTGCCAAAATCCTGGAGAATGCTGTCATAAGAGGGCCATGCTATATAGGAAAGAACACGATAATAGGAAACAACTCCCTTATATGGAATTCACACCTGACTGACAACTGCGTTGTCGGATACGGAACTGAAATAAAACATTCTTTTATCGGCAACGAATGCTGGTTCCATTTCAATTACGTCGGCGACTCAGTTATATCGGACAAATGCTCCTTCGGAGCAGGAACAAAGCTTGCAAACCTGAGATTCGATGAAAAGACAATTGCAGTGAACGTCAAAGGCGAGAAAATCGCTACAAAACTTGACAAATTCGGCTCTATCTTTGGCGAGAAATGCAAATGCGGCATCAATTCGAGCATTATGCCAGGCATAAAGGTCGGCCCGAATTCCATAGTTGGCTCATCTGTATGCTTAACAGAGGACCTTGAAAGAGACAAAATTATAATTGTCGACAAGGAGTCCTACAAGATTTCTGACAATAACATAGATTTCGATACTGAAAAGAAGAAGAGGCAGGTTCAGAATTTCGATCTGAGGTGGGAATGATGTGCGGTATAATAGGCATGATAGCTAGGGAGAAGTTCTCGTCCAGGCAGCTTCTGGATGCGTTAAAGAAATTAGAATACAGGGGCTACGATTCTTCAGGCATTGCCATGGCTGACAAAGGCATGAGGTGCATGAAGTCAGTTGGTGATATTGCCAGACTGGAAAGCAGGCTTGAGGGAGAATGGAAAGGCAACCTTGGAATCGCGCATACCAGATGGGCAACGCACGGTTCTGTGAGCGAAGCGAATGCCCATCCGCATATTTCGAACAACGGGAAAATAGCTGTTGTTCACAACGGCATAATAGAGAATTTTCAGGAGCAATACGCTTTTCTCAAATCGAAAGGATTCAGCTTCTGTTCGGAAACAGATACAGAGACGATACCCAACACCATAGAATACCACATGGATAGGGGCTATGGCTTCGAGGAGGCTGTCAAGAGGTCACTGAAACACCTTGACGGCCAGTACGCGATTGTCGCTTTCCACGCTGAAGAGAAAAAACTCATAGGCGTAAGAAAAGAAGCACCCCTGGTTGTAGGGGTTGGCAAGGACATGTTCTTCATAGCATCGGACATACCTTCTTTCCTAGACTATACGAAGGACGTAATATTCTTGGAAGAGAAAGACATGGTCATAATCGACAGCGGGCTCAGGATATTCAACCTGATAAAGGATTCTTACGTCAAGAGGCCCGTAACCACTATAGACTGGGATGCAGAGCAGGCAATGAAAGGCGAGTTCGAGCATTTCTTCCTCAAAGAAATAGCCGAGCAGGTCGACGTCATATCGAAACTCACCTCCATTGATTACAAAATAATAAAGGGCCTTGCTGACGAGATAAGGAATGCGAAAGGAGTTTACATCGTTGCCTGCGGAACAGCTTCGTACGCTTCCATGCACGGTTTGTACCTGTTCTCGAAGATATCGAAGAGGCACATAAACTTCTGCGTCGCGTCTGAATTTCCCCACTTTCACCACTTTTTGACGAATGAAAGCCTCGTCATCGCGGTTTCTCAGAGTGGGGAAACAGCAGACACGCTTGCTGCAATAAGGTCCGCAAAAGAAGCAGGAGCAAAGGTGATTTCAATAACAAATGTCATGGGCTCGACGCTCATGAGGGAGTCACACAGGTCGATACTTCAGAGGGCAGGCCCTGAAATCTGTGTCGTATCTACCAAAGCCTATACATCACAGCTGGCAATACTCGCGCTGCTTGCATACGAGCTTGCAGGCAGGTTCGATGAAGGAAAACAGAAAATGAGGGAGCTCAAGAGGCATATTTTCTACCTCACTTCGATAAACATGAGGAAATACGTAAAGCAGCTTGCCGAGAGGCTGAGATATGCTGAGCACATATACCTAATCGGCCGCGGGTTCGAGTATCCGACCGCCTTAGAGGCTGCGCTGAAAATAAAAGAGGTCTCATATATCCATGCAGAGGCGTATGCAGCAGGCGAGCTCAAGCACGGGACAATCGCGCTCATAGAGCACGGCACCCCCTGCATAGTTTTTACGTCAGGGGAAAACAGCAAAGACATAATAAGCAATGCCATGGAACTGAAGGCAAGGGGGGCTTATATCATAGGGATAGGACCGAAAAACAACGACGTCTTTGATTTCTTCATCAAGGTCCGCGAAGCTGGAGAGCTGAACTCCATTTGCCAAATCATCCCGATACAAATCCTTGCTTACCAGCTTGCACTCTTGAGGGGATGCGACCCAGACAAGCCGAGAAACCTGGCAAAGAGCGTGACTGTGAAATAAATCCATAAACAGGCGATGGGATTTACGGAATGGAAAGAAGAAGATTATGAAATATGGGTTTTTATGCGATAGTCATCCGCGTCCTCTCTGCTGCTTGTACAGTTTTTCTATAGTCGCGACCGTATCTGCGTCCTCAGGACCCTTCTCCTTCTCGCGGAACCTCATCAGCCGCGGGAAGCGCAATGCATAGCCAGACGGGTACTTTGGCGATTTCTGGATCTCTTCATAAGCAACCTCCACCACCAGCTGAGGCTTTACTTTGACCTCTTTCCCATACTCCTCTGTTATCAATTTCTTCAGTTTCTTCGTAACTTCATCCAATTGCTTTTCAGTCAGGCCAGAGCCCATCATCCCTGTTGCTGCAAACCTGCCCTTATTCTTTGTGTCTCTGGCAGCCAACAGGAGCGAGCCCAGCCACTTTGCCCTGTGGCCTTCGCCCCAGGTTGCACCGACAACCACCAGATCCAGGGGCTCCATAACAGGCTTTACCTTCAGCCAATAACCCACGCGTTTGCCTGGCTGGTAAGCAGCGTCCAGGTTCTTCACTATGACGCCTTCCTGCCCCATCTCCAGGGATTCTGTGTAGAACTTGTTTACTTTTGAAATATCACCCGTCTCAATATGGTTAGCAAGTTTGAAGTTTTCATCCTCCTCTATAATGCTCTCAAGCTTTTTCCACCTCTCCTTGAGAGGTTTCTTCATGTAGTCAGTGCCGTTGTAATATATAAGGTCAAACATATTGACCTGGACAGGGATATCCTTGACCATTTTTTCTATGTCGTATTTCCTCTGTATCCTCCTTGATAACTGCTGGAAAGGAAGCGGTCTTCTATCTTTGCTGAGGGCAAGGACCTCGCCCTCAACTATGCACTCTTCACATTTTATGCGCTCTTTTGACCACCTGACTATTTCCGGGAACTGCTTTGTAACGTCGTCTAACCGCCTTGAGAACAGCTTTATCTTTTTGCCCTGTTTATGTATGGCGATTCTGAACCCGTCGTATTTCGTTTCTACAGCGGGATTCTTGAATTCCTTCAGAGCTGACTCCAAATCCGGCGACCTGTCCGCAAGCATCACCCTCAGCGGCTTTCCTATTGTTATTTCACTTTCCAGCCTCCCTTTTTTTGCTGTTTCGGCAACTGTTCCGTAATTGCCTGTCACGTCGTAGGCATGCTCTATCGCCTTGGCGTCCTTGCCGAAAGCAACTGCTATTGCATCGCGGACTATTCCAGCAGCCACGCCAATCCGCATCTCGCCAAGCACGGTACGGACGATATAGCGGGCCTCCTTGGCAGAGGCAGAAGAGAGAAGCTCGCTTATGAGAGATATCTTCTTTTCCTGGGAACCAGAGCCGGACATCTCAGGCAGCTTTTCCAGGTTGTTGAAAACCTTGTCAACAGAAAGTTCTGCCTTGCCCAGAGTTCTCTGCTTCTTGTGTTTTATGAAATATTCAGCTGTCGTGCCCAGGTCGCCTGTCTCTCTCAGTGTCTTGTTTATTTCTTTATCGGACGCGCCGCAGGCCTTTGCTATAGCCCTTTTCATCAGCTCGCTGCCTATGCCAAGGTCTTCGGTTCCTTGCGGAAATATCACGCCCATGGAGAGCAACACTACACGGCTGAGGTCCTCCCCACACTTTTTGTAGAAGTCAGCAAGTATGTCCCTTTTTTCCAGCTTCTTTGTGGTGGATTCGAGCCTTTCATACACTTCCACGAGTTTAATATATTTCATAAATATGAATAGCATGATAAGGTATAAAAATCAAGTCTCTGGGAAATGCTTGAGCTAAAGCAGAGTAACGTCTCTGGATTAACCTTTATAAAACTTCTTAATTAATGAAATTAGAGTGATTTTTGTGGCTTTGAAAAAACGCTGGTATGATATAATTGCTCCAAAGATGTTTGGCGAGAAAGTAATAGGTGAGACGCTTTCTGCTGACCCGAAACAGCTGGTAGGGCGCAGAATAGACCTGAATCTTATGGAGCTGTCAAGGAAATACTCAAAGTTCTATATAAAAATCCTGCTGCAAATCGAGAAACTGGAGGATGGCAAGGCTTACACCAAACTGATTGGCCATGAGTGCCTCCGTGAAAGAATATACAGGATGGTCCAGAGAAGGCTGCGCCGCGTGGATGTAATCCAGGACATCACTACGAAAGACGGGAAGAAAGTCAGGATAAAGACCGTGTTCGTATTGTTAAGGCGCGTGGGCACTTCACTGAGGAGTGCTGCAAGGAAGAAAGCAAAGGATGCCATAGAAAGAATTGCAAGCAGCAAGGACCTGGAAAACCTTATGGAAGCGATAATATCCGGAGACTTTCAGAATGAAGTAAGGAAAGAGGTAAACAAGATCTATCCTGTGGGCAACCTGGAGATAAGAAAGACGGAAATATCCCAGTAGCCTTTTAACCTGTTTTTCATTGTTCTACGTCCCAGTCTACGAACCTTTTTATAAGTGCGACAATCATTATGGTCAGGAACGACAGGAAAGACATAAAGAACTCGCCTTGGAAAAAAGCCCCTACCCCGTTTGAGAAGATAACGCCGCTGAGGAAGGCTATTGCAACCGTTATTTTACCTGACAATGCCATAAATAATATTTACTGGCTGTTATATAAAAAGAATAAACCCAGAAAACCATATCACTTCTTTTTTGGCTGTTCTTCTTTTTTCCATTCCCTCATTTTATTAAAGCATAAACATTAAGTAAAACTCCAAAAAGCATCATTGCAATACCTAAGATATATAAAAGATCTACTTCCTTAATCGAAATAATTATGAAGAATCCCCACAAAAAATAAGAGCTCCCAAAAGTCCAATAACCTGAGATTTAACACCAAATTCTTTCATTGTAAAATAAGTTAAAGCACCAGATAGCAATATCTAAGATTATAGTGTGGTCTTGATTCTTATAAATCCAGCCATCAGGGCATTTACTCTTCGTGTCGTGCGTTCACCGCAGCTGAGATCCAAGCCATGCCTGCTATCAGGAGCAGGAAGAATCCGATGAGAACGGATATCCAGAAGCTGAAAGGCGTCGTGCCTTCCACCCATTCTATATTGCCTGCGATTAGCGAACCGAGAAATACAAGCACTGCGCCAAGAATCCACAAGCCATGGATATGGAAATCGAACGGCATTTAACATCACTTTTTCTTTTTGGATGTTTTAGCTTTTCCCTTAGTCTTTTTAACCTTTTCTTTGCACGCCAGTATGGGCTCCAAATCGCGGACAAAGCGCCTAACATACTCCCTTACAAGCTCCAGTTCTTTCTGCGGGAGCTCGCTGGTCTTGTCCTCGTCAAGCATCTTTCTCATGGTTACAACTTTCTTGAACACCTCGCCGTAGTAGGGGTCTATCCTTCCAGTGTCTATCAGGTAGGTTTTTATCGCGCCTGGCAGGTCTTTTGGGTCTTCGGGAAGCTTTTCCATCTTCTTCAGGGTCGCAACAGCTGCTTTTATCATGACTTCGTAGTTTTTCTGCACCATCGTCTCTTTTTTCTTTTTCTGCAGCTGCAAGAGAAGTTGCTCCATCCTCGAAACGTATTGGCGCGACTTTTTTATCATCTCATCCAGCTCCTGCCCGGTAATCTCCTTGATTTCCTTGTGCTCGACCTTCTTCCTGAAATCAACCGTGCTTTCGAGGTCTTTTAGATACACCTCTTCAAGCAGGCCAGGCGTTACTAAATGTTCTTTGACGTCCATGGACGTGTGCTTTGGCGAGGCAGGATTCTGTCCGAGGTACATCAGCACTGCCTGCGAGGAGTTGAGCATTGCGTAATAAAGGTCTTCTGCAACCATGTAGAGCTTTGCCGTTTCCACGCGGTTTATTTTCTGCGGAGCAGTTTCCATGAATTTCTCCACTGCCTCCAGGGTCGTGGGTATCCTTCCAAGCTCAAGAAGCTTCCTTATGGGTATGAAAAAGCCTGTATCGTACAGCGCCCAGCCGTCCCTTACTATTGTATAAAGCAGAGGGTGGCCTATGCGGGCCATTTCCCAGAATTCAGTAAGCGTCCAGGCAGGCTGAACTATTATGTTTTCATTTATCTTCTTGCCTATCTGGTATATATCCTCGTCAAACTGGTCCTTTACCTCGGGCGTGAATCTTGCAATCGTGTCGTCTATGACAACAAGCAGGTCTATATCGCTCTTGGAGTGGAAATCCGATCGTGTGAACGAGCCGAATATAACAATAGCCTTCACGAATTTCTTGTATTTTTTTAGCACTTCTTCGGTGAACTTGTTTGCTATTTCTAGCTGTTTCTTCCTGAATTTTTCCAGCTTTCTTTTGTCTTCTTTGCTGTTTTTTCCCCTCGTCATGCAATCATCTACTAACCTCTTTAGGAAAGGGTATAAAAAGTTATCCCTATACCCTAAGCTTCGCTTAGAGGACTTACCTGTATTTCCTCTTTTCCCAGACCTCGCCCTTACCCTTTTCTACGGACGCCTTGCTGAAGTGGCCGTGCTTTTCTTCAGGAATCGACAAAACGCCTTCCAGCGGGTCCCATGCATGGTCATGAATCGCTACGGACTGCCTTGCAAAAACTTCCCTGTTCTGTTCTGATACGCCGTAGAATTCAGGAGGAAGATCTTCCGGATTTATGTCCTTGTCAAGGAAGTTGGCTATCTGCCTCATTGCCCAAACGCTGTTTTGCGTGACTTCCAACGGCGTTTTCCCGCCCCCTCGTTCGTAAATCATGTAACCGTCCTGGAACCCGCTCTTCCTCATCTCGTAAAGCCATTTGTAGATTATCTCCTGCGACCTTGAGCCTATGGGTATCGTTGGGTGAGCTGTGCCGAAATAAGGTATGGGCTTGCCCAGATGGAACAAAAAGACGGATTTCCCGAAGTCGCGCGGCATCTTCTTTATCACTTCATCCACATCAAGCTTGTGCGATATCATGTGCTCGAAGTCGACACAAAGCTTTATTTTTGGGTTGTTCAGCTTCTTCAAAAGTATGTAGGTATCCAGGGGATTGAAAAGCCTCAACAAGCCTTCGTTTCCTGCATGCGCCTCAGGTATCTCTAGGAGAAAGAGGACGTTATTCTTGTTCAGGAATTCTAGCAGGCTCATTTCCTTCCCAAACACCTGCTTGTTGTAGGGATGCTTGTCAGCTATCAGATGCCCTTCCAGGTACTTGGCTGCAACAGCTGCATTGAATTCCGCATGATGGTTGACATAGCAGTCGTCCACGTCCCTGTCCTTTGCTATCGTGGTCCATAAAGGGTCGCCAGTTTCTTTCATGTAGCGGGCAATTATCATGTACGCGGCAATCTCTGCAGTATCCATGCTGTACTTTGCATTAGGCGCCTTTTTCCAGATATCATAGATAATTTCCGGCAGGTTCTGCTGGACTATGTTTACTGCGTTGCTCTCCCCTGTCTGCCTTGCCTGCGCCTCCATGGCATCTGCCCGCGGATCACCAGCTTTTTTCAGTGCCCTGTACATCTCGTTCTTGTTGAGCTCAGCATACTGTTTATTAATCTCCTCTTTCTCAATCTCAGCCCGCCATCTCAGGTATTCGTTATAACCTTCCTCGTTGTCGTGAAGTATTACCGATTCAACCCCGCGCAGGTGCCTCTTTGCAGCCTTTTTGACGTTTTCGTTTTTTTCGCATGCAGTGTACAGCGGCTGGCCGTCGAAACTGACAACAGGATAGAAATAACCAGTTACGCGGTACTGCGCTTCCAGGAACATCAGCTGTGGTCTGTTGGAAGTATGTACGAGAACATAAATCATGCCGAAATCTGCAGCGTTCTTTATCGTTTCGAGCAGCCGCAGGTGGGACTGGTCCCATAATCTCCGTTCAGCAGATTCCAGAGCCATGAGCTCGCCAATTTCTGCGTGGAGGCCGACCTCAAGACCCAGCTCTTTTTTGGCTCTCATCAAATTCGTCTTCAGCCTGGGCTCGAAAAACTCAGAAGTGGTTTCCAAATCCGCTTGAATGAACTGACAGCCGACCGTGCCACCGAAAGAGCCTACCTTGGTGGCTAATCCGAGAAGCTCAGGCGGCCTGTCTATGTGCCACCATCCGCTGGAAATACCGACTTTGTATGGCAATTAATCACCCAAAACTAAGACACACCAATACCCATCTTCTTTTTTATGAACTCCACTATCGGCGAGTAGCGGTAGGCTGACGCAGAGGCGAGCATTATCTTTGTTATCCTTTCATCCCAGTCCCTTTCGTAAGGCCCTCTCTTGATGAATGTCATAGGTATGTTGAAGTAACTAGTGATTTTCTCCAGGTTGCTGCTTATCCTCTCTCTGATACCTTCTTTTTCTTCTTTCTCCTTCGTTTCAGTAACAACCGGTCCTATGCCTATAAGACCGTCTATATACCTGTTAAGCTCCTCCTTCTTTGCCATAAGTTCGAGTATCTTCACAAACACGGCGTTCTGGCTCATGTAAATCAGGTTGACATCGAACACTCCGTCCTCCAGTTCGTTGCCTGCTGCGTTTTTTATGTTCGACTTTGTGAAGCTTATTATGTGGAAAGCATAGTACAATTTGTGCGGTATCAGCCATGGATTCTTTGCACCCTTGCTTTCCGCAAGTATCTCTTTTTTCTTTTTCTCGACCCACTCCTTCGTTATCCAAGGATATTTTACAACAAGGCCGTGCTTTGGATGGAATATCAGGTTCTTCATAGTCCATTCGTCTGCAGGATCAAGCTTCTTCTCAGCCCATTCTATTGCCTGCCTTTCTGTCCCGCCTTTCTGGATTTCCAGGGGCGAGCTGAACCTCCATGCCCACAAAACAATGTTGCTTGTCGCAACTGAATGGCCGCTTGGCGTCATGAACGAAGTCCTAAGACTTTGCCTCTGCGCAGGCCTGAGCAAAGCCTCTTCAATCATCTTGTGGCGCGCGATGACGGGCTTGAGCCATTCGCGATACTCTTCAACGGACTTTTCCCTGCTTCTGACAAGTGTGATTATTCTCTCATACCGCGCCTTTATTTCAGGCACGAACAGCTCCTTCCACTGCTGGTATAGTTTGTTCTTTGTTACGAGCACGACTGCCTCTGCCTTCGATACATCCAGTTTTTTCTTTATGCTGTCAGGGTCCATATCGTCGTCTTTGAGCTTGAGGAAGTCCGTTATCAGGGTGGGCCATCTGCTTACTATGCTGCGCATGGATATCCCGTCGCCTGTATGGACGTCTACCTGATCTATGAAGACTGCTTTCAGCGAGTGCTCATCAGTTTTTCCGACCTGTTCGAATTTACCGTCCTTATACTGAACGCCCATATAGTTGAGGAATTCCCTGTATTTTCGTTCGTCGTGCTTCAGGAGTTCCAGATCAGCAACTGCTTGTGCAGCTGAAGCAAGACCTGATTTTATCTTTGCTTCCAACTCCTCTTTTTGCTTGTGGGTCAGCTGGTAATACTGTGCGTGGGAAGGCGAAACCTCAATCCATTCGTCAGCCCGCTGCACCACGTACTCCCACTTACCAAGCTGGAAACAGAGAGAGTAGTAAAGGTTGTAAGTCACTCCAGGAGGTGTCGTGTAGTCTATCGATGTCTGTGCTTCCCGCGGACCTGCAAAAAGCGCATGGCCAAGATAGCGTCCGTCACTAGGTCCTGTCCAGGTTTCTGCCCTCGGGTCCAGGCACTCGCCAGCGAGGTTCCTTACGAAATTGCTGTCAGAAAGAAGGTAAGGATCCACTATGTCTTTTGGATACCCCTCTTTCTGGCGCATTATATATATGAAGACACCGATAATCAAAGCTAATAATATTACCAGGATAGGTTCCATAATTTTTCTTTGCATTTCCTTGTATATAAGCCTTTTTCAAAAAAGCCCTGGGAAAATTAAGGTTAGCACATTCTATGGATATGGTATAGACTGAACGAAGTTCAGGGTATTTAGAACAGAACAAGGTATATTCCAATCACGGCGATTACTATACCTATGAACGCGCTGGCTGTGGCTATCTCGGTTCTCTGGTAATCCGATACGCCAGGCACACCCATTATGAAGAAGAGACCCAGGCCTATGAGCGCCAGACCGCCAACCTTCTGTATTATAAGACCAAGCGTGAGGGATTTGAG
>CAYVZO010000004.1:0-25921 GCA_964456345.1 uncultured archaeon | reverse complement strand
CTTTTTCTCGCCTGGCTTCAGTTTTACGTCCTCAATCTTGTCAAGGATCCTTATGCCCAGTGAGAAATCCTTTTCGTCATATATTACATTCCTGTCCACCAGGTCAAGGTATTTCTTCAAGGGAAGCCTGCCTATGCCTGACTGTACTTTCATGGTCAGCTTCCTCTTCTTTTTCGACGTGTTCTCGACTTTTATCAGCCTTACCAGGAGCCTTTTCTCCTCCATTGTTTCGGATATGCCTTTCCACGGCATGAAATCCGTTATCTCGACTTTGATATGCTTGTACATCTGCTCGGTTTTCAGGACGTTCGTATTTTTCAGGTAGTGCTGCTTTGTATCGTAGAGTAGCAGCTGCCTGTCCTTCTCAAAAAAGGCTATATCCAACGACTCTCCGTTTATCGGGTCGAGGGCTCTTGCATAGACAATCTTGCCGTCGAACCTCGGCAGGCAAAACCACTCTATGCTGCCAGATGGCGAGATTAGTGCGCAGGTTTCGCCGTTGCCGATGGCTCCGTAATAAGGCCTTCTCTGGATCCTTTTTCTGACCATAGATAATTAAATAAAGCCTATAGTTTTAATAATTTACAACAGATTTTGGCTGACTTCTGCCTGAGAATAGTTTTAAATCAATATGGTTTGTTAACAGAATTTGGAGGCTAGGTCGGGCTGCTAGCGGTAGCCTGTTGCCATCAATCCGCTATAGATGGGACCGAAGCCTGAGGGCGATGAATGCAATATTCAGGGCCCAGCTGCAGAGCTGAGAAGCCCAGTCCATTGGGACTTCTGTATAGCGAAACTGGCGAGGTCGGGAACGAAGCAGCCATAAGCTATATCTAGAAGTGCTCAAAGGGCAGCTGGGTGGAGCAATGTATCTGGATAAGCTCTGTGTGTTGTTTTTATCCACCAAGGGCGCGCCTCCATTAAACTTTTTCCTAAAAAGTTTAATCAAAAACGGAGCTAACGCTTCCACAAACTTTTTCCAAAATCTAAACTTTATTTATTCTCCCTTGTATTAATTAATAGACGCTCAACGGAGGTTCTTATTGTGCAGAACATAGTTATCGGTAGAGATGAAGAAGATCTGAGGAAATACAAGGAAAGCGGAACATTGTTCATAGGAAGGAACCTCGTTGGCAAAGGTGAGGATGCGCACCTCACGACCAGGGTTCTTCTGGACGCGCTTCGGCCGCATATCATAACACTTACTGGCAAGCGAGGCACGGGCAAGAGCTGGTCGCTCGGCGTCATGGTCGAGGAGATATCGAACCTTCCGGAGGATGTTAAAAAGAATCTTTGTGTTCTTTTAATCGATCCTCAGGGCATATTCTGGACCATGAAATCGCCCAATGAAAAGGAGATAGATGTTCTCAACTCGTGGAGGCTTGAGCCTAAAGGCTTCAGCGTTAATGTCTATGTTCCAGAGGGCCAGGCAAAGACTTTCATGGAAGCGGGCGTGGATTTCGACTCTTCTTTCTCTTTCATGCCAAGCGAGCTGAGGGCGGATGACTGGATAAGCTTGTTCGGGCTGGATATGAATGAGCCGCTGGGCATATTGCTCCAGAAAGTCCTGTCAAAGCTTCCGGCTGAGTACAGCATAGATGACGTAATATCTTTCATCCAGAGGGAGGAAGGCTTTGATAAGGAGAAGCTTGCTTTAGAAAACAGGTTCGAGGCTGCGAAATCATGGGGCATATTCGGCGAATCTAAGATGCCTGAAATACTGGAGCCGGGGAAGATAACTATTCTGGATGTCAGCCTTACTCCTGTATCTGTCCGCTCCCTTCTTATCGCGTTCGTTTCGAGAAGGATATTCATGGAGAGGACGAAAGCAAGGAGAAAGGAAGAACTCGCAGAGATAGAAATCGGGGAGAAAAGGAACGTGCCCATGTGCTGGATTGCCATAGACGAGGCGCACAACTTCCTGCCCAAGGAGGGCAACATGCCGTCTTCAGACATTCTAGACAGGATAGTGCGCGAGGGCAGGCAGCCAGGCATATCGCTCGTGCTCGCTACACAGAGGCCTGAGCGGCTTTCGCAAGAGGCTTTGGCTCAGTGCGACATGATTATCTCCCACAGGCTCACGACGAAAGAAGACATAGAAGCGCTGAAGGCAATCATGCAGACCTACATGATGTACGACATCGAGAAATACATAAACGAGCTGCCGAAGCTCAGGGGCACGGCAATAATACTTGACGACAACTCGGAGCGCCTTTACAAGGTCAGGATAAGGCCGAGGCAGTCGTGGCATGCAGGTGCATCGCCTATAGTAATATGAACAAAATAAGGGGAAAGAAAAAAATCAGCATTCAAACGTGTCTTCCCCGCCAGGGGAGGTTACTTTTACTTCTGTCCCGCTGCTACAGGTCTGCCCGGATATCGTACATGTGGACGTGGTTCCTACTACAACAGGGTCAGGCGAGAACGTACAGCTCTGTATAGCATCATCAAGGAAGACGCTTATCTCCGACGACGGGACGTCCTTGCTTCCTGAAGCCCTTACCGTTACCTCTGTATTACTGCCAACTGTCGCAGCGCTATCAATGGTAACGACTTTTGCAATCTGCTGGGTTGTCTGCTGTGTCTGCTCTTCCAGCTGGCTTCCTGCAACGTTTATCATGCTCTGGAAGAAGCCAGTGGCAAACCCTATTACAACTATTGTCACCATCAACAATAGTATTATAGCAATTACGGGCGTTATACCTTTCATCTACCTAGCACCTCACTTTTAATATTATTGGAAGCTCCTATATAAATATCTTTTAGAACAGCAAAATCCAGAGCAAAGGCGCAATAATCATTATGAGGAACATCAGGAGCGCCATTCTCATCTCCTTTTTTCCCGCCTCCCTGAAGCCGAAATACAGACCGACAAACAGCCCGCCGAAATGTGCGATGTATGAGATATTGCTGGCTGCCTCAAGCCCTGACAATTCTGCTACGAATCCGTAGGCATTGTAAATCGCATAGAAGATTCCGAGGAATGCAAGCGGTACAGGCACGACCAATGGATAGAAAGAAAGGTCAAAGGGTCTGACAAGTATCCCTGTGCCGACCAGCGCGAATATGCCGGCAGACGCGCCAACAGATATTGTATCGAACGGATACACGAACAAAGATAAAAAACTGCCTGCAAACGCCCCAAGGAAGAATACCAAAAGCATCTTTTTGCCCAGTTCTGCCTCGACAGCAATGCCGAAGAAGAACAGTATGAACATGTTCGAAAGCAGGTGCGCCAGACCGTTGTGAAGAAAAACAGACGTCAAAAGAACCCATGGTCTTGAAACCAGGTTTTCTCCTGAGAAGCCGTAATTGTCAAAAGCTTCCTCAACGCCTGAGAAAACAGGCAGGAAAAAACCTATTATACAGAGAAGTATAAGCAATAATGTAATCTTCATACAAAACCTATATCACTATAGCTTTAATTCAGATAAAAACAATAGGTATTCATGGAAAAAAGACAGGCATCCGGGATGCGGTACTTTGATGCGTTCGTTATCCTGGGAATAGTTATTTTCGCTGTCATTGTATTCGGCATCGAACACATTTTCGGAATAGAGAGCAAGGAGGACAAAGGCAGCCCTCTGACTCCGAGCCTGCTTATGCTCTGTGACAAATACGTAAAAGAAGACCCTGAATGTAAAAATCCTGATAACGTAAGCAACGTTACTGTGAATAAGCTGATTTCAGAATGCAAATGCAATAATCTCGACACAAAAAGATGCATACAGAGCTGTTGTTTCTACGTGTGCTCTGGAGATTGATATCAAGAACTTAAAACCCCCGGCTTTTTAACACATATCTTCGAGCACAGAAAAGTTTTTATATGGGTCTGAAAGAAATAAGAATAAGTTTTACACGTCTGGACAACGTGTTTGCGATCTGGACAATCGCATTCTGTGAATTTGGGACAACTTACGTTTGGAACTATTTCTCTTTTTGGACAAGTATAAAGTACAATCGTACTTTAAAAGGATTTTCGATTATCGAAAATATCTTTCGGAGGCTATATAACTGGAGGTTGTGGATATGAAATGGAATTTCAGCAACGTAAGTGAGGAGAATTTCGAGGTGCATAAAGCAAGGATTTTGGTCGTAGGAACCGGCGGTGCAGGAAACAATACTATTACAGCGCTGACCGAGAAGGGAATAGGCGGCGCAACCACTATTGCCATTAATACTGATGCCAAACACCTTGGCACAAGCAAGGCCCATAACAAGATACTTATAGGAAAAAACCTTACAAGGGGCCTTGGAGCAGGTGGTTACCCTGATGTAGGAAAGAATGCAGCAACCGAGAGCAAGGAGGACCTGAAGAATTTGCTGCAGGAAGTTGACCTCGTCTTCCTCACGTGCGGTCTTGGAGGCGGCACTGGCACTGGTTCTGCTCCAGTTATAGCCAAAATCGCGAAGGAAATGGGTGCGATTGTCATAGCTGCTGTCACGCTTCCGTTCAAGCTGGAAGGTGCAAGGATGGTAAAGGCTGAGGAAGGCCTTACGCAGCTCAGGCAGGTATGCGATACAGCCATAGTAATAGAGAACCAGCGGCTGCTTGAGTTTGCAGGTGACATGCCTCTGAAAAAAGCCTTCGGCGTTGCAGACGACTTAATTGCGACGATGATAAAAGGCATAACCGAAACAATATCCGAGCCATCGCTTGTTAACTTGGATTACGCAGACGTGCGCGCGATAATGCGTTCCGGCGGAGTCGCTTCAATAGGCGTAGGCGAGAGTGACTCTGAGAACAGGGCAGAGGAAGCAGTTACGAAGGCGCTTTCCCATCCGCTGCTGGATGTTGACTATACAGGCGCGACTGGCGCGTTAATCCAGGTAATAGGCGGAGATGACATGCGTCTGGACGAGATAAGCCTTGTAGGAGAGGCGATAAGAAAGGAGCTCGACCCCAGCGCACAGGTAATATGGGGAGCCCGCGTATTGCCTGATTACAAGGAGAAGATGCAGGTCATAACCATAATAACAGGAGTGAAGTCGCCTTTCATCCTTGGACCTGTTTCAAAGGAAGAAGCGCCTGAGAAAACGGTGTCCAGAGAGTTGGGCATTGAGATAATAAAATAAGCCCTTGGGTTCAAAAGAAAACTCAAGGAAATGGCGGAAATCAGAAGTTTTCGCCATAATTATGCTGACCCACACCCCAAAAGAAGGGCAGCTGGAGTAAGATGAGGATCTGGATGGACGCTCATCCCATCCTCAAGGTCTAATTCCAGCTGCCTGACTTTTTCTTTTAAGCCTTTTACTAAAATGCTTAAGCGAAAACGTAGCTACTGCTTACACTGTATAATAAATAATATGGTCTAGACTAAGCAAAGCTTAGGGTAGGTTTAATCAAAAACAGAGGCTGCTGCCTTCCTCGATATAATATGGTCTAGACCAAGCCTTTTCCAAAGGCTTGAGCCGAAACGATTAAGCAAAAATATAATATGACGCTCGACTATTGCGAAAGCAATAGGAGAGAAAAAGAAACCAATTAATAGGTTTATCCTCAATTATTATTCATGGCCAAGCATGCTATTACTCTGGAAACTGTGAAACATGTTGCCAGACTGGCCCGTTTGGAGTTCACAAACAAGGAGCTGAAGAAATTCCAGAAGGAATTGAATGAGGTACTTGCAGTGTTCAAGAACATAGATAGAGTCAGGGCTGACTGTGAGCCGAGTTTCCAGCCGTTTGAAATAAAGGATGTGTTCCAGGAGGATAAGGAAGGCTGGTGCCTGGCTCAGGAAAAGGCGCTTGCCAATGCAAAGCACAAGGAAAGAAACTTCTTCAAGGGACCACGGGCAGTGTAGTGTGATCCAATGAGCAGGTATAACATAACAGTAAGGGAATTCTTGGAAAGGTCGGAATCAGGCAGCATAGATTACCTGGATTTTGCAAAGGACATCATGGAGGATACAAAGAAGCTGGACAAGGAGTACAATTTTTTCCAATGCACAAACGATTTGTCAAAGAAGGTTGTCGCGAATTCGCCTTTGTTCGGCCTGCCTGTCTCAGTCAAGGATAACATCTGTGTCAAGAATATGCAGAGTTCAGCAGGTTCGAAAATCCTTGAAGGTTATCTGCCGCCTTTTGACGCGACTGCTGTCTCTAACGTGAAAAAGGACGGGGCACGCATACTCGGAAAGACGAATCAGGACGAGTTCGGTTTCGGTACGTTCTCTGTTAATTCTGCTTATGGCATACCAAAGAATCCATTGGACCCGGTACGTTCGTGCGGAGGCTCGTCAGGAGGTGCAGCAGGTCTGACTCAGGCATTGAACTATCCGCATATAGCTCTGGCTGAGTCAACAGGTGGGTCTATATCCTGCCCTGCAGCTTTCTGTTCTGTTGTCGGGCTAACACCTACTTACGGCTTGGTTTCCCGCTATGGCTTAATCGACTACGCGAACTCCCTTGATAAAATAGGGCTGATTGCGAAAAGCGTATACGACGCAGCTTTGCTATTGTCGACAATAGCAGGGAAAGACGAGAGAGATTCTACTTCAATTGGGAAGAAAAAGGACTACACGAAATGCATTGGCAAAGACATAAAAGGCATGAGGATCGGGGTGCCGAAGGAATATTTCCAGGTGGATAAGAAAATAAGCACTTCTGTCTGGAATGCCATTAAAAAATTAGAAAGTCTGGGTGCAGTTGTTCAGGATATATCCCTGCCGAGCACAAAGTACGCTCTTTCTGCTTATTATATAATCGCCACTGCTGAGGCTTCGACGAATCTGGCAAAGTACTGCGGCATGCGGTACGGCTTGCAGGCAGAGCTGAAAGGCTCGTTTAATGAATATTTCTCAAAAGTGCGCAGCTCAGGCTTTGGCGACGAAGCAAAACGTAGAATAATCTTGGGCACGTTCGCTAGAATGAGCGGCTACAGGGATGCTTATTACCTGAAGGCGATGAAAATACGCACTCTGGTTATACAGGACTTCAAAAAAGCGTTCAGGAAATACGATGCAATAGCTGCGCCCACTATGCCGATACTGCCGCCGAAGATAAGCGACGTAAAGAAGCTCTCGCCTGTTAAACAATACCAGATGGATGTATTAACAGTGCCGCCTAACCTTGCAGGGATACCGATGGTATCCGTGCCAACGAAAAGAAAGGAGCCTGTTGGCCTGCATCTCATGGCTGACCACCTCCAGGAGGAAAAAATCCTGCAGATAGCGGGTGCATACGAGGGGATTATATGAACCGCGAAGAGGCATTATCACTGCTGAAAGAGAACGTGAAGACAGAAAACTTGGTAAAGCACTGCCTGGCAGTCGAAGCGATAATGGAAAAACTGGCAGAAGAGCTGCAGGAAGACAAAGAGAAATGGGGTATTGCCGGCCTTGTCCATGATATTGATTTTGAAGAAACAAAAAACAGCCCAGAAAAGCATGCAGTTATAGGGGCTGACATGCTTACAGGTAAAGTAGATGAGGAGGCAGTGAGAGCAGTCAGGGCCCATAACCCGGATGCAACCGGCATCCAGCCAGAGGCTAAGATGGATTATGCGTTAATAGCGTCAGATGCTGTTTCCGGCCTGGTGATTGCCTGTGCTCTGGTCATGCCGTCCAAGAAATTGAGTGACGTTGACGTTAGTTCAATAATCAAGAAGTTTAAATCCAAGGACTTTGCAAGGAACTGCTCCCGCGAAAAAATGCTTTACTGTGAGAAGATAGGCATAGAAAAGGAAAGGTTCTTCGAAATATCCTTGAATGCCTTGAAAGGCATATCAAAAGAGCTGGGATTATGAAGGTAGCAATAAACAAACTTGAGAACATAGGCAACGAGAAAGGCGCTGTATTTAGCATAACTACCGAGGCGAAAGAGATACCTGTTTTCTTCAGGAAGAAAGGCACGCTTTTCGGCAACCACTACCATACAGGAAGCGACAAATCGAACAATCCCGAACTCATATACTTCCTGCAGGGAAAGGTGAAGTTCTTTGCAAAGGATTTAGACACGAACGAGAAGATGGAAAAAGAGGCAGAAGCGCCGTTCGAGCTTGTTATCCACCCAAACATAACGCATGCATACATAGCCTTGGAAGATGTCATATTCATTGAGCCAAGACCCACGAAATACGATAAGGAGAAGCCTGATACTCACGAAGAAAGGATGATAAACGATAAAGGAGAATGGATAGAATGAAAATAGGACTGGAAATCCACGTGCAGCTTACAACGAAAACGAAGCTCTTCTGCAGATGTCCGAACAAAACAGCTAAAGAGCCCAATAAGTTCTGCTGTCCTACGTGCCTCGGCATGCCGGGCAGCAAGCCGGCGATAAACAAGGCTGCTGTGGAATATGCAATAAAAATCGCACTGGCGCTGAACTGCAAATTCCCCGGAGAGACGTTCTTTTCGCGAAAGTCTTATTTCTATCCTGACCTTCCAAAGGACTTCCAGATATCGCAGTACGAAATACCGCTGGCGAAAGGCGGCCACCTCATGTTCAACAAAAAAAGGATAGGCATAACTCGTGTACATATGGAAGAGGACCCAGGCAGGATTGTACACGTTGGCGGCTCAATTACGAAGGCAAAATACGTTTTGGTGGATTACAACCGTTCCGGCGTGCCGTTATGCGAGGTGGTTACCGAGCCGGACTTTGAAAACCCCAAGGAAGCCAGGCTGTTCCTCCAGGAACTATCAAGCATTCTTCAATACCTGGATGTGTTCAATCCCGACATAGAAGGCTCGATGCGAGTAGATTCCAATATCTCTTTGGAAACCCAAACTGATGACCGCAGGCCATCCAGCGGAGTCCGCGTGGAGATAAAGAATATCACCGGATTCAAGGATGTGGAAAGGGCGTTGAATTACGAGGTCATAAGGCAGAAAGGCTTGTTAAGGCGTGGCCAAAAGATAGTCCGCGAAACCAGGACCTGGGATGCAGCAGCAGGTGTTACGCGTTCTTTGCGGACTAAAGAAGAGGAAGAAGATTACGGATACATATTCGAGCCTGACCTGCCGAGGATCACCTTAGACAAAAAGAAGATAGGAAAAATAAAAAAATCACTTCCAGAACTTGCTTCTGAGAAAATAAAACGTTATGAAAAGCAGTTTGGAATACCCCCTGATTTGTCGGTTTCTATAACATCCGATCCCGGCTTGGCCGAGGTCTTCGAAAAGGTGATAAAAGAGACAAATCCGAGCTTGGCAGCAAACTTCTTTGCAAAGGAGCTCAAGAAGACGCTTAATTACAACAACCTGAGGATGAACAGGACCGGTTTGGAGCCTTGGCATATAATAAAACTGTTAAAAATGGTTGAGGACAAAGAAGTAACAGTAAAGACAGCAGAATTCACGTTGCGGGACATGGTGCTAAACCCCACTGACCCTGAAAAACTCATGAAGGAGAATAAGATGGCAAGGATATACGACGAAAAGCTGCTCACACCCACGGTAAAAGAGGTAATAAATGAAAATACGAAAACAGTCTTGGATTATAAAGCAGGCAAGAGCGAGGCTTTCCACTTCCTGGTAGGTCAAGTCATGAAGAAGACTAGCGGCAGGGCTGATCCGGAAACAGCCAGAAAGCTATTAAGAAGGCTTCTGACAATCTGATTTCATATATCCGAGTATGTTGCCCTCAAACCCATATTGCGCATTATAATCTTTATTTGCATAATCAAGTCCAAGAGGCAGCATAGTCAATTTTCTGTTTGAATCCAATTCCATATCGAGAATTGAAAAGATTCCGAGCCTTTTTATAGAAATCTTAGTTTTACCATTTGTTTCTTTTATCCTGCATTTCCATCCCATATCTCTGGCAGCTCTGTCTATGTAGGGAATAATATCTCTACAGAGGTAGTTAGGTAACCCGTGGTCACAAAAGACAATATACCCCATCTACTGACCAGACCCTATTAAACCTTTACAGTATTCATCTTTAAATTTTTCTATTATCGAGTATAGGTTATGGGCCTGTAGCTCAATAAGCTCCTTTTCTTTGTAAAGAAAAGTAGCTTGCAGTCAAAAGAACTTTTCACAAATGTTAAAGGAGTTTGAGATTGGATAGAGCACTTGGCTTCGGACCAAGTGGTTGCGTGTTCGAGTCACGTCAGGCCCGTTCGGCCCTTTTCTCTTAGAAAAGGGCAAGTTGCGTAAAAGAAAAATATAGTATGGTCTAGACTTTTCGAAGAAAAGGGTAGGTAGATATGAACCTGATAACGGCAGCATTTTTGTTAGTAATAGTTCTGCTGTCAGCTGCTTTTGTAAGCACCAATATTCTTGACACGGTTGCCATGGGAAGGGAATTCAGCGAATATAACAGGGCAAAGAACATTATGAGAACTCTCGACAGCGAAATAAATGCGATGTTAGCAGAAAGCCAGAACAGCAAACAGATATACATGGACTTCAGGAAAGGCGCATTCGAGATTTCAGGCGAGCACGACACGGTAAGATACGTAATGGAGATAGAAACCGCGTTCGAGACGTCGTCGGAGGGAAGCCTAGTGATAATACCCACGAACAAAACAGTCGAGCTGCTGCTCAATTACTCAGGAATCATTGATATTTCAGGCAATATAAGTAGGACAGGCAGTTTCGTTCTTAACCTTGAAAAAGATGACACCCATATAATAGTTCGATAATCATGATGCGCATCTACGAGAGATTATTAAATCACTTCGGCGAGCAGGAGTGGTGGCCCTGCAAGACCGGCAGACGCTTCGAGATTATCGCAGGTGCGATACTCACACAGAACACGAACTGGAAGAATGTTGAAAAGGCGTTGGATAACCTGGCTGAAAAGAAGAAGCTGTCCAGAAATGCGATAAAGAGCATGAGTACGAAAGAATTGTCTGATTTAATAAAGCCGTCTGGCTATTACAAGCAGAAAGCGAAGAAGCTTAAGGCATTTGTTAATTTTTCTGGTAAGATGACGAGGAAGAATCTTCTATCTATATGGGGCATTGGCCCAGAAACAGCTGACTCGATACTTCTTTATGCATATAACAAGCCATACTTCGTGATAGACGCCTACACGAAAAGAGTTTTCACACGCTTGGGATTATTAGAATTAAAGGGAAAAAACAAGGGAAAAACCAGGTTAGGTAAGTCGAGCAAGAATAAAGCCAAACCTGATGCCATTGTCATTAATAATTCTAATAATTACGAAGAAATAAGAAAATTCTTTGAATCGAAATTGCCTAAAGATGTAAAAATCTATAAGGAATTCCATGCGTTAATCGTAGAGCTTGCGAAAAACTACTGCAGAAAAGAGCCTTTGTGCAGCAGCTGCCCGCTGAAAAGGGTATGCAGGTTTAAGTTCTAGGCATAGGAAGGTCAGATTCTGTTATATTCAATGTTCGAAAGACATTGTATTTCAGGGTTTTCATTCTTGTTGAAGTTGGCAGAGTAGCGCTAGATTCATAGGCACGCCTGAAGTAAGTCCTTACTGTTTCGAAGTCTTTCTGTTCATTCACGCAGTATTCATGCACTCTCCTCTCGAGCACCTCAACAGCGTATAAAAAATCTTCTCTTCTGTCTAATACCATGAGTTGCCCTTATCAGAAATCTTCTTAAGAATATGTCCATTACTAATTGCTAGGCTCCTGTAGTCTAGAAGCCCCTTTCTTTAGAAAAGAAAGGCCCCTGGGTTCAAAGAAAACGGGGAATAGAAACTATTGGCTGGAAAACCCGGCAAAGTTAAGCAAAACAGCGTTTTGCTTTGGCGGTGATGGATGCGGCCCTCTCGTCAGAAGCCTAATATGGGCTACGCACGCAGAATAAGCGTAGCGTTCTGCGGGGTAGGCCGAGACCTGGGTTCAAATCAAGCTTTTTCAGAAAAAGCTTGAGCAAAAGGAGGCTTCCGCCTTCCTCAAGCAGAAAAAGTTTGTGAAATTCCCAGCAGGAGCATAAATAATAATATGGTCTATACTGATGCAAAAGCATCAGGGTAGGTATTATGAAATTCGGTATAAGGAATATAATATTCCTAGTATTATCAATTGTCCTAGGCTACTTGGGATTTTACTTAATAGGCGGCCACGTACTTGCAGCCATATTCGCGGTCCTGTGGTTCGACAAAGTGATAATAGGGACAGCAGGGCTTCCGCACAAGTTCGGCGTAGAGCTCACCACCATAGCGACAATACTCATGGGGATAATCTACGGCCCTGTGCTGGCATTTGTTCTGACGATGATACTGCTGCCTGTTCTTTATGGCCTTAAATACATACTCCTGCCTTTATCGCCTCCTTCGTGGCCTTTGTTCGTGCCGTCGCCCCAGAACCTCGTAGACGCGATAGGAGCAGCAGCTGCAGGCATTTTTGCAGGCTTCGACCTGCTGATACTCTTCCTAGGCGTCTTTATAATAAAGGAGATAGCTTATCTTGCTGTCGATTTCATGATAGGCAGGCCGCCTGACGTTATCTACCCCTTCGTGAATTTCGTGTTCAATATCCTGATAGTGCTGAATATGGGAAGCTTCTTCCTAGGATTAGTCGGGCTTTAAACTTATCTCTTCTTCCTTCTGACGCGCCTCTTGATTTTGTAGCGCTTCTTTGCTATGTGCCTCTCCTCGACAAAGAAAACGACTATAAAGCCGGAGATAAATGCCATGCCCGACATCATTATGAACAGGTATTCAAACCCCATGAAATAGACCAGGGATGCGCCAACTATGGCCGAAAAGGCGGTTGCGTAGCCTTCGATCATGTCCCACAAACCCCATTCCTCGCATTCTTTGCCTTTGTCGAGATTCCTGCTGAACAGGCCGTCGTGCGCAGGCGTCCCCACTGCCATGAAGAAACCGAGCATGAACTCCGCAATGTACAACTGCACAACGGATTCTATCGTAGTGAGATAGGCGAACACGAAGGCAGAGCCGAAGAACTGCAGCACGACGAATTTCTTCCTCGAGTACCTGTCAGCAAGCCTGCCGAAGGGGTACATCAGCGTGGCATAGACGAATGCAGCTATCGCCCACGCAACACCTACGTCAAGTATCGTGCCTTGTATCGACTCTACGAATATCGCGTATATCGGAGTGAAAAGCTCTGTTGAAAAAAGCAGCAGGGCGTCGGCTATAAGCAGGAACTTCACCAGCTTCCTCATGTTTAATACTTTGTCAGACCCAAATAAATAATTAATAATAATATGGTCTAGACCAAGCCTTTTCCAAAGGCTTGAGCCGAAACGATTAAGCAAAAATATAATATGACGCTCGACTATTGCGAAAGCAATAGGTGGTCTGGACCAAGCGAAGCTTAGGGTAGATAGTATGAGCCAGGAGAAAGTCTGGAATAAGATTGCTGAGAGCTGGACCGAGAACAGGCAGAAGGGTCATCCTGAGGTAAGGAGATTCCTTAGGAGCAGGAAGGGGCGCATATTAGAAGCAGGCTGCGGCAACTGCAGGAATCTCGTATCTGCAAATAAAAAAAGGAACGATTTATACGGCATAGACTTCTCGAGAAACATGCTCAGGGTTGCGAGAAAATACTGTAAAGAGCACAAGATGAAGGTCATACTGAAGAAGGCGGACGTGAAGAAAATTCCGTTCAAAGACAATTTCTTCGATGCTGTTGTATGCGTAGCAGTCCTTCATATCATAAACAAAGGAAGAATTGAAAAGCCGCTCAAAGAAATAAAGCGGGTTATGAAGCCAGGCGCGTCCGCATTGATATCGGTCTGGTACAAGAAAGAGAAGGGCGAGAGATTAAAGCCATGGTTCAAGAAGTACGGCGGAAAGAAAGTTTCGAGATACTATTATTTCTTCGACGAGAAGGAGATGAAAGGCAGGATAAAAAAGGCAGGACTCGAAATAACCGATTTCTATGTTTCAGGGGCCAAAAACAGAAAGAACCTTTTCTTCGAGGTCAGAAAACCTTTATAAGTTACTTTAAAATAATATTCCTTCATTAGGAAATGAGGATAATAAGGAGAGAAACCTTAGGTTTCTGCTCCTATTGCGAGGGTACCCAAGAAGTCCTTTCCGCACTCTGGTGCGCAAAGCGCTTGCGGAAAAGCTTGGGAATGGTCAAAGGGGCTAGGCTTAGGCATAACTAAGGGCCAAGCCCAGAAGTATCCGTTATTAGGATACCTAGTAGCTTAGTGCTTTCGTCGGTTCGAATCCGGCCCCTCGCATCCAGAATCAGTAGGTTTTGAAAAGCTCGCTGACCGATTTGCCGGTTTGTATTCGGTGGACAGCGTCTCCTGTCATGTCAGCAACAGACAGTATGTCAAGCCATGTCTTATTATCTTCCAGGTATTTTTCAGTCCTCGGTATGGTGTCGGTTGTCACCATTTTTATGCCGGATTTGATAAACTTCTCTTCAGCCGGCGTAACCCTCCCCTCTTCTTTGTCCATGGAAGGGCTCAGGACAGCGTGCGTGCAACATGCATAGACATCCTTGGCTCCCCGCTCCCTGAGAAGATTCGCCCCCTTTATCAACGTTCCTCCGCTGTCAACAAGGTCGTCTATTATTATTGCCACGTCATTGACGTCTCCGATTACGTTCATGACCTCTGCCTCGCTTCGCGGAACCCTACTCTTGTCTATTATTGCCAATCCATTGCCAAGCCTGTTTGCGAAGTCCCTGGCCCTCCTGGTTCCTCCGACATCAGGCGAAACAACGGTCACTTTTGCCGGGTCAGAGAATCCGTTGTTTTTGAAGTAATCCAGGAATAACGGAAGAGCCTCAAGGTTATCCACAGGATAATGGCTGAAGCCTTGAATCTGGCCTGCATGCATGTCAAACGTGACAATGCGTGTTTGCGGGGTGGGATAGACTGTGAGCATATCCATGATTCTCCTTGCGCTCAACGGAACCCTTGGCTTGTCTTTTCTGTCCTGCCTCTGGTACGGGATGTGGGGAAGAATATAAGTTATTTCATTGGCAGAAGCCCTTCTTATGGCGTCATCCACGAGATAAAGCTCCATTAGTGCAATGTTAGGTTCGTACTCGCTGTCATTGGAGAACGTGTGTATGAAATAAACATCCCTCTTCCTGAGGTTTTCAGGAATCTGGACCCCAATCTCTTTATTGTTGAAGTAATCTATATCTATGGTCGTGAACGGAACGCTGTTATAATCTTTTCCAGACACCCGAACCAACGAATCGTATACCTTCTTGGCAAATTCCCTGGATTTTGGAGAAGTTAAGATTACCATATCTTCTAGGGTCCGGGACATAAAATTCGATTATTATATCGCAAAAATCTTTTTAAGTGGATAAGCAGACATTATAATTATTATTGTGATGTTATGAGTAAGCATATCCTGTTCTTTCGGCAGATAAGAAAGAAGGACGTTTTCCTAGTCGGCGGCAAGACCGCTTCCCTGGGCGAGCTCGCTTCTATAGGGATGCCCGTGCCAAACGGCTTTGCAATAACCTCTGGGGCGTACAGGCATTTCATAAAAAGGAACAAGCTTGACAGGGAGATAAGGAAAATCCTCAGAAAAACGAACGTGAAGAACATAAATGAATTGAAAGGTGCAGGGCTTTCCATAAGGACATTAATAAGAAATTCTCCGTTCCCGAAAGACCTAGAAAAGGGAATATTGGATGCGTTCAGGAAGCTCAATGCAAAGGCGGTAGCTGTCCGCTCCTCGGCAACAGCAGAGGACCTGCCTGACGCGAGTTTCGCTGGCCAGCAGGAGAGCTTTCTCAACGTGACCAAGTCGAACCTGCTCAGCCGCGTCCGAGACTGCTTCGCGTCTTTGTTCACGAATCGCGCGATTTCATACCGTCAAGACAAAAAGTTCGACCACTTCAAGGTTTATCTCTCGGTTGCTGTGCAAAAGCAGGTGTTTTCCAAATCCTCAGGCGTCATGTTTACGATAGACCCAGACAGCGGACACGAGAACTTTATCGTTATAAACTCCAGTTACGGGCTGGGTGATTACATTGTGCAAGGAAGAGTCACGCCTGACGAGTTCTGGATTTTCAAAAAGAAGAGCAAGGTGGTAGACAGGATACTAGGCAAAAAGAAGATAATGGAGGTATCCTCGCCTTCAGGCGTAAAGAAAAAGAACGTGTCGAAAGCCATGCGTAACAAATTCTCGATAAGTGACAGGGATGCAGAGAAGCTGGCAAAGTTTGCGGTAAAAATAGAAAAGCACTACAAACGGGCAATGGATATAGAGTGGGCAAAGAGCGACAAGCTGTACATACTGCAGGCAAGGCCAGAGACCGTCCACTCCTCCAAGAAAAACGAATTCAGAAAGTACGTGTTAAGGCAGAAGAGCCGCGTCCTTCTTGAAGGGGCTGCAATAGGAAAGAAAATCTCCACCGGCTCTGTGAATATCATAAAAAACGTTAAATCGATTCACAAATTCAGGAAAGGGCAGGTACTGGTCACGGAGAGGACAGATCCTGACTGGGAGCCCATAATGAAGATAGCTTCAGGAATCATAACAGAGGAAGGAGGCAGGACGTCCCACGCAGCCATAGTGAGCAGGGAGCTGGGCGTCCCTGCTGTTATAGGCGTGCCCAATGCCACGAAAAAGCTGAAAACAGGCGAAAAAATAACTATCGACTGTTCTGGCGGTTCGGGAAAAATATGGAAAGGAAAGCTGAAGTACGAAGAAAGGAAACACAAGATAAAGCTGAGGAAGACCAGAACAAAGCTTTATGTTAACGTGGGAATGCCAGGCGAAGCTATTGACGCTTCCCTCATGCCTGTAGACGGAGTTGGCTTGGCGCGGGAGGAATTCATAATTATGTCGTCCTTTGACAAGCACCCGATGGAAATGATAAAGGAAAAGAAACAGGATGAATTCACCGAGAAACTCGCTTCCGGCATCGGAAAGATTGCTGCAGCTTTCTATCCGAGGCCGGTTATCGTCCGTCTCAGCGATTTCAAGACAAATGAATACATGTCTCTGAAAGGCGGGGAGAAGTATGAGCCGCACGAAGAGAACCCCATGATAGGATGGCGCGGCGCCTCGCGTTATATCTCTAAGGAATTCGAACCTGCCTTCCGTCTGGAATGCAAGGCATTAAAAGTTGTTTTGGACAAAGGCTTGAAGAACATAAAGATAATGGTCCCTTTCTGCAGGACAATAGAAGAAGCAAAAGCCGTGCTCAGGATACTGAAAAGCGAGAAGCTAAAAGCAGAAATTGGCGTTATGGCCGAGATACCGTCCAACATAATACTTGCTGACCAGTTCTCTAAGCTTTTCAAATTCTTCTCCATTGGCAGCAATGATTTAACGCAACTAACCCTAGGCATGGGACGCGATAACGAAATACTTGCCAAGGAGTTCAATGAGCGCGACGATGCGGTAAAGCGTTCGATAGTTGCTCTGATTAAGACAGCGCATAAATACAAAAGGCAGGTAGGAATTTGCGGCCAGGCACCGAGCGACTACCCGGATTTCACCAAGTTCCTGGTCAAGAATAAAATCGACTCAGTTTCAGTCAACCCGGACGTTGCTGTCCAGACGAAGCTATTGATAAAAAATTCGGAGAAGAAATAATAAGGCAATTCGAATCAGCGAACGCGTTCCTGTATCATCTCTGTGTATTTCTCACAGTCGAATGTTCTTGGGCTACATCCGAAATAGCTTCTAGAGAAAATCTCATAATCGTCAAATAGGCCGTGTACAGGACAATTCTTACTTATATTCCTCAATTCTGGGTATCACTTTGACCAAGAATCCAATAACCATATTCTTAATTTTCCAGAAAAGATAAAAATCTATTCCTAATTATTTCTGAAGAGCGATTACTTTAAAAGCGTAAGTTCATAATAAGAGTCTTATGAAATTCAAATACGAAGGAGAAGAGTCTGAAGGTGGCGGAGAGCCAGCGCCAGAACAGCCGGCACCTGAAGGTGGAGAAGAACCAAAAGAATAAATTTTTTTTTAAACTTTTTTGTTTTTCTATTTTTATAAACTATAAATCTTAATTATTCTAGGAGCCTAATTAATATTTATGGGAATAACCGGGACAGCAAACCTGCCTTTGCATTACGGCCAATGTCCTGCATGGCTTTTCAGTCGGATGAAAAAACTTGCAGGCGCTTTGTCAGAGATCGTTATTTACGAGTACGGACAGGACGAGCTTCTCAGGAGGTTTTCCGACCCGTTCTGGTTCCAGTCTTTTGCATGCGTCTTAGGATTTGACTGGCATTCGTCCGGCGTTACCACGACGGTTTGCGGGGCATTGAAAGAAGCGATTAAACCGGAAGAAACAGGAATCGGCGTGTGCGGCGGCAAGGGAAAAACAAGCAGGAAGGCTCCGGACGAGATAAAGAAAACAGCTGATTCATTTTCTCTGAGCGAAAAGAAGAAAGAAAACCTCGTATATTCTTCAAAGATGTCCGCTAAGGTAGACAACACAGCTGTTCAGGACGGATATAATCTCTACCACCATGTCTTTATAATGAGTGAGAAGGGGAAATGGTGCGTTATCCAGCAAGGCATGAACAACCAAAACAATTACGCGCGGCGCTACCACTGGCTCCACGGGTTTGAATCTTTTATACAGGAGCCGCAGGCAGCTATATGTTGTGATAACAAAAGTGAGACGCTAAACATGGTTGCAAGGCAAAGTAGGGAAGCGCAGGAAATATCCGTGGATATAGCAAAGGAAAAGAATACAGCAAACAAAATACTTTCGCTACCGCCTGAGCATGGATTTACTCTAAACAAGCAAACTCAAGCAAGCCTGAGAAAAGCGTACGATATCCAGCCAGGCAATTACGAGGAGCTGCTGGCGATTCGCGGCATCGGCCCGAAAGCAATCCGCGCCCTGGCCCTGGTTTCGCAATTAATATACGGCGCAGAGCCCAGCTGGAAGGACCCTGCCAAGTTCTCTTTTGCGCATGGCGGCAAGGACGGTATACCGTTTGAAATAGATAGAAAACATTACAACACCTCTATAGAAATTTTAAGAACCGCAATAGAAAATGCTAAGATAGCTGATAGAGATAGATTAAATGCTATTAAGAGATTGCACGAATTTATTTAAATAAAAGGAAATAGATAGTAACAGTATGAGTACCAACCTTTCTTCTATGAACAAAAGAGACATGATAATAACGTATGTTAAGAAAGAAGCAGAAAAAGGGCATTACCCTACTTATGACTTTCTAGCGACCAAATTTAAAACAAATCTTAGAAACCATTTCCCGATGGAATAAGAGAAATATATAAATTGGCTAGGATCCAATATATACGAGACCCTAATCCGATCCTGAAATATAAGAAAGAAAGCCTACTGACAAATATTTGCATAGCGATTCTTAGGAAAATAGGGTATAAGATAATAACAGTTTCTATTAAATCGAGTATGGATAAAAGATTCATATGTGTTAATAGATAAGACTAAACAAACAATTAAGATAAGAAACAAAATAATCAAGTTTGTAAACTCACGATTAAAAAATAATATATATACGAGTAAAAGAGATATAGAAAAAAACTTTGGAATAAATATAAGTACATATTTCAATTCTATAATAGAAATTTATAAAAATTCTGATATAGACATTTCAACTCTAGCTAGGGCTAGAATGGGTGGTAATATCGATAAAGAAGTAATGAGGAATAGAATTCTAGATTTCTTTAGAGAAGAGGTTAAGAAAGGCCACTATCCTACTTATAAAGAAATACAACGAACCTTCGACTGTTTACCTAAACTATTCTTCCCGGGTGGTATAAGAGAGATCTACAATTTATTAGAACTAGAGTATGATAGAAGCTTTGCCGTAAAAACAGTGGAAGAAAAAGAAAAGATTAAAAAAGAAATTATCAAATTTGTAAGAAAGAGCCAGAAGCAAAATTCCAAACCGACATATAGGGATATAAAAAACAAATTCAAAATAGGCATTGATAACTACTTCGAGAATGGTATCCGAGAAATATATAAAGAGGCTGGGATTGAACTAGAGGCTAGAAAAGGATTAAGAAATTGAGTCTTGACATGCTAAGAAACGCAGTTGAAAAAGCAAGAATCAACAACAAAGACAAAATATTTGCGATAAGAAGGCTCAACGAGTTTATTTGACCTGCTCCAGCAATTTCTTTACCCTATCCCTGCCAATTGCTATGATGAAAGGCCCCAGCCTCGGTCCGCTTTCCCTGTCCAGCAGAATCTTATATAGGATTTGAAAGAACCTTTTCGGCTTTATATCGTTCTCTCTGGCGATTTCGTATATCCTTGTCTGCAGGTCTGCCCATCTGCCCATGTCATTAACAAGGACAGCTATTGCTTTCTTTTCCTTGTCATCCAATTCGTTTAGAAGCCCTTCAGGCACTTCTTCCTGAAGCTTTATCTTCACCTCTTCAGGCGCGTATTTGCCTGCCCAGTTCTTTGCAAGCGCAAGCCTTCTTGCAATCATCTCTTTGTCGTACAGACTGACTTTCTTCTTCAGCATCCCCATTGATTTTAACAGGTTCATTATTTCCTCGATGCCGCTGCCTGGATTTGTTTGCGAAATCATGGCAGCTGTTGAATAATCTATGTTCTGGCTCTTTTTCGGCTTCTTTACCTGCGACAGCTCGTATTCTCTTTCCAGCTGCTTCTTTCTTTTATCATTTCCAGGTGCAGAAAAATAGGCCTGCTTTGCCCTGTCGTACCTGTCGTACAACAGGAATAATTTGTTGGATTGAAGGTCAAACTCTATAGTCGTATTCGGCTGGTAAGAAACTATAAGAAACCGCAGCAACTCAGGCTCGGCAAATTCCAGCCAGTCTTTCATCGTTATTACGTTGCCAAGCGAGCCTGATATCTTTTTTCCGCTGAGCTGGAGGAATTCAGCAGGCATCAGCAGGGGCGGCTCTTTCTTGAAGACCTCCCGAAGGATGGCGGTGCTCGTATCGACCGAACCGCCTTTGGTGAAGTGGTCCTTGCCCCCTGTTTCGAAAGTTGTCCCGTATATGTACCAGCCAGCTGCCCAGTGGACGCGCCACGGAAGCTTTACATTCCCCCTGCCAGGCTTAAGCTCGCCTTTGTACCCGCAAGACTTGCAATATCCCCTGTCATTGCGGCATTCGTATTTTAGAGTGGTCCCGTCCCATAGAGTTGCAATCGTGGTCGAAGCTCTTCCGCAATTTTCGCATACAGGCATGACAGGAATCCAATTCTCGGATTTCGAGCCACCTGTCACCCTTACCCATATGTCGCGGACAGCACGTGCGTTATCTAACACGATTTTTATGGCCTCATCGTAGTTGCCGGATTTGTAGGAATCATAGCAAGAAATCACGTTAGGCTCGAGACCGAACTTATCCAGCGATTCTTTGACATCTGCTTCAAAGTATTCAGCCCATGAACCGTAACCACGAACAGGCGATGGCACTTCCCGCAACGGCAATCCTAGGTATTGCGAGAACTTTTCTTTGTCGAAGCCTGCAGGTATCTTGTCGAAGTCATCGAAGTCATCGAAAAAGAAGTTCTGCACAGCCTTTATTTTCACGTCTTCTAAAGCCTTCTTTATTAGAGCCTGTGTGATTAATTCCGTCCTGGCGTTGCCTATGTGGAAATAGCCTGAGGGTGTCCACATACCGTGGAGCACGTGCTTCTTGCCGCGCTTCGCAAGCTCACCAGCTATCTTGTCAGGCCATGCATAGTATTCTACTCTTTTCTTCATAGTTATACCTTCGACGTGCACAGATAAAAACTTTTAATAGCATTGAATACGATTAGTAGTGTATGCTTGATTTGGTATCGTTCATCGCGTTCATAACCGTTCTCGCGCTTCTCATATACAAGGACAGGAAAAAGGCAAAGTTCGAGGGCATACTACTGATAAGGAGAACGAAGAAGGGCAGGAATTTCATCGATCGTGTGGAGAAAAAGAGCCCGGCATTCTGGAACATAATCTCCATACTCGGAATAGTAGTCACCATACCATTCATGGTCGTTATTTCCGCCTATCTGATCAATTCAGGAATCCAGATATTGCTGGGCAAGAGCGAGCTTGCAGGTGCCGGCCTGCTACTGCCAGGGCCCATAAGTACGCCTATGATACTGCCTGGCACGTTCATAATCCCGTGGTGGATATGGGTCATCGGCGTATTCAGCGTCATGGTTCCTCACGAATTCTCGCACGGAATCATGTGCAGGCTGGAGAAGATAAAGATAAAGTCTGTTGGCTGGCTGTTGTTCCTGTTCATACCAGGTGCGTTCGTGGAGCCGGACGAGAAGAAACTGTCCAAGGCTAAAAAAACAACAAAGCTAAAGGTTTATGCAGCAGGCTCTTTCGCGAACTTTCTCGTTGCGATAGCTACCATGGTTCTACTGTACATCGTCATAGTATTGTCGTTCCAGCCTTCAGGCCTCATGATATACGAAGTCGCGCCTGGTTCGCCTGCAAACGTAACGAATTTAACAGGCACTATTCTTGCGATAAATGGAATAGCTATCGACGATTACGAAGACATTCGTCAGCTGCCTGACTACGAGCCTGGCGAAACAATTGAATTGGAAATAACGGAAAACAATTACCAGGTACCTGTCATAGCTCTGGGTGGAAGTAACATAATCGACTGGATTGTGCCGGACGTCATCGTTGTTAACATAGCGAATGAAACAAAAACTTATGATATAACGCTTTCAGAGCATCCTGAAGGAGGAAGAGGCTACATAGGCATAGAGAGTATGGTCCAGACATATTCTTCATCAATAGACTTGGACCTCTATATGGCTGTTTCCAACCTCATGATATGGATATATGTTTTCAATCTCGGCATCGGGCTTTTCAACCTTCTGCCTATAAAGCCTCTGGATGGCGGTCTGATATTGGAAACGCTTCTCGGCAAGAGGAAGAAGGCAAAGGCTATAGTAAAGGCGGTTTCGATAATAATGCTGTTAGTCTTGGTGTTTAATATAATCGGGCCGAGTCTGGTCTAGGTCTTAAGAAGATTTTCTGAATCCTTAGAACATGACTGAACAATCCTGGGAAACCTGCAAATACAAACTTGTACAGATTCGACGGAATACCAAATAAAAAAAAAGAATATACCGATGTTGCCATGTTATTTTATCTAAGGCTTTCTGATTATGACGACTATCCGGCAGATTTAGATCTATTTGAAAAAGACAGAAAGATGTTGGAGAATGACATTAGAACAGGACTTGGAATGTGTGCCCACTGCAAGTTCTATGAGAAAACCTAGAATTCCTTCTTTCTCTTCACTGTCGCGAACAAGCAGTATTTCTCGTTCCCGCTGAGCTCGTCCATGGCCCTTCTTACAATTGTCTTTACAGGCTCGGGGAAAAGCTTTACCCTGTTCCTCAAGTCATCAAAAGATTCAAAATCTTTCTTTCTCCTCTCATCCAGTATGTCTATGAGGTGCTTCTTTCCCACACCTGGCAGCAGCTGGAACTGATGCATGCGGGGGGTTATTATCGTGCCTTTGTTGAAGAACTCCACAAACCTGCTCTCGTTCATCTTGACAATCCTTTCAACTACCTCGGGAAGCAGGCTCTGCGATACATTTGTAAGGTCTTTCAGTTCAATCTGCCCTTTTATGAATTTTATCTCGTCGCGCTTGCCCTCGCCTATGTATACTTCCTGTTCTGGTTTGAGTGTTACGCCTTCCTTTGGAATTAGTTCAAGCAGGGTGAAGAAACTAGTACCTATAGCTTGGGCTACGGGTTCTGCATGCCTGCGGTCTGCGTAGCCGCTCGGTAGAAAATCCAGGATTATGCATTTCTCCTCCTTCGTCATTTTCATTTCCCCCAAGCGCTGGCAAATCCATACAACCTAAAAATATTTAGACAGATGATTTTAAAAAGGGATTTATACGCAACCGGTATTAGCAAAACAGAATGAAAGCCCCTGTTAAAAAGAATAGTGGACATACGGATTTTGGCCTATTTTTTATGTTTCTTGACTATGTCCACGATCTGCTTTATCTCATCCTTCTTTAGGTTGGTCCTCTCCTTGCTGAACAGGACCTCGACCTCTTCCTCGGTGTCAGGAAGGTTGTTGATTATTAACGTAATGTACCTGGGCTTCAGTATGGCGATTTTTCCCAGCTCCTCCATCAGGCTCTTGAGCTGTGCAGAGGTAAGCTTTGAAACCTTTTCCAGGTATTCCAGGCATATCCTCTGCTCGTAAACCAGGTCACGCTCTTTCTTTCGCTTGTCCATTATTTCTTTTGCTTCAGGCGCGGATATATCCTCTTCGTTAATTACGTCCATAAGAACTGCCTCTACTTCTTCAAGTGCTCCGGTCTTAGAACTATCTCTTTCCAAGCCTTTTTATTTCTAACCCTTACAACAAAGCTTCTGCCTCTCTTCTTGACTACGAAACCCGTCAGTCCGTGGAACTTGGGGTGTGGAATCCTGGAAGAGGAGAACTTCACGTGGACTTTCTCGCCAGGATTGAAGTCGTTCAGGTACCTTGTTATGTTTATTTTTTTGGACCTCAGCTTCTTTCTGCTTCCCCGCATTTTGCCATATGATTTGCGAACCATAGAACCACTTACACTAATTAATTGGAAAAGCTTAAAAGACTTAAATAAGAACAACCCAAAATAATAACTATGACGCAGATAGAGGTTACTTTTCTCGGCACCACAGGGGCGGTTCCCACGAAGACAAGAAACCACGCCTCCATATACCTGAAATACAAGAGCGAGAATGAGTTTTGTTACCTGTTTGACTGTGGCGAAGGCACCCAAAGCCGGATATTTGCGTCAGGGCTCAACTTCATGAGAATAAACGAGATTTTCATAACCCACTGGCACGCTGACCATTTTGCAGGGCTTCTCGGACTGATGGAGACGATGAACCTGGAAGGTAGGAAGAAGCCGCTTATGATATACGGGCCTGAGGCAGAAAGATTCGTTCCAGTCCTTCTTAATCTCGGTTACAGTTCAAAGGGCTATGAGATCATTGCAAAAAATGTTGAATTCGAGGGCACGAGAAGCCAGAGAGTTCTGGAAAAGGACGAGTTCTTCGTAGAATCGATACCTGTGAAGCATGGTATCCCTGCTGTTGCTTATGCATTCGTCGAGAAAGAGAGGATAAAGATAGACATGGAGAAGGCGTTGCAGAAAGGACTGCCCAAGCAGGGTATTGTATACAGGAAAATAAAGGAGAAAGGCAGGACGGTATTCAAAGGGAAGGAAATAACCCTTGAGGATATCGCAATGGTCGAGAAGGGCAAGAAAGTCGTTTATTCAGGCGATACAATGCCCTGCAACAATATACTGAAGATTGCGGACAACGCTGACCTGCTTATACACGAGTCAACGTTCTTCTCGGAAGACCTTGAAGGAAAGCATACGACTTTTGAGGAGGCAATGGAAATAGCGAAGAAGGTCAGCGCCAAGCAGGTCATCCTTACCCACATAAGCAGAAGATACCAGGACACCAGAAAGCTCAGGGAGATGATAACAGACCCGAGAATAAAGATAGCAAAGGACTTCATGAGAGTCGTCCTGGAATAACTTTTTGTCAGTGATGATAATGGAAAGATGGTACAGCTTGTCTTCAAAAGATGTATTTGAGAAACTGGGCACAAGGGAACAGGGACTGACAGAGCTGCAGGCAAGGAACCGGCTGCAGAGCTACGGACAGAACGTGATAAAGACAGGAAAAAAGGCTTCAGCCTTGATAATGTTCCTTAACCAGTTCAGGAGCATACTAATTGAAATTCTTCTTATAGCAACTGTTGTTTCCCTGCTTCTGGGCGAAGTCCTCGACGCAGCAGTCGTCTTTGTCATTGTAGTGATAAATGCGTTACTGGGGTTCTTCCAGGAAAGGAAAGCTGAAAAAGCCTTGGAATCACTCAAGAAACTCTCTGCACCGACTGCTGTAGTACTCAGGAACAACGAGAGGAAGAACATATCTTCATTGGAGCTTGTGCCAGGAGATATAATATTCCTCGAAACCGGAGACAAGGTGCCTGCTGACTGCAGAATCATCGACGAGATGAATCTCAAGGCTGATGAATCCGTGCTGACTGGCGAGTCCACGCCGGTCAGGAAAAGCGGGCCCCAGATAAATAAAGAA
>CAYVZO010000003.1:0-27048 GCA_964456345.1 uncultured archaeon | reverse complement strand
AATTTCAGAATCAACAAACAAAGTAACCCTCTTTTTAGCCATCATTAACCCCTTTATTTAATTTTATGTAATATTATTTACTCGTTTCTTTATAAATCTTACGCACATTTGTCCAGTGGTTAGTGGGAAGATTCTCTTTTTATAAACTTCCCGCCCACGCTTTGTTCCCACCCGTTCTTTTTCAGAAAAAGAATCAAAAACAAAAGCCCCTGCCCTGTCCTTCGGACATATTGTGCAAAGCATATAAAACCCAAACCTTTATTAATCCTTCTTGCTCATTATAATCGGTGACCTGTCAGCAACTTTCGGTCAGAACTAGTGGTCCACCTTCAAAATAGGAGGTGTCGGAACCTCGCATGACTGAGGAAGCTCTGTCCACCTATCGCTCAGCGATAAGCGTGCAGTCGCAAGATGCAGCCGAGAGGCTGTTGCTGAGAACAGAAACGACACTGGCCTTGGGTGATTTATGATCCCATCGTTAACGGTCTTTTCCATTAACGCTTTTCTTTCAGAAAAGGGTTAGATGAAACGGCTCAGCATGCACAGGTGTAAGTTGTAAAGCGCTAAGACAAATGTTGCAAAGCCTTTTCTTTTTCGTAAAAGAAAAGCCTTGGGAAAAACTTTCCAAGGTTATAGAAGGCTTACAGAAGACGGGCTAAGGCAGGTCACCTTCTTTTATATTTTACATTCTACTTCTATTTATGACGTGGCCGGAGCTTTACAAAGCCAAGAGGATAGCCGAGGAGATATCCAACGACATCGAGAAGCTTATAAAGGAACATAACGATCTAATGAAGGACGAGATAGCTTCGCACGGCGAAAAGCTCGCTGAAGAGGTAGGTGAAGCAGCAAGAAGAATAGAGGACCAATACAAGGAGCTCGTTTCCGATATTAGGAGCCACGGTAAGCAGGTAAAAGCGAAATCAAAATTCCTCAGGCGCCACAACAGCAGAAGTTTTAAATAAGATATTGTATAATATGGCATACAACAACGTTACGAAATAGAGGAAAGACACTAGAAAAGAAATATAGTATGGGATACGACTTGCGACTGAAAGGAGCAAGAGGTATATGGCAGAGAAAGAGAAAACCTATATGCCGCAGAGCACGGCCGGCTTGATACGTTACTTTGATGAGGAGACCCAGATAAAGCTAAAACCGGAGCACGTAATCTGGATAAGCATAATCTTTAGTTCCATAATTCTTGTTATGAATTTCATGGCGAAGTGATGTATGATATGAGCAGGGAGAGGGTACATTTTCTGATAAGTTTTTCTAATATTATGGGAACGAGAAAAGAAATACTATACAAGTCCGATGCAAAAAGAACAGAAATCCAGGAAATATTAAACAGGCATAACGAAAATGGATGCAAAATAAAGTATCCTGGTATATATTGCGGGATAACCGAAGGCAAGACAGCAAAAGGATACGTCCAGGCAAAATTAACAGTATGTGGGGATTATTCAGGGCTAATAAGGGAAGTAAAAGAGGCTAAATGCGAAGTCATACAGCTATAATTAAATAATTCTTGTCCCATATTCGTATCATGAATATATATCTCGGGCCTGCAGGCACACCTGCGAAATCCACCATAGAAGGGGTGCCTGCTTTGGAGGAGCTCGGTCTTCAGGCAATGGAGGTCCAGTTCAGCCACGGCATCGGCATGAGCCTCACGCTTGCGAAGCAGATAGGAGAGGAGAACAAGAAATATAGAAAGATACTAAGCATACATGCACCTTACTATATCAATCTCACTTCTTCCGACATGGCCAAGGTCAAAGCAAGCAAGCAGCGGATACTCGATTCCTGCGAACGAGGCCATTTGATGGGTGCAGGCAATATCGTCTTCCATCCTGCATATTACGGCAAACAGGACAAAGAAGAGATATACAGTGCTGTCAAAAGAGAAATTTTGGATATGATGGCAACAATAAAAAAACGCAAATGGAATGTAAACCTTGCACCTGAGACAACTGGAAAGCATACGCAATTCGGGACATTGGACGAGATAATATGCCTGGCTAAAGAGACAGGCTGCAGTTTCTGCATAGACTTCGCGCACATATACGCAAGGAACAACGGAGTAATCGACTACGAAGAAATATTCGATAAGCTCTCGTCTTTTAAGAATATTCACTGTCACTTCTCCAACATAAACTTCTCAGCAAAGGGCGAGCTAAACCATCTTGTACTGGACCACAGGCCTGATTTCGAGTTGCTTGCAAATGAAATACTGCAGCGGAAGCATAACGTGACCATAATCTCGGAATCGCCGGTAACCTGGCAGGATTCGTTGAAGATGAAGGCTGTTTTCGAGAGGCTCGGATATAAATTCTAATATTCATTTAAGAACTTTTCTGTGACTCCATTGCCGGTGGAATCATGAACGACGTATTGACCTTTATAATGGCAGGCGGCAGAGGCGAAAGGCTCTATGCCTTGGCAAAGGACAGGTCAAAACCTGCTGTGCCTTTTGGCGGGAGATACAGATTCTTACATCGTCGTATTGCCAAAGAGGCTCCAATTCTAAGTTTCTTAAATTTTGTTTCCAATCTATTCTTATGAGAATTCTCGTCACAGGCGGATGCGGCTTCATAGGTTCGCACCTGGTCGAAGAGCTGATAAGGCTTGGGCATGAAGTTGTCGTTCTTGACCGGGTGAAGGGCAACGCGAAAGCGGAATACATAATCGGCGATATCAATAACATTGATGATGTGAAAAAAGCTGTTTCTGGCTGCGATGTTGTTTATCATTTGGCTGCGTTGATTGATTTAAGAAGCACGGGCAAAGAGGAGGATTACAAGGTCAATTACCTTGGTGCGAAAACGGTTTTTGACGCAGCCCGCAGAAAGAAAATTATTTTTACATCAACATCAGCTGTTTATGGAGACGCACCTTTGCCTTTGACCGAAGAATCACCGGTAAATCCAATCTCATATTACGCAGAAAACAAGCTGAGAGCAGAAAGGCTCCTTCAAGAGATTTCCGACAATGCCTTCATAACAAGATTCTTCAATGTCTATGGTCCTGGTGCAAAGAGCTTCCTTAATGCAATATGCGAAAGGATAAAGACAGGAGAAGTGATAGACGTCTACGGAGACGGTTCCCAGACCCGTGATTATGTCTATATAACAGATATCGTATCCTCCCTAATCCTGGGTCTGAAGAACAGCGGGATATATAACGTAGGGACAGGAATTGAAACTTCCGTGATGGACATAATAAGGATTGCTGAAAAGATAAGCGGAAAAAAACCTAACATCATTTACGAACCTTCCAACCCAAGAGAAGTCAAGCGAAGCGTTACGAGTATTGATAAAATAAAGAAGCTTGGCTGGGAACCAAAGGTAAGCTTGGAAGAGGGGATGAGGAGAATACTTGAACAGTAACAAGGCTAGAGCCACTTTCTCAGTACGTATTTAATATCGTGTATATAGCTTTTTAGATTGCGTTCGCGCCTGTGCATCAGAAACATGAAGTTCTTGATACCGTCGCTAACGCCAACGCCTTTGACATATATGGGGATTTCTATAGGCACGTTCGCTGTGGCAAGCTTGTTCCTCCCGACCTCGAAAACTATCTCTGCAGCTATCGCGTAGCGCTCTGACTTGAGGTAGAACTTTTTTAACGCGCTCCCCCTTATGGCACGGAAGCCGCTTTCAGTGTCTTTCAATTCTGTGCCGGAAATGAAGTTGGTAGCGAAATTAAGGAAGAAGTTGCCGAATTTTTTTATGAACGGATACTTGCTCAGGTCGCGCTCTCCGAGCACGAAGTCGCAGCCCTTTATCGATGACAGGAATTTTGGTATTTCGTGCGGGTTATGCTGCCCGTCGCCGTCTAACGTTATAACAATATCCGCCTTCATTCGCAGGGCTTTCCTAAAACCGTCCCTAAGCGAGACTCCGAGACCTCTGTTCACCGGGTGCCGTATGACGATTGCCCCTGCTTTCCTGGCAAGCTTGTAAGTATCGTCTTTAGAGCAGTCGTCTATTACTATGATCTTGTCGACATATTTCTTGGTCTCCTCAACAACCCATGTTATGGTCTTCTCCTCGTTATACGCAGGGATTACAGCGACTATCATAGAAATACCACTGGAAAAGTCTTTTTTAAGGTTTTGATGTTAAAGAATTTAAACCACTTAGTGCAAAGCTAATAGGTTGATGTTATGATCGAGATACGCCTCCACGGACGCGGCGGACAGGGTGCTGTGACTGCTTCCGAGGTCCTGGCTATAGCTGCTTTCAAGGACGGCAAGTTTTCCCAGGCTTTCCCTTCCTTCGGACCTGAACGGACAGGCGCGCCTATCGAGGCATACTGCCGCGTAGACGACAGGCTCATTAACCTAAGGACCCATGTCTACGAGCCTGACATACTCCTGGTTCTTGACAGCTCCCTGCTGAAGACGATAGATATAACAAAAGGGCTAAAGAAAGACAGCATGATAATAATAAATTCCGGCGAGAAGCTCGACCTTGGCTACAAGACATATTACGTTGACGCGACAAAGATAGCTATAGACGTATTGGGCAGACCTATAGTAAACACGGCAATGCTCGGAGCGTTTGCAAAGGCAGCAAATCTCGTGTCGCTGAGCAACATAGAGGAGGCGCTGAAGGAAAAATTCTCAGGCCCGGTATTGGAAAAAAACCTGATTGCGATAAAAAGAGCTTATGCCGAGGTGAAGTGATACTATGCCTGAAGAAAAGATAGAGATAGGCTGTGTTGCTGTAAAGGATACTACGCAGAAAAAGACAGGCTCATGGAGGTCTTTCTGTCCAGTGGTCACGGACAAATGCAGGGGCTGCGGACATTGTGTGAGCATCTGCCCAGAGGGCTGCATAAGTCTGGATGAAAAGAAAAAAGCAAAGATAAACTATGATTACTGCAAGGGCTGCTTGATATGCCTTACCGAGTGCCCGTTCAAGGCTATCATTAAGGAAGAAGAGAAGAGACAATAGTCTAGACTCTTCGAAGGAAAGGGTTAGAAAGAGGAGAAGCAATGAAGATTGTTTACACGACAGTTGACAAAAAAGAAAAAGCAGAAGAGATAGCAACAAAACTGGTACAGGAGAAGCTGGCTGCATGCGTCAATGTAGTCGCGGCTGAGTCGATATTCAGCTGGAAGGGAGCGATAGAAAAAGAAGACGAGTTTTTCATGGTAATCAAGACCAAAGAAGACCTGGCTGATAACCTTGTCGATAAGGTAAAAGAGTTGCATCCCTACGAACTGCCGGTTATTGAAATAATCGATACAAAAATAAACAAGGAAGCAGAGAAATGGCTCAATGAGGTGACGAAATAAATGGTAAAGAAAGTCATTGAAGGTTCGCACGCGATTGCTGAGGCAGTTCGGCTTTGTGCGCCTAAAGTGATAGCAGCGTATCCCATAACGCCGCAGACGCACATAGTCGAGAAGCTCTCGGAAATGGTTGCTGACGGATTGATAGACGCAGAATATATTAAGGTAGAGAGCGAGCAATCGGCAATGGCTGCATGTATTGGCGCGCAGGCAACAGGCGTTCGTACGTACACTGCAACTGCTTCACAGGGCCTGGCGTTGATGTGGGAAGTTCTTTACGCAGCATCAGGCATGAGGCTACCGATTGTCATGACCGTTGCAAACCGCGCACTATCAGCGCCGCTAAGCATATGGAACGACTGGTCAGACAGTTTTGGAGCCAGGGATTCTGGATGGATTCAGCTTTATTGTGAAAGCGCCCAGGAAGCTTTGGACACGACAATCCAGGCGTATAAAATAGCTGAAGGAGCTCTTCTTCCCGCGATGGTCTGTATAGATGGGTTTTATTTGTCGCACACTTACGAACCTGTGGACGTGCCCAATTCGTTGAATAATTTCCTTGGTGACTACAAGCCCCACGTGACACTTGATCCGGAAAACCCAGTAACCCAGGGCGCATACGCCACACCAGACTATTACCAGGAATTCAAACAGCAGCAGGATATAGCCATGCAGAAGGCGAAAGAGCTGGTAATGAAGGTTAATGATGAATTTTCAGATACGTTCAAAAGGAAATACGGGAACGGGCTCTTCGAGCTTTATAACATGGATAGGGCAAAGCATGTGATAGTAACAATGGGAACGCTTGCCGGAACGATAAAACACGTCCTCGAAAAAGAGAAGATAAAGGACATTGGCCTATTGCGCCTGCGAAGCTTCAGGCCGTTCCCTTCTGAAGAGATAGAGCAGGCGCTAAAAGGCATGGAGTCCATCGGTGTATTGGAGAAGGACATCTCCTTTGGCCTGGGCGGAGCGCTTTACAGCGAGCTCAGGTTTATCAAGAAGCCTGTAGCAGGCTTTATAGGCGGCCTTGGCGGAAGGGACGTAACTGGCAAGGAGATACTTGAGGTATTCGACAAGATAAGGAAAAAGAAAGAAGGAGTAGAATGGGTTGGCAGTAAATTATGAAGTGGTTACCATGAGTGAATTATTTTATCCAGGCCACAGTTCTTGCGCAGGGTGCCCTGCTGCAATAGCTATAAGAGCGATACTGAACGCAGCAGGAAAGAATACTGTAATATCCAATGCAACTTCGTGCAGTGAGATTATATCCACGCCTTACCCGATGAGTTCGTGGGGTGTCCCTTATATTCACGTTCTTTTCGAAACAGCTGCGTCGGTCGCGTCAGGAATAGAGGCGGCATTGAAGAAACTCGGAAAGGAAGCCAATGTCATCGCTTTGGCAGGCGACGGAGGGACATATGACATCGGATTACAGGCATTGTCCGGCATGGTTGACCGCGGCCACGATGTCCTGTACATCTGTTACGACAATGAGTGCTATGCAAACACAGGGATCCAGAGAAGCTCCGCGACTCCTTATGCTGCATGGACTACGACCTCGCCGTCAGGTCGCGTATCCATAGGCAATGAGACTTTCAAGAAGCCGATTGCAGAGATGATGGCTGTTCAGGGTGCTCCTTACGTTGCCACGTCTTCTGTCGGTTACCCAGAGGACATCGAAGCAAAGGTCAAGAAAGCACTCTCGATAAAAGGCCCAAAATTCATCGTCATACATGCGCCGTGTCCGCTTGCATGGAGATTTGAGGCGCCCAACACAGTCAACGTGGCAAAGCTTGCTGTAGAGACAGGAATGTGGGTTCTCTATGAAATAGAGAACGGCAGGCTCAAGATAACAAAAGAGCCCTCTGGCAAGAAAGTCGACGAATACATAAAGGCGCAGGGAAGGTTCAAACACGTCACGGAGAAGGAGACAAAGAAAATGCAGAAACGCGTTGACGAAGACTGGAAGAAATACAAGGAACTGCAGAACACAGGCGTAAGAATCTAGTTTTTTAAGCTTCTTGCCTATGATTTTATTGTATGCCAGCAAGAATAATCGCTATAGAAGGTTCTGACGGTGTGGGAAAGGCGACACAGACACAAAAGCTGGTAGAGCACCTGAGCAAAGACGGTTTTTCTGTAGCTTCCATGAGCTTTCCCAGGTACGGCACGCCTGCAGGAAGAAAAATAAAGAATGCTCTTTTCAATTCGTTGATTGACCCGATAGAAATGGCAAAGCTGTTCCACGAAGACCGCAAGGCAGCGCTAAACGACATAAATAAAATGGTAGAGAATAACGACTTCGTGGTATTCGACAGATACAAGTATTCCAGTATGGCTCACATGGCTGCCAGGTCAGAAGAGCCAGATAAAATAATCGAGAAGATAAAGGAGTTCGAGAAAGAAATCCCTGAGGCAGACCTGGTTATTGTTATATCAATATCACCAGAATTAAGCCAGAAAATGATAAGGGATAAGAATAAAGACCTGCACGAAGTTGACATAGAATATCTGAGAAAGACAAATACGTTATATGAAAAACTTGCAGAAGCAAATAAATGGATACTGATAAACGGAGAAAAGAATGGTGACGTAATTTCCATAGAGGAGATGCACGAAAAAATATATTCAAAGGTAAAGGAATTTTTCAGTATCTAAGACTTGGAAATGTTCTTGTCCTCGTCCTTCTCTACCATGCTCTTTATCTGGCTTTTTTTAGCTCCAAAGTATTCCTCAAAGTGCGGGGTGGTGGAGATAAGCTTTGTCCTGTTCTTCCTCTCCGATTTCACAAGCCCACGCATCTCAAGCTCCTTGACATATTCATACGTGCGGTTTCCAACAACCTTTACTATGTCGGACTGCTTTATGGGCTCGTGATAGGCGATTATCGAGAGCACACGGAGCAGACCGCGCGACATGTCCGCGTGGGGTGTGAGGTGCGATACCTTGGTCAAATGTTCCTCCTTCACCACGAGTCGGTAGCCGCCTGTCTCCGACAGCTTTATGCCTGAATCAGGATTCAAGTATTTCTTTCTAAGGACCTGAAGGAGTTTTTCTATGTCTTCCCTCTTAAGTTTTAAGGTCTTTTCAAGTTCCTCAATGCTTAGCGGCTCACTTGTAGTGAAGAGCACAGCTTCAAGTAATGCAAGTTTCACATCAACACACCCTTATCATTATCTCCTTGAAAAAGCCTTCCTGTTCGCATTCGACTTTGCCTCTTTGCGAGAGGTGGAGCAAAGGTATAAACGTATCTACAATCTCCTTTCGCTTCCAGACCGGCACGAGGTCAGAGAACCTTATATAAGTGCCCTGTCTTAGTATCTCATCGAATATACGATTTATCCTTATTTCTATGTCCTCCTCAGGCTCTATCAAGTTCTCAACCGCCCTGCGCATCCTGAGTTTGCTGGTTTCCTTTCTTTCCTTGAATTCAAGTGCCTTGTTCAGCGCGTTTACAAGCTCGTTTAGCGTGACCTTACGTGTCGGCCTTCTCAGTATTGGTGGCGAGAGCGAGGGCACGTCATCCACGTTTATCGGGGGTATCCTCTCCTTTTCTAGCTCCTCTTTTTTCATCTCCTCCTCGAGCATCATCTCGCACTTCATCCTCAGGAGTACGGAAGCTATGAGTATGAACCTTGCAGGCACACGAAAATCAAATTTTTTCATCCTATGGAGGTATATCATGAAAGAATCCGCAAGCCTTATGATGTCTATGGACATCGGGTCCATTCCCTCCTCGACGACGATGCTTGCAATGACTTCCTGCCAGTCGCTTCCCAGCACAATCGTCTGTATCAACTTGTTCTCGTCTACGATGCTCATAACTAACCGCCAGGCATTTCGATGCCGAAAACCTTTGATATTCCGCCTTCCATCGACACGCCGAAGACCTTGTCAGCCTCCTGTATCGTGAAGTCGTTATGCGTAATGACTATGAACTGGTTCCTTTTGGAATACTTCTTTACAAGGTTAACTATCTTCCTTGTGTTTGCCTTATCCAGCGCAGCATCTATCTCATCCATGACAAAGAAAGGCGCTGTGTAGTGCTGCATCACTGCAAACAGGAAGGCAAGCGACGTCAGGGTCTTCTCCCCACCTGACATGGAGTCCAGCGTCACTGTCTTTCCTGCAGGGCTTGCCTCTATTATAAGCCCTGAATTGATGTTGTTCTCCTCCTCCAGCCTCAGTTCTCCAGGAGTGCCCATGAGGTCATTATACGTGGTCTTGAAATATCTGGATATCTCGTTCAGGGTTTCCATGAATTTGTCATACCTTCTTTTCTCGACTTCTTGGACTACCTTGACTACAGCCTCTTTTTCCTCAAGCAACCTGTCCAGCTTCTTCTTCAGCTCTTCGAACTCTACGTTTATAGTCTTGTATTCCTCGATTGCTTTCATGTTTACCGGTCCCAAGCTGTTTATGTCCGCGAGGCAGTTCCGTATCCTTTGCTGCATTTCTTCCACGCCGAGATTGAAGAACTCCTTGACATCATTGTATTCTTCATATTCCATTCTCAGGTTATCTATGTTGGCTTCGATCCTCGCTTTCTCGATCTTCAGTTTGCTGAGGTTGCTCTGCAGTACGATCCTTATTTCGTAGGCGTTCTTCCTTTCGTTGCCAAGCTTTTCAGTTTCCTCTTCCAGAGCTTTCTTTTCCTCCTGGATTCTCTTCACTTCCTCGGACTCGCCCTTTTCCAGACCTTTCAGTTCATTCAATTCTTTTTCCAGCTTCTTTACTTCCTCTCCTATTCTCTTGTTTTCCTCTTCGAGTTTCCTTATCTCGTTGCCTGATACCCTAGGCTTGTAATGACCACCTATCATGGCACCGGACTGCTCAACAAGGTCGCCATCGAGAGTTACTACCCGGAAACCCGATATTTTCCTTGCAGAGTCTATATCGTCAACAACAAGCGTGCTGCCGAGAACGTACTCCATAACGGGTTTGTATTTTGCATCAAACTTAATCAGGTCGATTGCATAGCCAATTGAAGGGCCTTCGTATTTTTTCTTTTCCCTGCCTTTTATTTTGTTCATCGGCAGGAACCTTGCCCTGCCTGCCTTTTTCTCCCTGAGTTCTTTTATGCAGGAAGAAGCGACCTCGTCTGTCAACACGATTATATCATTCATGTGGCTGCCGATTGCAACCTCCAATGCAGTCGAGTATTTCTTCGGAATCGAAACAACGGAAGACACGTTGCATATATCCTTTGCCGAAATCATGTCGATGGTCCTGTGGCCGCTAGCCCTGAGTCTCTGCAGCTCCCTGTTGTTCATGTCTATCCTGTCTTTCTTCCTGACAAGCTCGGTCTGCACGTTATCGATTTTCTTCAGCACCTCGTAGTTCCTGGATTTCTGTATTATGGCCTCGTTCATCTCTCTGATATTTTTCTCCTTGGCTTCCAGGTCTTTTTCCTTTTTCTCGAATTCCGCGTTCAGCTTCTCGAATTTTTTCGTCCCTTCGTTGATTTCCTTGTCAAGGTTTTTCAGCTTTTGTTCTACCTCAGAAAACCTTTTCTTTATGAGCGAAGCCTTCAGTTTCCTCAGGACCTTGCTGAGTTTGTCGTATTTTTCCGCGTTTTCCTTATCCCGTTTCAATTTTTCAACAAGCCTCTGCTTTTCAACGACAACAATCATATTCTCCCGTATCCTGTTCTCGACACGCTCCAGTTCCTTGGCGGCCTTCTCCTTCTTTTCATCGAATTCGCTTATCCCTGATATGTCATCCAGTATCTCACGACGCTCGATGGGCGACATCTCTATCACCTTCGTGACGTCGCCTTGCATTATGATGTTGTATCCTTCGGGGCCGAGGCTTGCATGCGAAAGCATCTCGAGCACACGCGCACGCGTCACGGTTTTCCCCGACAGCCTATACACGCTTATCCCGCTCCTTGAGACTTTCCTAGTTACTTTTATCTCGTCCTCGTCCAGTGGTATTTTCCTGTCCGTGTTGTCTATATACAGCGAGGCCTCGCAGAAATCAGCAGGCTTCCTTGTCTTGCTTCCGTTGAAAAGGAGGTTTTGCAGCCTTTGTGCGCGAATGGACCGCGCTGAGCTCGTGCCGAGAACGAACATCAGGCCGTCGACGATATTACTTTTTCCAGAGCCGTTCGGGCCGCATATCACGTTGAAGCCTGCAGGGAAGGGTATCGTAGTCTTGTTCACGAAAGACTTGAATCCCTGCATTGTTATCCTGTTCAGACGAACCATATTACCGCCTTTTCCTCTTCATTTCATTAAGTTTTTCATATATTACGTTGTTAACAAATGCTGAAACAGAGGGATACTGGTAATTGTTCCCCTCCTTCTCTATAAATTCTTTTACCTCTTTGAGGAGTTTGTCACTTATCCTAGCAACTGCCATATTATCACGTAACAATTTGTGACTTAGTGTAACATATTGTAACAATGGTATATAAAGCTTTAACGAGCCGTATATTCAACAGAATTTAGGAAATTATCTTCAGTTGCCTGTAGTGTCTTCAGTTCTTCAAGAAGCTGAACATATTTTACATCTTCCCTATCAATAACAGGTTCAGATGCATAATAATCACCTCTATCGATACCTATAAACAATAACTCGTACATTCTTGAGGCCAGCTTAACTAAGGCTTCTTCAGGCATATCAACAAGTCTTTCATACGAATCTAATTCCCAAAAACAATTCAAACCATCAAGAGACCAAAAACTACCATAACTTGATTTAGGTCCTGTTATTTTCTCAAAATCAAGGCAATCAGTAGAATTATGAATGGATAAAGACCTAACTAGCGCATCATCAGATGTCAACTGCGGGTATAATCCAGATGGAGTTCTTCCTAAAGTATACTTCATCTGCTTATAATACTGAATATTTTTATAAAGCTTTTAGAACCCGAGAAAACTGGCTAGATTCTTCATCTTGTATTTTATCAATATTCTCCCCAATTCTACAAGGTTTTTGCCCCTTGCTAAATTTACAAGATCTTCGCCAGAAAGAGAATCAGCAAGGTTGTTCATCTGCTGGTCGTTCATCTTCTCGAATGCTTCCCTAACCTTGATGACTTTTGCTAGATGGTCCCCGCGCTCCTTCCACCATATTTTGTTGTAGTCATCCAGAACTTTCGCGGTTGTATCGTTCTTTTTCACAGCCTTTTCTATGACATCCCCGGCTATTCGGCCTGCGGTTATCGACTCCGCGATTCCGCCGCCATGTATAGGGTTTACCTGGTTCACTGCGTCACCTACGCCTAGCAGGCCGTCAACAACCATGTTCTTCATAAGGCCGCCCACTGGTATGCAGCCTGCGTTTACTTCAAGGATGCTGCCGTTACTGAGCCATTCGTTCCTTTCTATGAAAGCATCAAGGTAGTGCTTGGCAGGCTTATCACCTGGCATTATTCCTATACCAACGTTCACGGTTTCGCTTTTCGGGAATGCCCACACGTAGCCGCGCGGCGCGATTTCTATGCCGAAGAAAAGCTCTATCTTGTCCGGGTATCTCATTTTTATATTGGCCATCTCGTACTGGAGGCCTGAGTCCACCAACGCAAGGGTCTTGTTCGTCTTGAGCCCTGCCTTCCTTGCTGTGAGCGACTCAGCACCGTCTGCAGCTACCACAACCTTGCTCCTTATCTCGATATCCTTGCCCATTATATTTGCCTTTACTCCGCGCACAGCCCTGTCCATGACCAAATCATATACATAAGCCCTCGTTATTATGTTAGCACCTGCTTTCGCTGCCATGGATGCGAGCCATTTGTCAAAGACCTTCCTTTCAAGGACGTGACCTTTTGCTTCCTCGAAGTCTATAACAATCTCTTTTCCGTTTGGTGCATAAACAACTGCGCCGTTTATATCTTGGGCAATACAGCGGGATGGTATATCCAGACCAAGCCTCTGAGTGGAATTGTGGCTAAGGCCCTCGCCGCAGCGCTTGGGCGCGCCTATTTCAGAGTTCCTGTCCAGGACCAAGACGGATAGGCCTTTCTTTGCGCAGGACTCCGCAACAGAGGAGCCTGCAGGGCCGGAGCCGACAACAACAACATCGTAGTTTTCCTTTACTTCCATACTCATCCCTCGCTTATTGCGCCTAGAGGGCAGAATTTTATGCAGGCCCTGCATTTTATGCATTTTTTCTCGTCGCACGTTATGCCTGACAAGAGTTCCAGAGCACCTACAGGGCATACAGCAACACAGCCCCCGCATTTTATACATTTGTCCCTGTCGACCCGCATAACAATCACATAAAAGGTTTTCATTAATATATTTAAATATGGTTGTAATTGCGAAAGGTGCTGAGGCAGTACTCAAAAGGCAAGGCGGTTTCCTCGTAAAAGAGAGGATAAAAAAGAGCTACAGGATAGATGCTATAGACAACAGGCTCAGGAAAACAAGGACCAGGAGCGAGGCAAATCTTCTAAGAGACGCGATGCGGGCCGGTTTGTCTGTTCCTCAGTTAGCCAAGGAGGAAGACTTCAAATTAAGTATGCAGTTCATCGAGGGCATGAAACTGAAGGATTTGCTGAACGAGAGCAACTGCGAATCCATAGGCAGGAAGATTGCAGACGCTGTTGCAAGGCTCCACGGATACGGAATAATCCACGGGGACCTCACGACCTCTAACATGATAATGAAGGATGACAGGATTTATTTCATAGATTTCGGCCTCGGGTTCCACAGCCAGAAGGCTGAGGACAAGGCCATTGACCTTTACCTGCTTCACGAGGCCCTGGAATCAACCCACTTCGACGTACTTAAAAAGATTTGGAAGGTAATCCTAGAAACGTACAGAAAATCATACACCGAGGCGGATAAAGTTATTAAAACCTTGGCAAATATAGAAAAGAGAGGAAGGTACAAGGAACGCTAACGATATAACGGGATACGACAAAAATGCGCTTCGAAGCAAAGGTGGGTATATGGCAAGGATGCATTCAAGGAAACACGGAAAACACGGCTCAAAGAAGCCTCTTGAGAAGAAGGCAGACTGGATTGCATACGACAAGGAGGAGACAGAGAAGATTATAATCAAGCTTGCCAAGGAAGGGAAAACGTCAAGCGAGATAGGTCTGGTTCTCCGTGACCAGTACGGGATACCTGACGTAAGCATACTCGGACTTAGCATATCCAAGGTTATCGACAAGGACTTCAGGAAAGAAGTGCCTGAAGACCTCTACAACCTTATCGAGAAAGCAGTCAACCTGCACAAGCACATGGAAAAGAACAAGAAGGATTCCAAGAGCAAGCACGGTCTGGAGCTGCTTGAGTCCAAGATAAGGCGATTGGGCAAGTACTATTCCAGGAAAGGCAGGCTCCCGAAAGACTGGCAATACTCTATAGACAAGGCAAAGCTGCTTGTGAAATAATAACAACTGGTTTTAATAGATTAATAATTTAGAAGAGAATATGCCCTATCCGATAGTAGACATGCATGCCCACCTGAGGGATGACATAACCTACCACACGAAAATAGCGAAAGAAAACGGGGTCGATGTTGTAGTCTATATGGCTAATTCTGACCCGCCTTTGGATAATATCGATGCAATAAAAAAATCCTTGGCTGAAAAAAGATATTGCAAAGCGTTCCCTGTGAGTGCCATTACAAAGAATCTAGAAGGAAGGAAATTGGTAGACATAGATGGTATCAGGAAATACGTTGTCGGGTTCAGCGATGACGGCAATTATCTCGAAGATCTTGGATTGCTCAGGGAGGCATTAGCAAAGGATGTCCTTGTCATGTCTCACTGCTCTCCGCCGTATGAGTTAGGCATAGAGGAGCCCCTGTTGGAAACCCGTTACATAGAAAGATATCTCAACGTACTGGCGCAGAACAGCGGAAGACTGCATATACAGCACGTGAGCCAAGCATCTAGCGTAGACCTAATACGAGAAGCCAAAAAGAATCTCATATTCACGTGCGAGACATGCCCTCATTATTTCTCCTATCCAAGAAACGCATTCAATATAATAGTCAATCCGCCACTAGGTTCGTACAAAGACATTTCAGCAGTCCAGGAGGGCCTGGCTGACGGGACTATTGATGTTATTGCAAGCGATTATGCTCCACAGCCGAGGAAGACAGGCATAGACGACTATCCGTCGTTTCTGAGGCTTTCCAGTAGACTTGTTTCGAAAGGCATCTTAAGCAAGGAGCAGCTAAAGGACAAGCTGTCCACAAACCCGATGAGGATACTGAATATTGAGAGGTTGCTAGGATGAACAAGAACCAAATCATGGACTATTACTCGCGAAGAGAGATAATAGACGAAATACTGAAGAGTTCTACGGGCCGCGAGGCAGTTGGTGCGTTCTTCGACGGCAGCTATGATAAAAGGCCGAATATACTGCAATACCCCTCGGACATCACGCAGCTCGTGAACAAGGGAATCGTTTCCTTCCATTTATCAGTCGAGAGGTGGCAGTACCCGATGCAGCTGACAAGGGAGAATTACGAAAGGCTCCGCACGGGCTTTGACATAATACTGGACATAGATTCCAAGCTCGGCATAGAGGAGGCCAAACTGGCAGCTGTCATGATAATCGAGCTGCTGGAGAAGTACGGGATAAAGAACTACGGTATAAAATTTTCAGGACGACGGGGCTTCCATATAGCAATTCCCTGGGAGATGCTTCCCAAGGAGATAGACTACAAGCCCCTTGCCAGCAGGTACCCTGAAATACCGAGAATAGTCGCAGGTTTCGTAAGGGAGCGGATTTCTCAGGACCTCATGAAGGAGCTGATAAGGAGGAAGGGAGCTAAAGAGCTCATAAAAATACTCGAGGTTCCGCCTGACAAGATGGATCCCTTTTATTTCATAGAAGTCGAGAAGGACTGGGGCTCAAGACACATGTTTCGCTCGCCCTACTCACTGAATGAAAAAACATGGCTTGTTTCTCTCCCGATAAGCTGCAGCCAGCTGAAAAGTTTCTCGGTAGAGGCGGCAAAGCCCGATAAGATAAAAATAGGAGAGGAATTCTTCAGGGGCGAGGAGAACGAAGCAATTGATTTGGTCACGGATGCCCTTGACTGGAACGCACGCCTGAAAAAAGAAGTGAAGAAGAAGCCTGTCCAGAGAATAAAGTGGGAAAAGAGGATACCAGAGGAGATGTTCCCTCCCTGCATGAAGCTGATACTTGGCGGGCTTGAAGACGGAAGGAAGAGGAGCGTGTTTACGATAGCGAATTTCCTGAGGCTCATGAACTGGCCCTGGTACGAGATAGAGGAAAAGGTGATAGAATGGAACGAGAAGAGCAAGCAGCCGTTACCCAGAAACATAATCTTGGGCCAGCTCAGGTGGAACCAGCAGAATTCCATGAATCCGGCGAATTGCGACGTAGATACGTTCTATAAAAGCATAGGCGTGTGCCAGCCTGACAGTGTATGCAAAAACAACACAAACAAAATAACCATAAAGAACCCCATAAACTACCCTTTCAGGGTGATGAAGAAGGGCAAGAAATTTCCAGGAAGAGCCGTGTACAAATGCTCTGTATGCAACAAGGGCTTCAGGTCGATGAAGTCATTGAATATACACAAAGCTAGGATGCATGGGCAGTAGGATTGCCACTATTTTTACTGCTTTTGCTGAACTCCCATCAAAATATTTAGGAAGGGTTTTGCAAAATTTTTATCACTGCGAAAAAGAGTTCCATAATTAGGTTTTTGTATCATTACCTCACTACTGTCCATAACAGTATAGCAAACAGCAGCTGGTTTATTAACCCCAAAAACGTCAACTTGATTAGGGTACCTTCTGAAAACATCAGCTAGTTTAGGAGCATCTTTTTTAATTTTTCAAACCCTTCCCAGAAGTCAAAACCCCGCAATTGAATGCAAATTCAATTCTGCCACCCTTATTCAAATAACGTTCCATTTCTTCTAGCATGTCAGGCCTTTTGTAAATCCCTGTGTCTTCCTGATGACTACTTATTTCCGGGTGTGCCTGTCTTGCTCCCAGAACTTCTTTCTTGCCCGTATTTATCCTATTCCTTTAACCTATTTAATCTTTGTTTCTAATTTTCTATTGGTATACATGGTCTTGACATTCGAGAAGATTCACGATATGGAGCGCGCAGAGAGAGAGAACAAAGAACTGCAGAAGCTCCCTGACAATATAATCAACGAGCTCAACGATTATATCCACAGAAAGGAGAGGATAAACGAGTCTGACATCCTCGAGACAGAGAACGTCAAGAACATAATAAAGAGGCTTTTTGAGCTGAGGGAGTACAAGATAGCGAACATGGCCCTTTACAGCGTCAGAACCGGTGTTCCGCCCAAGAATATGCTGGACAGGGAGGAGGAGACGTTCAATGCCATGAAAGCTGCACTGGAAAAGTTCAGGCAGGACCTCTATGCTGACCTGGATAAAAAAAGGGAGAGGAAAGAATATTTTGTCGTGAAGAAAACCATACCCGAGATAGTCGGGCCGGACATGAAGAAATACAGACTGAATAAGGGCGACAAGGTCGTTTTACCAAAGTCTTTAAATGATTTATTGCTCAAAGAAGGAGTAATCGAGAGGGTCGAAGGATAATATTTTTTCGCAGGAGATTCTATGATAGTTCCAAAGAAACAAAAAAGATATTGCCCGTTCTGCAAGAAACATACAGAGCACAAGGTAGAGGAGGCAAAGAGGAGGCCAAGGAAGCAGCACAGCAAGAGCCAGAGGCGGTTCTTGCGAAAGCTGAAGGGCTACGGATCTTTCCCGAAGGAGAACCCCAAGGGAAGGGAAAAGCCGACGAGGAAGCTGGACTTCCGCTACGTCTGTACGGTCTGCAACAAGAAACACTCCCTTGGCAAGGGATTCAGGGTAAAGAAACTAGAATTCAAGAAATGATTCAAGTCAAGATGGTTTTCAAATGCTGGGATTTTTGTTTGCTCCGTTGCTTGTTTTCAAGCCAGTTATAGTTGTATCTATTTTCTCGACAATTATACTTATTACCATAAACCTCCTGTACAGGTTCCTTGCCAACCAGAGCGAGATAAGACAGATAAAAGAAAGGATGAACGGAATCAACAAGGAAATCAAGGAAAAGCAGAAAAGTGGCGACACAGCTGAAGCAAATAAATTGATGGCAGAGGTCATGCAGGAAAACAGCAGAATGATGAAGATGAATATGAAGCCCATGATGGCATCTTTCGTAATCGTTATTTTATTCCTACCGTGGCTCTCTGCCACTTTCAGCGACCAGGTGATCAATCTGGAAGGCGGCAGCGGAGAGGTGACCATAGCAGGCGAGACGTACATGGTTGAAAAAACAGGAAGCAAGGTCGAGGTGACCGGCAGTTCATCTGTGAGCTGTGAACCTCCATGCAGGAAGAGCATAGGCGGCAGTCTGTGGAATATCTACGAGGACGGAGACCTTGTCCATTTCCAGATGGTCGTTGCAGTGCTTCCTGTTGCGCTGCCTTTCTTTGGTGATGATCTGGGGTGGCTCGGCTGGTACTTCATATTCTCGGTACCAATGATAATACTTATAAGGAAAATCCTGAAAATAAGCATGTAAAAGATTACCATGGAAGAATGGATTATAAAGTCTGAAGGCATTTCTTTTAAAGGTACGTATCCAGGTTCGCGAAGCATAGAAACCCTTCTGGACAACGGTATAGTAATCCTTGACAAATGGCCTGGTCCTACAAGTCACGATGTTACAGCAACTGTAAGGAAGGTACTTGGAATCGAAAAAACTGCACATTCGGGTACTCTAGACCCTCAGGTGTCAGGCGTACTTCCAATAATGCTAGGCAACGCATGCAAAATGATGCCTGCACTGCAAAAACTTGACAAGGAATACATAGGGGTTATGCACCTTCACGATGAGCCAGACAAAGAAAAGCTTGAAGCATCGGTCAAGAAGCTCACAGGTAAGGTAAGACAAAAACCGCCTGTGAGGTCTGCAGTTGCAAGGAAAGAGCGGGAGCGCAATATCTATTCTTTCGACATCCTTGACATGAAGGGCAGAAACGTGGCATTTCGCGTGGTCTGCGAAGCAGGTACCTACATAAGGAAACTCGTGAGCGACCTGGGAAAGATGTTCAAGGGCGCGCATATGAGGGAGCTCAGGAGAACAAGAGCAGGGCCTTTTGACGAATCCAGGGCAGTAAAAATTCACGATCTTGTGGATGCGTACCTGGCATGGAAAGAGAACAAAGACGAGTCGATTCGTGAGTTCGTTCTGCCTGTGGAAGCAGCTGCAGGGCACATCAAAAAAATAATAATAAAAGATTCTGCAATTCCTGCTGTGGCGAACGGCTCGCCGCTTTATACAGGCGGCATATCGCGAATAGAAAAAGGCATAAAGCCAGGCGATTTGGTTGCGATCTTTACCATGAAGGGCGAGGTAGTCGCGCTGGCAAAAGCAGCCATGAGGAGCGAGGAAAACAAGAAAGGGCTTGCTGCCAAGACAGACAGGGTAATAATGAAATCTTTATAAGATTAGCAAGGAGGATTTTATTATGCCGGAAAAAGAACTGCTTTCTTTTTTGGTCTGCCCAAAGTGCAAGGGAACGCTTTCACACGAGAAAGACGCCCTAATCTGTCAGAAATGCAGGCTCAAATACCATATCAAGGAAGGCGTGCCTGATATGCTCATAAAGGATGCAGAGAAATTCTGATTCTTAAACTTTAATATTTTTATTGATGGAAAGAAGATTAGAAAGAGAGAGATCGAACTGAAGCACTAAAGGTGCTTCAATCTGTTTGGTTTCTGCTCTTCTGCCGAGATGGCGGAGTGGCCTAACGCGCATGCCTGGAACTTCCCTATTGCTTCGCAATAGTTGAGTGCCATAATAACGGATAGCATGTGAGCTTCATAACTTGACGCAGACGAGACCGACGCACGACAGTACGTCAATGTACTGCGTCTTGCAGGAGATGCTCGCGCAGGTTCGAATCCTGCTCTCGGCGCTTCGTATTTAAAGTTTTTTTTATAATTAAGAGGAGTGATAAAATGGCGCTCAGACCCGGGAGATGCTACAAGAAGATTCACAGAGCCTTTACCCGCCAGTCCCAGAGAAAACCCCGAAAGAGCTACATAAAGGGTGTGCCAAGGCCGAAGATAACAGAGTTCGAGGTTGGCAGGAAAGGCAAGTATGACAACACCGTATATCTTGTCAGCCAGGAGGATGCCCAGGTGAGGCACAACGCACTCGAAGCAGTGCGTGTCACGATATCGCAGTACCTGGACAAGAACCTCGGCAAGGGCGTACAGTTCTTCCTGAAGATCAGGATATTCCCCCACCATGTTCTCCGCGAAAATACTCTGGCAACAGGAGCTGGTGCAGACAGGTTCCAGCAGGGCATGAGGCAGAGCTTTGGCAAACCCATAGGAACAGCAGCCCAGGTAAGGAAGAAGCAGAAGATTCTCGAGATACGCATAAACAAGGCAGGAATACCTACAGTCAAGGCAGCCCTCAAAAGGGCTCTGAACAAGCTTCCTATAGACTGCAGGGTTGTTATCGAATAACACAAAACCTCTCTATATAAAGGCAATTCCTGCGTAGCTGACGAATGAGGAATCAGGCCGGACATCATAACTTGTTTTATATGATATTAGTTCGCCGCGCTTTGCGCCTATGCGCTTCATCACCAGCATAAGAAGCGTGATTGGCACGAAGCCACAAACGCTGTATCCGTTGTCGATAACAGAATTATAGAACCCTTCTACGTCGAGACTGCATATCTTCTTTGCCAGTTCTTCATCAGTATTCTTTACCCATTCAAGCTGGTCTTCGATGCTGCCGTCTACGGGAACGTAATTGTACATAGGCCCGAAGTGTATGAAATCGCTGCTTGCTATATAGAAGCTATCGCTGCTGAACAGCTTTGACAATTCTTCAAGCCTCCCAAGCCCCAGGTGTTGCATGCATACCGGAGTTATGGTAAAATTTTTGTACAGCACCTGCAGGAAAGGCAGCTGCACCTCCAAAGAGTGCTCGTATCTGTGGGCATCCTCATCTATCTTGATGGTGTCCTTCAATTCGCTAATAAGCTTCCTGTTATTCTTCACGATACCGAGCGGTGTTTTCCAGTCCTCGCTGCTCATTGCTATGTCTGGTCCGTAGCCTGTATGGTTAGGACCGAATAATACAAAGTTTTTTTTGCCAGTGCTGGCTGTTTTCAATGTCGTGCCTGCAACAGAGCCTGAGAATGCATAGCCTGCGTGAGGAATTACAACGCCTAAGGCGTTCATGCTCTTTTGAGACACAAGATATTGCTTTACAGCAGGCTCTAGGTTCTCTGAGGGATAGAAGCCTGCTGCCGCGGGGTTTCGCATTATAAGACTAAGAAGGAAACGCTTAAAGAGCTACTCGTAGCCGAAGTCTTCGGGCTTCATGTCAAATTTCTCGCCCCTTGCTTTCAGGACGAGCTTTGCAAGCAGCCAGAACAGGAGCGCCATGGACTTCTTCCCCTTGTTGTTGCACGGTATCACGAGGTCTAGGAAAGACGTTTCGTTGAAAGTGTCGCAGAAGCCTATGATAGGAATCCTCATCTGGACAGCTTCTTTTATGCTCTGCTTGTCTGCGAGAGGATCGGTCACTACCAGAATATCAGGCTCGAAGAAATGCTTGTACGTAGGATTCGTCAGCGAGCCCGGCATGAACCTTCCTGCTATGCATTTTGCCCCGACCACCTCTGCGAATTTCTTGGCAGGTTCCTGGCTGTTGTCCTTCTTTGATACGACAAGTATATTGCTTGTGCCAGACATCATGTTGGCAGCGTACCCAACCCGCTTGTCGACCTCTCCTATGTTGAGGACAGCAAGCCCGTTCGGACGTATCTTATATATGAACCTCTTCATGTCGTTCGTCTTTACAGTCATGCCTATGTGTACGCCTGCTGACAGGTATTTCTCCCTGGGAATGAGCAGCTTTTCCTGTGGTTTAACCATTTGTATCACTCTTTTCATTAGACATTAACGCTTAAAAACTTATTTTCTAACAAGAAGGTTATGAACAGTCCAGACTGGATAAAAAGAGAGGATTATTCCAAGAAAATATTGATTACGGACGGAAGAACAAGGATACAGGTTGTAGGGTCAGATCCAGGCGAAAGGGTCAGGGAGCACCACCACAAAAAGCAGACTGAATTTTCTACGTGCTGAGGGGAAATGCAAAAATGGCCATCAGCAGCAAAGAGCATAACATCAAGTCTGGTGATGTCATGGTTTGTAAACCGAACCAGTTACACATCCTGGAAAACAACGGCAACGAGCCTGTAGAAACCCTTGTTTTTAAGATAAGCCGGGAAGAAGGCGACACCTACTGGTGAGCAAGCTCTTTCTCTATTTCAAGAAGACGGTCATATTTCACGATACGTTCGGGGCGCGAAGGCGCGCCGAACTTTGCGAACTTCCCGCCTATTGCAACGCACAGGTCAGACTTGAAAGTGTCCATTGTTTCTCCACCCCTTTGTGAAACCACGATATCCATCTTATTCTCTGAAGCCATGTTCGAAAAGCTTATCGTTTCGCTGACAGTGCCTATCTGCGTAGGTTTTACTATAACTGCGTTTATCCTGTCTTTGACCATTTTCAGCCTTTCCATGTTCGTGACAGTAAGGTCATCCCCCACTATATTTACTTTCTTGCCGAGCCCTTTCATGAGCTCTTTCCAGCTTTCGGCATCGTGTTGCGACAGGCCGTCTTCTATGCTTGTTATAGGATATTTCCCGACCCATTCCTCGTAGAGTTCTATCAAATCGGATGAACTCATGCCTTTCTTTTCTTTCCTGAGGGAATAGATGCCGTTTTGGTAGAATTCGGATGCAGCAGCGTCGATTGCGATGGAAACGCATTTTTTGTAGCCGGAACCCTCGATGACGTTCGTGAGTATTTCTATGGCGTTTTCGTTCGAGGCGAGCTTCGGTATAAAAGCGCCCTCATCGCCTATCTCTATGCTCAGATTTTTGGAGGCGAGATAATCTCCTAGTTTCTTATACACCTGCCTGCCGATTTCCATGGATTCCTCGAAAGTCTTGCCGTCGGGTACCACCATGAATTCCTGAACATCCGTAGACGCGAATTCAGGATGGGAATGCTTCCCGCCTTCTATGAATACCATCATAGGTTTAGGTATGGCAAGCCTCGCTCCTGAAAGCTCCTGTATGTACTTGTACAAGGGAACGCCGCGGGCAAGTGCACCTGCCTTGCAGACAGCTATAGAAACAGGGAGTATAGCGTTTGCTCCCAGGTTCTTCTTGTTGTCAGTCCCGTCCATCTTTATAAGGAGTTCATCTATAACTTTCTGGTCTATTTCCATTCCCTGGAGCTTTTTTGCGATTATTCCATTTATGTTTTTCAAGGCCTCTTCGTTGTCTATGAAGAAAGCCTCGTAATCTCCACGAGAGGCACCGCACGGTATGGATGTTTTGACGTCGCCCCTTTCTGTCTCTATCCTGCATTCTACAGACGGCTTACCGCGAGAGTCCAGTATCTTTTTGGCTTTGATTCCTGTTATCATGCTTAGAATAAGGTTATATGATTATATAAATTATGTCTTTCCCGGCATCGTGCGCGTGATTGTTATAGGCAGTACGTTCTTCTCGAACTCCTCCCTTGCTATCGTCCTTGGGTCGTGCAGGGAGGTCTTTATCAACACTGGTGCGCCCATAGATATCTGCAAGGCGCGGGCAGATATAATCCTCGTTTTCTCGAATCTTGTGAGTCCTTCGTAACTGAACATCAAACCACCAAAATCAGCCTATATACTTGACATCTTCCTTGGTCTTGGGCATCTCCTGTAACATCTTTTTATGTATGTCTTCAGTCTTTTTAATCCTTTCTTCCATCTCCTTTATGGTGTTTTCGAGCTTTGTGAGATCGACATCGATTTCGAGTATTTTCATTAGGACGCGGAGTACGGTGTCAGCTGCCTTCGGATCCGTTACCAGGGGCAGCCCCAGAGTTTCGCCCATGAGGCATAGTGCGTTAATATTCCTCATCTTTCCGAGGCCGAGCAGCAGGCCAGAGGCGCCTACAATGGTGCCTATGGGCTGTCCTTTTGAGAAGTCTATATCGTATTTCTCGTATTTCTTCAGCAGCTTCTTGTCGTTCACAGCTCCTATAGTTCTCGGCTCTTCAACTTCCTTCTCCTCGGCAAAACCGCCCAGGGTTATTATCTCTTTTGTACCGAACTTTTCCACGAAGTCAAGCACCTTGTCACATACTTCGTAATGGCCTTCTGGCGAAATACTCTGCGTATCGCCTGTAAGTACAATCAAGTCCCTCTTGCCTTTGTAGCAATAGAACTCGCATTTAAGCATCTGGGCTACGGAGCTGTTGTGCAGTATGACAAGGGGCAGGAAATGCGGTGAATACAGTTCTGCGAACTTTTTCATCTTCAGCTGGTCAATTAAATAGCCTGCAGATATACGCCCTACGTTTCCTATGCCCGGGAGCCCTTCTATGAATACAGGGTTCTTCAGGCTGACCTTCTCCAGAACCTTTATCGTAGTCTCCATATATGACATCTCTCAAGAAGCGTTTTTATTTCTATTTGTCATCCTTGTTCTTAAAGTTTTTTGCAAGCCTTCTGTATTTTCCATATTTGTCAGTTATTGAGAATTTCGGAGGATGCGGGTTCTTTGTAAGTATCCCGCAGCATTCTTCAGACAAAGAATAACGTCCGCATTTACTGCATCTTCTCAATAGCATTCTCGACCCCGCTCCTGCTGGCAAGCTCGGCAATCTTTTCAAGCTTTTCAGAGAACTCCTTCTTGCCTTTCTTGACGTCCTTTGTAGTGTATCTTATCAGGTATTCGGGCGCAGCTATGTAGCTCACACTCAAACCCATTTTTTCGGCTTCTTTGAGCAGTTTCTTTATTTTGTCTATTCCGTCAGGCTCATAGCTTTTGATAACAAGCTTTCTCTTGAACTCGACTTCTTTCTGTTCCAGGTTCTTCTCAGCTATCCGTCTCAGCGTTTCCACCCATTCTCCGGTCAGGATTTCTTTCAGCGCCTCGGGTTTCTTGAGGGCTAACTTGAAGCCTTCGTAAAGGGAGCCAAAATTATCCTGTATAGGATAGCCGGCTGTTTCATATGCCTTGTCAAGGCTTACCTTCATCTCCTTTGAGGCGATTTCCAGCATCTTCTCGGCTTTCTGATTAAGCTTGTAGTCCTTCATCTTCTGCTTTTCCTGGCTAGGGTCGACTCTTTTCATGGAAAGGCTGACGTATCGCCTTTCAACGCCTATGACTTTTGCGATAACAAGCTGGCCTGCCTTTATGTGCTTCCTTATATCCCGGACCCATCCGCGGCTTATCTCGGATATATGAATCATGCCTTCTACATCGTATTCTTCAAGGAGCGCAATGGCGGAGTTGGGGTTTATCCTGACTATTTTGCATAATACAAGCTCGCCGACAGAAGGCAGTCCTCTCTTCTTGACCATTTTCTCACCTGTTGACCGAGTGAAGTATCTTAGTCTTTATCTCAACTTTACCGCCTTTCGGCTCAGCCAAGACCTTGCCACAAACAAGGCATTTGACAACAGTCGAAGCCTTGTTGAAAACAATCTGCTCGTTCTTGCATCCGTTGCATTTGACCCTGAGAAATTTGCTTTCCATACCATCACAATTATGCCAAAATTCTTAAATAGCTACCCTAAATGCTAGTGCATTTAGTCTAGACCATGTTATGTCGTAGATTCTTATCTTTATTTTATAATAGCTACCCTAAATGCTAGTGCATTTAGTCTAGACCATGTTATGTCGTGGAATGTGGCAGTTTCTTTTGCTTGAGCTTTTTTAGAAAAGCTCAATTTAAATACATTTAGTTCAGCAAAGCTGAATTGGATATGTTAAACAACCTTTAAGGTTAGCCAACATATTAAAACCGGATTTTATAATATGTTTAAAAAAATTGATTCGATTTAAATAGATTTACCTTGTATCTTTGTAATGAGGTGAAAACCTATGACAAAACCCGAGGACATACTGGAGGTAATCGAGATAGCCAGGGAGACCGGAAAAGTAAAGAAAGGTGTCAATGAGGCGACAAAGGCAGTAGAGAGGGGAGTTGCAAAGGCTGTTATAGTTGCAGAGGATGTTGACCCACCTGAGGTGATAATGCACCTTGCGCCCCTGTGCGACGAAAAGAAGATACCGCTTCTGAAAGTTCCGAGCAAATCAGAACTCGGAAGGGCAGCAGGCATAGACGTTTCTGCTGCGTCACTTGCGATTACTGATGCAGGCGAAGCAAAGAAGAAACTCGAGGATATATCCAAGAAACAGTAGCTGATTTGTTATGCAGGATTCCACACCAGCTGAAGTTATAACTGTTTTAGGTAGACAGGGGACCAAGGGAATATTCAAGGTAAAGTGCCAGCTTACAGAAGGCAGGGACAAGGGCAAGGTACTTACAAGGAATGTTATAGGCCCGATAAGGGTAGGAGATTTCATAATGCTGCGGGAGACGGAGATGGACTCATCACAGAGCTATGGAAGGCGATAAGTAATGTCGAAAGCGATGGCTGGTGCTATCGCTTTCCCTTTAATAATTTTCAGGTGATAACGATGCCTAAATGTTCATTCTGCAATAAGGTCATAAAGCCGGGCACAGGAGTCATGTTCGTCCAGAAAACAGGCAAGGTTCTCTATTTCGACAGCAAGAAATGCGAGAAGAACATGCTAAAGCTTGGCCGCGATGCAAGGAAATTCAAGTGGACCAAAGAGAGGGGTAACTAGGAGCAAACTGGCTCTTCCTCGAACCGGGCATCGATTCCTCCGCAGTTCGTTGTAACTATCACGCGGGAGAAAT
>CAYVZO010000002.1:0-32074 GCA_964456345.1 uncultured archaeon | reverse complement strand
CCGAACCCCGAAACGCCGCCGATATTGTAATCTGTCCCGATAAGGATTCCTGCTATAATCAACTGGTCTTGCTTTACGCCAAGTCTGTCAAGAACGTCTTTCAAAACCAGCAGTTCCGGATTTATGAGCATATGTGAGGCTCCTTTCTTCTTCCTCCCTGTTATAGAAAGGTTGCGAACCAGGCGGGGGCAGCCGAAAAGCAGTGGGTCATAGTCCTGGGTAGCTGCAGCATAGGCATCTCCTTGAATTACCATGACAGAGCATAACGCTTCGCCTTCTGAAGGAGCCTGTATAACAGGGATGCCCATGGCAGTAAGCAGCTCTTTGCTGTCTTCGATTATCTCGTCCGTTATTTTTGCCGACCTCTGTGCATACTTTTTCGCTTCTTCGTAATCCCCTCTTTTGAGAGCTTCCTTCCATTCCTTTGCTGCTTCTGCACGCACATCCCGTCTATGCTCACCGGTATATTTCTTGAATTCAGGCGGCTTCCCGTCGAAAACGTACACAGGGCTGATGCCTGCTTCCATCAGCTTTATGGTCCTGTAGAACAAGCCTGAAAGATGGGAGGTTATCCGGCCGCGAGAATCCTTTAACGGCTCGCCATCCCTCTGCCTTATTATCGAGAGGAACTGGTATATCCAGTTGTACGCATCTATTGCTATTTTTTTGTCGAAAAGGTCTGTTAATGTTATTTCCTTTCCCTCTACTATGTTCGTCAGCTGTATGCCCATAAATAAGTAGAACCGGTAAAATTCTTAAATGGATTCAGTGATTTGGTCACCTGACCTCTTGCATATAACAGCTATTCCTTCGGTATTTCGATCTTTGCAAGCTCGTTCACGTATTTCTCGAGGCGCTTTATCTGCTTCTCAAGAATCTTTATCGCCTTTTCGGACTCCTGGTTCTTGTACTTTTCGAATTCAGCTGTCGTCGTGATTATGTTTTTCTGTATCTTGAAAAGCAGCGCGTTCCTGAGCCCTTCCAGGATATCGCCTTCCATGTTCACGTACAATTTCCTGTTTTTCCGGAATTTCCGTATTATCCCTACGAGTTCCAGAAGGTCCAAGGAAAGCGATATGGAGGCGAGCGAGTAACCTGTCTTCTTGCTGAGATTCTGCAGCGAAAGCGGTTTGTTGCTTATGAGCAGCGCAGCGATTATTTTTCCATGGACCTCGCTGTAGCCTATGGAGCTTGCTGTTGCCGCGAACGTCGAGTATATCTTGTCCATGCCCATGACTATAATTGAAGGGATAACTTTAAAAATTTAGAACTTTTAATAATTAGTAAAAGTTTAAGCTGGAGCCTGAAGTCCATCAATTAGGTAGATAATATGAAGCCTATAAAAAAAACCCTTTCGTTGTGCCCGGAGTGCCTGAAGAAAATATCAGCCGACGTGTACGAGGAAGGCGGCAAGGTCTGGATTTCAAAAAAGTGCGAGAAACACGGCGTTTTCAAGGACCTCTACTGGGGCTCTTATGATATGTACATGCGGGCAAAAAAATACGCAAACGACGGAGTAGGAGTAGAAAACCCGAACGTGGCTAAGGAAAAGCCTGACTGCCCCAGGGACTGCGGTCTGTGCAAACTGCATAAGAGCCATACCGCGCTTGCAAACATTGCTGTCACGAATAGATGTGATTTGAGGTGCTGGTACTGCTTTTATTACGCGCAGAAACAGGGCTATGTCTACGAACCAACACTGAGACAGATAAGGGATATGATAAAAACCCTCAGAAACGAGAAACCTGTCCCGTGCAACGCACTGCAGATTACCGGCGGGGAGCCTACCATGAGGAAGGACCTTATTGAAATAATAAAGATAGCCAAAGAGGAGGGAATGGACCACGTACAGTTGAATACGAACGGAATAAATATTTCCAGGAATCTAGAGCTCACGAAGAAGCTCCGCGAAGCAGGCGTCAATACTTTGTACCTTAGCTTTGATGGTGTCAGCGCGAAGACGAACCCGAAGAACCACTGGGAGGTGCCTGGCGTTCTTGAGAACTGCAGGAAAGCAGGCATCGGAGTCGTTCTGGTGCCTACGGTAATAAAATCAGTCAATGATAATGAGATAGGCGCTATAATCAAATATGCATCGGATAACATGGATATAGTGAAGTCTGTTAATTACCAGCCCGTCTCCCTTGTGGGAAGAATGCCCCGCACTGAAAGGGAGAAATACAGGATAACAATACCTGACACCATACAGAAGATAGAGGAGCAGACAGATGGTCAGATAACAAAGGACGACTTCTATCCTGTGCCTGCGTCCATGCCATTCAGCAATTTTGTCGAGGCATTCACGAAGAAGCCGCAGTACAAGCTCTCAACGCACTTCGCCTGCGGCATGGGAACATACGTATTCAAGGAGGATGGAAAACTGCTCCCTATAACAAGGTTTGTCAACATAGATGGCTTGCTCGAATACCTTGACGAGAAGGCAGGGGATATAAAATCAGGCAAGAGCAAGCATGTTGCCGGTTTGAAATTGCTATACAAAATAGGGAGCTTCATAGACAAGGAGAAGCAGCCGAAAGAGTTCAGCCTTGCAAAGCTATTATATAATGCACTGGTAAAACACAACTATGAAGCTCTTGGAGAGTTCCATAGAAAATCATTGTTCATAGGAATGATGCATTTCCAGGACCTTTATAATTACGATATAGAGCGGGTCAATCGCTGCTGCATACACTACGCAATGCCTGAAGGCAGGATTATCCCGTTCTGCGCTTTCAATGTAGTTCCTGAGTGGTACAGGGACAAGTCGCAGAAGAAGTTCGGGATAAGTATAAAGGAATGGGAAAAGCAGACAGGAAGAAAGCTGAGTGACGACTTCTACACCAGAAAAACCAAATAATATACAAAGGATGTTACGATTGGCACTGTTGCATTGTCATCCAGATACTTCACGGTTACGTGCTCGACTACTGCTCCTGTGAATGCTAATACAACCGCTGTTGCAAAGTTGATACCCAAAAGTAACATCGCAAACAGGACACAGATAAAGAATGCAAGGGAGCCTTCTAGAGTCTTCTCACCAACTATCTTCCTTTTTCCATACCTGGTTCCTACTATGAACGCAACAGGGTCTCCTATCAACGCTATCAGAAAACCGAGTATTACGAAGCTGTAGGGGAGGAACAGGAGCATGATGAATGCAGCAACAAGGAAATGAGTAACGCAGCGTATAGAACGTTCGCCGCTTCTCACGGATTTTACAGCCAGGTTTTTTATTGTGTCAGGGAACCGTATCGGGCAAATGTATACAGGCAACGAGAGAGCAGCAGCTATTCCTATGACCAACAACAAAAGGTTCCTGTCGGCATTCGCATATACCATGTATATGATGAACAATATCCCTACAATATGCGTGATTTTTCTGAAGAGCTCGAAGTTGAGCCTGCCTGACAGGAAAATCATGAATATTATGGCTGCCTCAGACATGATTGCAAGGATTAGGGTGTCAAACAAACTGAAGTGGAATAGGAAACCGACGAGAAGGGATATCCAGACAGGAGCTGATGAGTAGATCGCCATCAGAGCCTTTTTCATATTAATGTCACGTCTTCGGTATTTACAGACTCGATGCCAGGCACGTTGGCTATCTCTTCCTCTATTTTGTCCGTGCCACCGGTATCAGGCATAGTAACAAGGACTTCCAGGCACTTTAGGCCGAACGCAACAGGCTTCTCCTCTACCTGTTCCAGCTTGATATTCTTTATCCGTGACAGGTTTTCCTTGACCTGTTTCTTAATGGCATCAAGGTCCGCATCAGCAGAACCAGGCATGACTTTAAACGTGACAGCAACCATACCCATAGAATCGCCTAAGGCCCTTCAAAACCGCACCCGCATTCATAGGGTGTGGACTTCCTCCTGCATTCCTCGCATCTTACGATGTCCCCTTCTCCGCATGCAGGGCACTTGAACTTGCTAAAATTATCTTCTGAAGCAAGATTTATATGACAAGATACACATTTTAAAGCCATGGCAATCTCCTTATTTATTGGTACGATAATCTTTTTAAATCTCTATAACTGCTAGATATAAAAAAGCCCCTGTAGTCTAATGGATTCAGCCCTTTTGGAAAAAGCGATTACAAAAAAAGCTAAAAGGATGCCGGAAAGGACGTCAGGTTGCGGACCTGATAATCCGAGTTCGAAATGCCCACGGAAGAAAGGACACGAATCTCTCGGCAGGGGCATGCTTTTATTGTGTTGCGTATATAGTATGGGTAGTGGTTTGATGGCGTGGGACAAGTACTGGAGCGTTTACGGCAAGAACAAATTTTTGATGGACCTGTTCTGGTCTGTTTCGTTCAGAAGCTACAAGAAACTGCTGAGGCAGAGCAATATAGGGCGTATAAAAAACCCAAGGATACTGGAGATAGGCGCAGGCTCCGGCTTATTGACAAAACGAATACTCGATATATACGGCGGATCGGCGGTGCTTGTGGACAACTCACTTGAGGCAAGACAGGTATTTCTTGATACGAACAACCATCCCAGCATCGACTACAGAATAGGAAGTGCCCTGTCACTCAAATACAGGAACAAGTTCGACCTGGTGTTCAGCGACGGGCTTATAGAGCATTTCAAGGGTAAAGACCAGGTGAACCTGATAAAAGTCCACGTAGATGCTGTGAAGAAGGGCGGCCACCTTATTTTGTTTTTCCCCCATCCCACTGTGCGGTACAAGACGTTCCGGGCGTTTTTAGGCGACAAGTTCGAGGAATTTGTCGGCTATGAAAAACCGCTGAAGAGAGAGACGGTATTTGATATGGTAGTATCTTTAGGCATGAAACCTGTTGCAAGCAGCGAGAACATATGGGAAATGGGAATCCTATGCCGGAAGTAGACTTCACTTTCATAATTCCCACGAAGAACGAGGAACAATACATAGGGGATTGCCTTGAATCTATAAGGAAGCAGAAAGGCCGTTACGAAATAATCGTGGTTGACAGCCACAGCCAAGACAACACAGTAAGGATAGCAAGAAAATACGCGAAGGTCTTGTTCGAAAAGAGGAGAGGGCCCGGAGTGGCGAGGAACACGGGTGCAAAAAAAGCCCGCGGAAATATATTGGTGTTCATTGATTCCGATGTCGTCGTTCCAGGGGATTTTCTTAAGAGATTAAAGGGTAATTTCAAAGAGCCAATAGTCGGCTGCATTTTCAAGCAAAAAACCGATACCAGTCTCGTGTGGTTCTGGAACCTTCTCGTGAAATACGCCACAAGGGCAGGGTTCATAATTACCAACGGCTGTTGCTTTGCCTTCGATGCTGCGACTTTCAGAAAGGCTGGCGGTTTCGACTCAAACCTCCTTACCAACGAGGACCACGATATGGCAAGAAGAATCTCTTTGTACGGCCGCTTTTTTTTCATGGACGACATAGGAATATTCGTTTCATCGAGGCGGATGCGGAGAGGCATGCTTAAATTCCTGAAATTGAACCTTAAGGCAACGCTCACTTATTTCCTAAACCGCAAATCGTTGCCTGAGTACTGGGGTTAATACAATTCGGAGTATATCTTTGCGAGTTTCTTCGCGCACGCATTTATGCTGTATTCATGCAGCAGTTTCTTCCCGTTGTTCATGAAGTTCTTTCTGGCTTTCCTGTTGTGCAGGGCTTTGCCAACCATCTCGGAGAAGTTGTTCTTGTTTGCAACGAATCCCACGCCATTCTTTTTCACGAAGTCGGATATGACAGGATAGTTCATCACAACTATCGGCACGTAGTTGGTTACTGCTTCCATAAGTACAAGGCCCTGGGTCTCTGTCTTTGAAGCCATTACAAATACGTCTGACATTCGGTAGAGTTCATAAAGCCTTTTCGGCGATATATAGCCGGTGAAGACCACGTTTTCCTTCAGCCCCAGCCTTTCCGTGTAGTTCTCCAGCTCAGCCCTGTGGGGACCGTCCGACGCAATCACGAACTTTATTTTCTTGTCCTTTTTGAGAAGCTTCTTGAGAGCATCCAGTATTATCATGATGTTCTTCTCCTTTGTTATCCTGCCTATATGGAGTATTACCTTGTTGCTGTTGAAGCCATACTTCTTTTTCAGTGCTGCCTTCGTTTCGTCAGCCCTTTTTATCCTCACTCCTGTGGGCACGACTTTTATCTCCTTTTTGAAGCCCTTCTTTTTCAACAGTTCCTTTATCTCCTCTGAAGGCGCTATTATACAGTCGCACCTGTTGTAGAACCATGAGCAGTATTTCCACATCGCCTTGCCTGTGAGATGACGTGCATAGCCGAACCTTCGCAGGCGCTCTATGTAATAGTGTACGTACTCAGGCAGGAGTGTATGGAAAGTACCCACAAGCGGTATCTTGTGGTATTTCGCAAGTACCATCCCTGCAACGCCGAGCGAGAAAGGCGTGTGCACGTGCACCACATCGAATTTCGTCTTTCTGAACACAGGATCTATGAACACGGAATACGGTATCGCTATCCTGTAGCCCGGATATTTTATGAAAGGCACCGATTTCATGGATTTTACGAACCTGCTTATTGCTATGAATTGCGGCGACTCAGGCGAGAAGATGTATACCTTGTGATGGCATTTCCTCAGCTCATTCGAGGATTCCTTTATGGATTTCACAACGCCGTTTACCTGGGGGTCGTAAGTATCCGTGAACATGGCTATTTTCATTCTCAAAGCACCCAAGTTGATACTATAGCGTTAATTCTGTTTCGTAATGGCATCTCATAAACACCACTTATACGAGTCCCAACAACGGCGTCAGCAAAGGCATGAATATCATGAACGTTATGAACAGCGTTGTCATAAAGACTACAAATCCTATTACCAGTGAATATCCAGCCAAACTTTTAAGTTCTATCGGGTCCTCTCCGTTGTCTATGCCGTTTATAAACAAAGAGAGTATCAAGCAGGTCTCGAACAGATATACAGCAACCACGAAGACGAACTGGAAAGAGGTGACATTTATTTCATTCAGCAGAAGCGGCAGCTCCATGAAAGAGAACCCTGCAGTTGATGCGCCCAGGCCTTCAAGTATGGTGAGTATTACTATACCAAGCGTGACGACGACGCCTGATATCATCGGTGAGAGAAAGAACGCCTGGAACCTCAGCGAGCTCAGCGTTTCGCTGAGCTCGTCCTTGACATCTTCCTGCGTGCGGTGAATCCCTTTCAGGTATCTGGATATGGTAAGCATGGCCATAGAGGCTGTTTTCACTCCCCTGCGCGAGGACTCCGAGACAGCACGCATAACAGACTTTATAAGCCTTGATGGATAGAGGTTCACTGCCCCGTATTTCTTGTCAAAGAACGCCTGCTCGAATGTCAATCCGAGCTGGCTTATATTATTCAGCGCTTTCTGGAAGAATTCCTTTATCTTGAGGTTTCCTATTCTCCTTACTGAATGTTCCATGGAGAGTTCTATGGGCACACCGCTGGATATCTGCTCTCCCATCTGGAACAGCGCTTCTGCAAACTCGCTCTCAATGTCCCTTGTAGTTGACCTTACCTTTAGGAAAGGTGAAGAGACCAGAATGAAGTAGGTTGAAAGCCCTATCGCAACGGAGAATACAAAGAGCACAGGCGAGAGTACCCCGTTCTGGCCCTCTGCCATGTATATCAGAAAAGCGATTGAAAACACTGCAATGCTTGAGAGGATTCCAATCGGCCATGCTTTTATGTCCCTCTTCCTGAATCTGAATCTTCCTTCCTTGGGTATGTTGGGATTGTCAGATATGTCTATCTTGGAAAAGGTGGCGGGCCTTTTCTCCAGTATGTTCTTTATTATGAAGAAAAGGAACACAGGAAGCAATATGTCATATCCTATGAAGAGCGCCATTATGTCTACGTTGAGGAAGAACGCTACTATGGGAAACAGCACAAGGCCGAGTACAGGGAGCACTATGCCCATGGCGTGCACGACAGTAACAGGCGTTCTGAGGCTCTGGTTGAAGTGCTTCGCATTCTCCATGTTGCCCCTGAGTATGATGTTTATTGCTTCGTTAAGCATCGTAACCCTTCTTTCACCGCTCTGATTGAGCGAGGTTATTATTATCTCAACCGCCTCGATGAATTCCCTGTTTCGCGACCATTTCTTCGTGTAAGCAAGAAGGGCCTCGTTTACCGTAAGATAGTTACCGATTTCGACATCCCAGAGGAGTTTCCTGAGCTCGAAACCAAGCGGGCCTGAAATGTTCTCTGAAGCGAACCTAAGTGCGCCCTCTAGGTTGGGTGTATTCCTCATGTACATTGCCATGTACATTATCATGGTTACGATTTCCGAGCCTGCGTCCATCTCGTACTTCTTCTTCGTGTGCACAGGATAGACGTATATGTAGTAAGTGAACGGGATCGCAAGAACGAATATGAGCATGCTGTAGCCGGCATCCAGGCCGAAGCCGGGCACTATATCTCCTGTAACAGGGTCAGGCGAGGCAAGGAAAATCCTTGTTGCCGTCAGTATAAGTGTCGGGAAGCAGACAAGCATCGCGAATACTATGGTGAAAGAAGCAACCTGGCTAGGCGTAACCCTGAGATGTGAGAATTCTATCGCGTCCTTCAGCATCTTGCCTGTCTTCTTGTCAGGCGTGACTTTTATTATTCTGTACGAGATCCTGCACGCCTTCTCGTAGAGAGTACGCGGCAGCGTTGCCAGCTTTTCTTCTTCCTTGTATATTTTGTACTCGCGCGATTCAAGCTTCTTGAGCTCCCTGAGATTCTCCCTGACCAACCTCTCGCGGGAGCTCGGTATCTCCAGCGCTTTCTTCCTTCTTTCCAGAGGCATAACTACCTGAATTATATTTGTAACAGTTGCTATAAAAATCCGTGGTTGGCTAGAAGTTTCTGAGCCACTCGTGCCACTTGCCGTATATTACCTTGCTGTCTAGAGCGCCCAGCTCTTCCTTAACCGCACTGCTTATTAAGTGGAATTTAGAATTCGACTCCATTACGAAAGGAGCTTCCAGAAGCTCTGGCTTGTTCTTTGAAGTTGCATATTTTACAAGCGTGTCGAACACGTTCGCCCTGAGTTCTATGTTCCCCCACACAGCGTCCCAGCGGCCTTTCCATTCGCGGACGCGCTCTGCTATGTTGTTTAAGATTTCTGATTCACCCATCAGAAGAGTTTTGCTTGGCTTGAGCGAATCCTCGCGGGCTGAATATTCAAACAGATTCACGAAGCCATTCTCATCCATTGGGTCGCTTTTCCAGTGCTTACGGACCTCAGTCATCTCGACGACGCGGCGGAAAGAGTTCAGCCCGTCCGGAGACCTTAACATATTGCATATGACTATCAGGTCCGTGGCTTTGAAGCTTGTTGTAGGTACTGTAAGGTCGTTAACGACACGGTCGAAGATTCCGTATGCAGATTCGCCGTGAATAGTGCCTGCAACTACGTTGGCGAGCGCGCCAATGCGCATTGCCTCATACAAAGCCAGCGCTTCCCTGCTGCGTACCTCGCCTATTATCAGGCAGGAATCGCCCAGACGCAGCGCGGTGCGCAGCGCCTCATCAGCAGGAAGCTCCGTCTCCACGCGGGTTATTACGGAACGCGACTTCAGGCGCTCTATATTATAACCAATTTCCCGCAATTGCTCGACAGGCAGCTCCAGCGTATCTTCGACAGTTATTACTCGCAGCTTGGGCATTATCTGCACCATGCAGGAACCTAGGAAGGCTGTCTTGCCTGAGCTTCTTGTTCCTCCTATAAGCATCGTTCTTGCACCGTCTATGGTGAACCATAACACTGCCGCAGAAAGAGAATCCATCATCCTGTTTTTTATGAACAGGGGGAATGTCCAGGGCCTGAACCTGTGGCGACGGAACGCAAAGCCGAGGCCGTCTGGCGAGAGTGACCTAGTGATCGCTGCTACCCTTGCGCGACCGCCAGGCACGATAAGCTCTGTATCCATCACAGGATTCGCTTCATCTAAAGGGCGGCCGCTTGATAAACGGAATCGTGTTGCCCATGACTCCGCGTCTTCCCTGCTTGGCACGATATTCGTTTCACATTCAAGGTGGTTATTATGGAAAACATATACAGGAAGCTGGCCAACAGGAGAGTTTATCTCCACGTCCTGTATGTTCTCGTCTTCCAGGAACAATTCGAGTACCCCGAGACCTATCGTATACCTTACCAGGATGTTTGCAAGGTGCTCCAGCTTTTCTTCCGTTACGTCTATCTTCTGCTCCCTTGCGATATCCCTCAGCATGTCCAGGCCTATACGGAATATGTTCTCCCTTACACGCTCAGGATGCTCCAGTTCCGTTTCTCCCGGCTCGTGCCGGCCCAGATACTGGCGTGCAGTATCTAAAAGAGTGTATTCATTTTCCTTGAGCTTGAATTCCGGCGGTATCAGGTAGTACAGCTTTCTCACGTTGTTGGGCACCTGGTATATCTCCACATCCGTGCCTCCTAACTCATATTTCTCTATGAGCTCTGCGTTCGACGGCGGAAGCGAAACATACCTGGTATACATGAAGTTTGGCCTTATGCTGGGGTGGAATATCTTCCTGTAAAGAGAGCGGTCCTTGTGCTCTGTCAGCCGCTCTTTAGAAAGCTGTATCAACCTGCATCTGTCGAGCATACTCTTTATCGGAAGAAGCGTGTTTTCTATATAATGAGCATTGCACTTCCTGTGTATCTCGTCCTCTTTTTCGCTCCGCGTCCGTGAGTGGCGTATCTCCCGCAACAGGTTCTTGTAAGCCTCTATAGGATCGTACCTGAGATCGTTAAGCAGTTTCCTCAGGAATGCGTAGCGTTCCGGCGCTTCTTCCTCGCACTCGGATATCACTATATTCCTCAGCGCGACTATTCCCTCCCTTGATATCCTTTCAATCGAGTTTGCTATTTCCAGAAGAAGCTTTATGTCCCCGAAGTCGTATTCATGCTCCCTGTTCTCTGCCAAAACTACACGGACCAGGCGCTTTAACTCTATCAGCTTGTCAATCGTGGTTGCCATGCATACATCGCTGTCTTCTATAGAACATCCGTATATGCAGCCCAGGCAGTTTATCCTTATGCACTGCTTCTCTTCGTCATACTCATATTCGCAGACCATAGCAACTACTTAACTATTTTTTCTAATTGTTTTAAGCCTTTTTCGATTAAACTAAAACTTAAAATACAGGAAAAGACAACTTTAATTAGCAAACGAGATGGTCTTAGATGCCAGAGGATTCCAAGTTTCAGATGATTCTCCAGGAATTGGTCAGGAGGACGAACGAGGAGAGCAGGAGACTCCGCGACTTGGAGCAAAGGATATCCATTCTCGAGGAAAAGACGAGCTCGCTTGAGGCTGCAAACCTTTCAAGGACAGACAAAATCAGCGAGAAGTTCTCTGACCTGGATGTTATCGTCAACGAAGCCACGAACGACATATCAAAGCTCAAGAACAACCTGGAAAAGATAAACAACCAGATAAACAAATTCGCGAAAAAACAGGACCTGAAGGAGATAGAAAAGATGTTCGACCTGCTCAGCCCCATAAGGCAGGAATTCGTGACAAAGGAAGAGCTGGAAGAGATACTTTCGAAAAAAGGTTAAATACAAGGAAAAACAATTAAATAAATAGAAAACTAGAACACATTGTCTAAGAGATGGTGAAATGTTTTTCAGGAAAAAGAAGACAAAGAAGGCAATACCTCTGGATGAGATCCAGGCAATGCAGAGAGACGGCCTCAGCGACAGGGACATAATCAGGGAGCTGAAATCCAAGGGATATGCTTACGATGAGATAGAGGCTGCCATGCTGAGGTCGGTCAAGCAGGGCGTTAGCCAGGATACCCAGAAGAAAGAGCCTATTGTAGCAGAGCCGCAAAGAGGCAGCCTGGAAAGCAGCTTCACGCAGACGTTCCAGGAAGAGACGCCTACACAGGACGTTTTCTCCGAAACAGAGATGCCGGAAATGAATGAAGCTGATGCAAAGGACATCTCCCCGGAAATTATAGTGGAAGAGCTTGTTGAAGGCGTTGTTGAGGAAAAATGGCAGAAAATAAAGGAGCAGATGGATAAGCTGGAAGAGGATTTCAACACCCTGAAATCTGAAGTCAAGAACGCAAAACCTGCAGAAGAAATCAAAACTCCTGTAGAGGATAGCAGGGTCAACGACGTCATCAATCAGATGGAAGATTTGGAAGCCCGTGTCGGAGGCCTAGAGAAAGCGTTCAAGCAGTTCCTGCCTTCATTAACAAGGAACATAGAATCGCTCTCGTCGATGATACACGAGATGAAGAACAGGCAAGCCTGATAAAGACATGCTTCCTATTTGTTATTGCTCGTTATAAATGCAAAAGCTATTCCAAGCATCACCAGCACTGCAAGAAGGGTGAGCCATTCCTCGCTGACAACCAAGCCGAAACTGCTCATAAGGGCTATTATGACTACTATGCCAACGCCTACGAGCAGGGCTATTACCTGCTTGTTCTCTGCAAGCTTGCTCACGTCGCCGCCTGCCATTGCCACGAAAAGAACCATTACCAGGATGACTGACAACACGACAATTCCCATCCCGAACAATGATGCGAAGAACTCGCCCAGGACGATGCTGCCGAATCCTATCACGAAGAAGGAAATCGCAAGGGAAACAACCCCGATTATCTTCTGGTCCTCTCCCAGAACTTTGGACTTTACAAGCAGTCCGTAGATGACAGCAAACGTCAGGAGCCAGGGCAGGAAATATCCGAAAAATCCAATATCTTTCAGCATCAGAACCAGGCTGTCAAAAGGACTTGCCATCAGAATTACCCGTTCATTATGAAGCTCCACCTGTTTGTGTCTTCTCTTCCTTCTTTCCGTTGCTTGTTATGAACCATACAGCTATTATCAGGAACGCGATGAACACCACGGTCATTATCGTGTTCTCACCGATTGTTACTGCAGTAAACTCGCCGCCAAGGGCAAAGAAGAACACGATTGCAGCCATCACGACCACTATGGGAAGGCCCCATTTCTTGCTCTTGAGCTCATCCGCTTTGAAGCCTATCATACCTGCGAAAAGCACCAAAGTCAGTATGCCTGCAAGCACGATTGCTATTTCCGTAGACAGCGTCGAGAAATAGCTTGCAAGCCAGGGGCCTGCATAAGGTGTTATGAAGAATGCTATTACTATTGCGATTACTGGAGAGACCTTTTTGCTGACATCTCCAAAGACCCCGACCTTCATCAGCAGGCCGTATACAACTGCGAACGTGAAAAGCCAGGGCAGCAAGAACTCAAAGAACCCTATGGAGCTTAACTGCGTCATCAGCGTTGTTACGATGTCAGCCATACATATCCTCTTTCAATATTTATCATCCCATGCTTTTATAGTTAATTATTTTTGTTCCCCCTTCGGATTATGGTAGTATACGCCGAGAAATATCAGCAATATAACGAATATCCCTATTATCCATAAAACCGTATCAGGCGTTAGCGGATAAGGGAGATAGAGCCCAAGACTACCCCACGTAGAAGCGAGAACAACCAGAAGTATTGCCAGCGAAACTGTTATGGGCGCTGAGTCTTTTATCCCGCCTCCTTCTATAAGCTTCTTGATGAACACTATGAAAAAGAGGAATACGAGCAACAGGCTTGCTATAGGCAGTATGTTCTGCAGTAAGCTTACCATGGGGCCGTAGACAACAGAGAAGAACGCTATAACCAGGGATATAATCACTGCCGAGCGCCTCGATTGCGTGAATATGTTCGTGTATATAAGCAGCGCATATATTATAGCAAAGACGAACAGAAATGAGGTTAACAAAGCAACCATTTCAGAAGATAATTCGAGCATTGTAACCACTATTTAGTACCTGTAAGAGCTGCTTCTATCATTCTTCTCTGATTTCGTTTTTCCTGAAGCCTTAATGCAACGTCTCCAGTACCGTGAGCACCGGTTTCCACCATTCTATCATAAGCTTTCTGTAAGTCTTCTATTTCTCGGTCTAGCCCACGGGCAGCCCTTTCCAGCTCTGCCCTGTCTCTCATGTTCAGGCTGGGCGCAACAACAAGGCCCTGAAGCCTGCTTGGCAGATGGTGCAGTGCTTCTCCAGAGGCTTTTGCCGAGTTGTCTGTGGCAGCCATCAATGCCCTTCCTGGCATGTGCTGAGTTTCGCCTCTCCGAAGGCCGAAGTGGCCGAAGAAGAACATTATAAGGCCTAGGAATATTATCAGGAACAGGAAGTACGGACCTGCGAGGTAGGCAAACATCGGGTAATACCCTCCGAACACTATGAACAGGAATATTCCCACACTGAGCAATAATTTTATCTTGCCGTTTGGAGTCAATCTCCCCACAAGCGTGTAGATGACCACTATGATGAATATGGTAGGCACGAGAAGGAACATTACCAGGTCATTTATGATATTGCCTGTGAAAGGCGAGCCCGGATATTCAGTCATCTTCAGGATATCCACGAACAACAATATACCTATGTCTTCCAAAGCCATGAATATAATACATATCGGATAAATAAAAAGATACCCTATCCGCTTCGCGGATAGTCTATACCATTAATAGTGTAAGCTACATTTTCGCTTAAGCCGTTAACGAACTGACGCACCTCTGTGCGTCCATTTGTTCGAAAAAGGCTTAGAATTAAAGAGGAAAAAAGAAAAAACAATTTTAGGAAGCCTGCTCTATGTTATAGCTATTTATGTCATTCAACTTTCTGTCAACAGCTGGTTCCATTCTTTCTATTCTGTCTATTAATCCGCGTGCTTTGAATGCATATTCTCCAAGAAATGCTTCAGTTGTTTCCATAGATTCGTACAGGTCTTTATATGCTTTCTCTAGCTCTTTCCCTTCTGATACGTCTTTTCCAATTTCTTCCAATTTCTTGTAGAGTGGACTTTCTTTTCCCATCTCTTCCAGTGTCTTCATTCCTGAGAGACTTGTTAGCTGTTCATCGTAGGTTCCCCAAGCATCTCTGATATCTGTCTGAGCTTTTGCATAGCGTTCCATTTGGAACGTCACCGCATCCCACATGTCTGTAAGTTCTTGCAATATTCTACTGGTTGTTTCTTTTGTTGTCGTCATATTGCTTAGGATGCTTCTATACTCCTCTTCAGCTGTTGGTATGAATTCAGCAGCCCCGTCTTGCGCTTCAGCAACATATTTACCAGATGCTGAATTCCTTGTATTTTTTTTGGTTAATTCAAATTTTTTGTTTCCTACTTTAGCTGTTCTGCCAAACCTTTCTTTGTCGTCGTTGAGAACCCCGCTTAGATATTTTATCTCTCTTCCCAATGAATAGGTTTTATTCCTTATTTCCTCATTTAAATGGGTACCACTATATAGAATCTCTTTCTCTGATGTTGACAGTTTCCCTGTCTGCTCTCTTAACAGGTCTATTTCTTCTTTAACTTTCTGCATGGTATATTTCCGTTCTGGTTGACCTGGCATAGCCTTTTTCTTCGGTTTTCCAAAGTCTCCGATTTTCTTCCCAATTTCTTTGAATGGTTTTCCCAAATCTACTGGCACTTTTTTCACCCCTTTCTTAGCATTACCGTTAGATTTCTTTGTATTCGGCTCTTTTGCAGGACCTGAAACAGGCCTTGCTGATATGTACGGCATTCCGGGTTCTTTTCCTCCGGAATAATCGCCCGGCTTTGCACCAGGTGTGTCAGGCTTGCTGCCTTTCTCGCCCTTCCTGTATACGAAAGTCGGCATCGGCCTGCCCTCTGATATTGGGTAGGCACCAGAGCCGGTTGCTACCATCTCGTTGGCAAAGCAACCAAGCGGTCCGCCGAACAATCCGCTTGTAGGTATTCTTTGACTATCCCCGAAAAGATTATAAATCAATTCCTTTGTGTTGCCTACCATCCAAATCACCTCTTACCCTCTGCTATTATTTCATCGCCAATCTTGTCTATCGCCCTGAGCAGAGGGGCTATTTCGCTTCTTCCGTACCTTTCTGTAATGCCCCTGTATACTTCAGCGTCCCTGCAGTTCCTGCCTTGCTTGGCAAAAGCTGCCCTGTAACCCATTACCATGAGCCATAAATCAGGGTCAGCTGCACTTTCTGCAAACAGCGCTGTGTCAATCTCATCATAACCCCGTCTATGGCCGTCTTCATGCGCGAATATGTATCTCTGAGCCCTTTCAGAAATAGGCCTGCCATTAGGAAAATACTTGCTTACCTGTATCTCTCCAGTCCGAGGGTCGTAGCTTCCTATATCAAAGTCATAAGGCATTGTATACTCTATACCATGTCCTGTTGAGCCTCCTCTGTAGTCTGTTGAAGTGCGGAAGTTCGGCTTTGCCGAGCTTCCTCTAGAATCAATATTGCCAAAGAGTTCTATTATCAGGTCTGACAGATTGAGGTCTTTCATTCTCTCGTAAATCGGACCTTCTCTTACACAGAGCATTTTCAATCACTCCCTGAACTCGTGGCCGCAAAACGTGCAGAAAGTTATGCCGCGAGCCTTTATAACCTCGCCTTTGAATCCGCTGCCGCAATAATGGATTCTCTTACCGATTCCATTTTTTGGATATTTCTTTTTCATACAACCCACACCTATATTCACTACAACTAGGTAGTAATGCACTGCCGACTATATTTAAAGATTTCGTTACTATAGAGTAGTTAATTTAGGCGTATTTAAACCCCTTTTCTAGGCGCTTATGGAGTTGAGCGCCTCTTTTACGTATTTATTTAACGTCGACTTCTCGATTCCGCGCGTAAGCTTAGAATAAGCAGCGTCAATGTTGCCTGTCACGTTGTTTTCTCTGTAGCCAATGACGTTGAACGACACGTACCTTTCTGACCTTTTCCTTGTTTCTTCGTTTCCAGGAACCAGTGCGATGTCGAGATAAAGGTACTCCCGTGGAAAGAAGCCGGCTACGCTGAATTCGCCTCTGGGAAGCCTCAACTCGTAATGGACAAGGTTCCCCAACGGCTGGAAGCTGTTTCTGCCTGCAGGCACTTTCGGCTGTTTATAGCCGCGCTGGCCAGGCACGTAAAGAACAGGCGTATTATCGTAATTGATTTTGTAGCTGTTTATGATGTGAGGATGCCATCTCATCTTGTGGCCGTTGTCCTTAAACCTCTCCCATTCACTGTTCCTTATTCCTGTCAGGATATGATGTATGCCTGAGCGCTCCAACGCCTTTCCAAGGTTTTTGGTCCTGTAGAAAGGATACTCCTGACCGTGTACGACTCTGCGGACCACTCTAGGCTTTTTTCGCTGTCCTGGTTTTTTAGAGCGAGTCTTAACAGGCACGTTCGGAGGACCGAATAGGCTTGACAAAAAACTCATGAATCACACCTTCTTGAAAAGATTTTTGGCATATTGCTCTCAGCAGCCTTTTCAGAATAGCCCATATCCACACCTATTTCACTACCTTAAAGTAACTATTCATATTTAAAGATTTCCATCCTGCAATGTAGGTTATTTTTTCACGCTTTTTTAAAGGCTCTTTCGATATTAATGAACATGTGGGTTAAATACCTGCTTTTGATCGTACTTTGCCCCGGTGTCGTGAATGCCGCATCAATAACGACTTTCACAAACCCCGACAGCAGCTTTTCCGTTCTTAGCAGTTTTTTGAGAGATGCAGACGAGCTGAAAATAGCTTCATACACGTTCTCTAATCCTTGGATAATGGACGAATTGATAGAGCAAAAGGGCAAGGGAGCTAACATAACCCTTCTGCTTGATTCAGGCCCTGTAGGTGGTATCCCTGACAAAGGGATTTTATGCGAGCTTCAGAAGAACAACGTCACTGTCATGCTCTACGACGGTCCGCACCGCTTCATGCATGCGAAATACGTGATAAAAGGCGAAGAAGTGTTGGTCACCACGGAGAATTTTGGCACAAGCAATAACCGCGGCTTTGGGGCTGTTGTCGATGACGAAGAGATAGCGAAGCAGTTCTCAGTTGTCTTTGACAGCGACTTAAAGAACGCTGTGCCGTTTGCATGCGACCTTGCTAATTACTCCATCGATTACGAAAAGAGTAGCTTCGCACCTGTTTTCATGCCATCCAGCTATTATGGGGACGCATACGCGTTTTTTGCTCCTAATGCAACGGACGATATTCTGAAGCTTATTCTGTCTGCCGAAGATAGCATCTGCATAGAGCATTTCTATATCTATAGGTACTGGGGCAGCAAAGGCAGCTACACGACCAACCCGTTACTGGAGGCTGTCATAAACAAGGCCCGTGAAGGATTGGACGTGAAAATATTGTTGGACAGCTACTGGTACAATCTCGATAAAGACGACCCAACCAGCAACTATTACACAGCTGAGTACGTGAACAATATAGCAAGGGAAGAGAACCTCAGCATGGAGGCAAGGTTGGCTGATCTTGAAGATATAGGTGTGGAGAAAGTCCACGCAAAAGCCATGGTGATAGACGATAAAATCGCGTTGATTTCGTCCATAAACTGGAACCAGAACTCGCCAGAGCACAACAGAGAAGCAGCTATTGTCGTTAGCGGCGATGCAGCACGTTATTTTAGCAAAGTCTTTGCGTACGACTTCGGCGAGAGGGAAACTATAACGATTACGGGGTTATCAGTCACCAGCAGCACCGTTATCGGGATGTTTATTGTTGTGATAGTTGTCGTTGCTTTCGTTCTCCTGAGGAAACGCTGATTCACATTTATATTCTATAGCGACCAGTTATAATTATGGATTACAGCAAAAGGATACAAAGCGTGTTGAAGAAGAAAAATATACTCATTGGCCAGAGGATATCTGTCAAGAAAGGGCAGGAGAGATTCGAGGGCATTCTGATGCCCAAGTCCTCAGGCGATCCGAACTCTCTTGTAATAAAATTGGACAGCGGATACAATATTGGCGTGGACTTCAAAAACGCGAAAATAAAAAAGCTGGCAGGAAAGAAAGAAATCGGAAAAGTAAAGATACTGCCTCCGAAGTTCGACAAGAACAAGCCAAAGGTCGTTTTGATAACAACAGGCGGGACGATTACATCTCGTGTTGACTACAAAACAGGCGGAGTTGTCTCATTGATGCGGCCTGAAGAGCTGCTTTATAATGTACCTGAACTCTCAAATATAGTGAATCTTGACATCGTGTCGCCGTTCACGAGAATGAGCGAGGACATGGGTCCAGGCGATTGGCAGGCGCTTGCAAAGGCTGCTGCAAGGGAGTTAAATAAAAACAACCAGGGAGTCATTATAACCCACGGCACGGATACTCTGCACTACACTTCAGCTGCATTATCATTCATGCTGAAAAACCTGACAAAGCCCGTTGTTCTCGTAGGCGCGCAAAGAAGCAGCGACAGGGGCAGCGGCGACGCAGCGCAGAATATAATATGCTCTGCGCATGCTGCAGTAAGCGATATAGCAGAAGTAGGCATCTGCATGCATGCCAATACAAGCGATGATTATTGTTTATTCAATCGCGGCACGAAAGTCAGGAAAATGCACACCTCACGCAGGGACGCATTCCGTCCGATTAATGACGAGCCAATTGCAAAGATATGGCCTGACGGTCGGATGGAAATAACGAACGAATACAGGAAAAGAAGCAGCGGCGTTGTGAAGGCTGACACAAAGTTCGAGGAGAAGGTCGCTTTAGTGAAAGCATACCCTGGAAGCGATCCTGACTATCTAAAGTTCTTTGCCGACAAGAAATACAAAGGCATCGTTATAGAGGGGACAGGGCTCGGGCACGTGCCCACCTCTGCAGAGAAATCCTGGATACCGGCAGTTCAGGACCTGGCAGACAGGCTGCCAGTCGTGATAACCTCGCAGACGTTGTACGGAAGAGTGAACCAGAACGTCTACACGAATCTTCGCATACTCTTCGAGACAGGCGCCATTCCGGGCGAGGACATGCTGCCTGAGGTTGCTTACATAAAGCTTGGCTGGGTTCTTGGCCATACGAGGAACATGAAGAAAATAAAGGAATTAATGGCAAAAAATATAGCAGGAGAAATCAACAAAAGAATAGAAACGTTCCTTATCTAATATTTCCTTCTCTGCACTTGCCTATAGCTTCTTTGTTGTCTGTAGCTTCTCTGCGGATAGCTTTGTTGCGATGTCCGCCCTTCCATCAGCCTGTATATGGTATTTTCCACTTTCTTTGGAGTGGGAATGCCCTTCATTGTTATTTCCTGCTGGCCTCTCGACGTTGATACGTCAAGGTTGCCGAGGCCGAACAACTTCTCGAAGAAGGATTGTGAAACTTTTATGTTGACTATTGTAGGATACGACACGGAGTCCATGTTCGTGCCGAAAACACCTCTATCGACAACTATGCGGGAATTTGTTATGTAATACGTTCCTATATGCTTTCTCCGGACTTCCCCGCCTAATACAAGCATAGAACCTACAATAAACGACAGCATCAGCAAGGAATCGTTTATTCTAAGCCCGAAAATATCAGGTATTTCCAATAGCCGGAAGAATAAGGCTGCAGAGAAAGCAAGCATGCCAGCTCCTATGAGGAAGAGCTTCATCAGATGGGGATATTTCCTGCTAGTCTTGAATGACGCGTATATCTTCTCACCAGGATTAAGAAAGTTCATAATCCATTATTGAAAAGGATTTAATATAAAGTTTTCATATTAAATTATATGGATATTAAGTGCGGCATCGAGATACATCAGCAGCTGGATGCAAAGCACAAGCTGTTCTGTGATTGCCCGATAACGAAGAGTGAGAGCTTCCCTTTAGAGGTCCAGCGAAAGCTGAGAGCTGTGGCAGGCGAGCTGGGAGGGTTCGACCCCGCTGCTCTTTACGAATTCTTGAGAGGCAGGAAATTCATATACAAAATAAATCCTGAATCCTCCTGTATGGTAGAGCTGGATGAAGAACCCCCTAAGCCTATGAACAAGGAGGCTCTTCGCATAAGCGTACAGATATGCAAGATGCTGAGATGTAGGCTCGTAGACGAAGTCCATGTGATGAGAAAGACGGTCTTAGACGGCTCTTCTGTTTCAGGCTTCCAGAGGACCGCCCTAATCGGGTACGACGGTCATATTGATACGAGCTTCGGCAAAGTAGGAATTCAGACAGTGTGCCTGGAAGAGGATTCTGCACCAGCTGTTAGCAAGGAGAAAGGCGCTGTTGTCTACAGGCTGGACAGGCTCGGCATACCCTTGGCAGAGATAGCTACAGACGCCAGCCTGAAGACACCTGAGCAGGTCAAGGAGGCTGCGGAGAAGATAGGATTCATGCTCAGGAGCGTGCCCGTTGTTCGCGGCATCGGTTCGATACGCCAGGACGTTAATGTTTCGATACGAAACGGCGCACGCGTGGAGATAAAGGGCTTCCAGGAACTCGAGAAAATACCAAAACTGGTCAGGAACGAGGTTGAAAGGCAGAAAGCCCTGCTGGAGATAAGGGACGAACTGAAGAAAAGAGGCTCCAGGAATCCTGAGACGAAAAAAGCAACCAGCGTATTTGCTCATACGAACTGCAGGTTCATAAAGAAGATTCTTGAAGAAAAGGGAGATGTCATTGCCATACTCCTGCCTGGCTTCTCCGGTCTGCTGAAGAAAGAGGTAGGAGACAGGACTTTCGGTCGTGAACTATCATCTTACGCAGAAGCCTATGGATTCGGGATAATACATAGCGACGAGGAACTTGGAAAATATGACCTGGATAAAGAATTCGAAAACCTTAGAAAAAGAATGGGCGCCAAAGAACAGGACCTTGTATTGATAATCGCCGGCAAGAGCCCGGAAAAAGCAGTGGACGCAGTTGTTTCAAGAGCAAGTTACTGCTTAAAAGGCGTGCCTGAAGAAACCCGCGTAAGCGACGGCATCGGGTCTAAGTACACAAGGCCTCTGCCCGGCAGCGAGAGGATGTACCCTGAGACGGATATACCTCCTGTAAAGATAGATGCAAAAGGCATTAAACCGCCCAAGACGCTGCTGGAAAGGGAGAAAGAGCTGGATAAGTTACTTCCAAAGGAGCTTTCAGGCCAGCTTATAAGATCACGCTACTACGAGCTGTTCGAGGAGCTCAACAGGGAATTCGACATGCCTGTTCTCATCGCTGACGTGCTACTTTCCGTTACCAAGGACCTGAGGAGAGAGGGTGTTCTGCAAGAGCCGAATAAAGAAGACCTGAAAGACATACTTTCTCTGGTCAAGAAAAAGAAAATCCCAAACAAGGCAGTGTCTGATTCGTTGGCGATGCTCGCGCAAGGAAAGACGATAAAGGATGTCGAGAACAAATTTAGGCTGCTCAGCGAGAAGGAGATCGAATCCATAGTCTCTGACATCGTAAAACAGAACCCGGAAAAAAACGAGTCAGCACTTATGGGAATAGCTATGGACCGCATCAGAGGGCGTGCTGACGGAAAGACTGTTTTCAAGTTGGTTAGAAAATTTAAATAGCAAGAAATCAAGTAAATACTATGGAGTTATTTGGAATCTACCTGCCTTTTACGTTCTCAGTCCTTGTAGTTTATTTCATAAACACGCTCATAGCCTTTATCGCTGTCATACTGTCTGATAACTTCATCGCGCATAATATAGAGGGAAAAAAGACCTTTGTCCTGGCTTTGCTTTCGTTCTTCTTCGCACCCATAATAGCGCCCTACATAGGCATGACAGGAATCTATTCAGAGCTGCTTCTGCCCCTCATAATATGGATAGCTTTCGGAGAGCTGCTGCTGGAAGCGGATACAAAGACGAAGCTTAAGGTATTGCTCGTAGCTTTCGCAGTCTATTTCGTCATGAGCCTCTACGTATCACCTTATTTGATAGGCATTATGCTCAGCGTAATGCCGTTTTAGGCGATAATATGTCTGGCCATTTTTCTGTACTGTTTCACAGGCTGTTTACCACGAAGAAAGAGCTGGAAGAGATATACCTCAACGAAGTCATTAACACGTTTGGCATTGCAATGATTTCTGTCTTCGTTCCAATCTACCTTCTTGATATAGGCTTCTCGCTCAACGACGCACTGTTCTACATATTCGTCATGTTCCTTGCCCAAGGAGCTGCCTCGCCTTTTGCTGCTTTCCTGATTTCAAAGGTGGGGTTAAAGCATACGATTTCCCTGGCATCGCCTATCTTGATACTATTTTTCCTCTTGTTGAATTCGATAGAGTTCGGAGTCCCGTTTTATTTCGTTGCTGCTGTTTTTGGAATCGGCCAGGGTCTGTACTGGATCGCGTTTAATACGGATTTCGCAGATAACTTTGACGAGAAGGAGGCAGGAAAAGAAACCGCGCTCATAAACGCGCTGCCTTCGTTCTTCATCGCCTTCGCCCCGCTATTGGGAGCTTTTATACTGTTGCTGTTCAGTTTCGAGATACTCTTCGTAATAGCGTCGCTGGTCATACTGGTCTCCATATTTCCGCTTTTCCAGACACCAGACAGAAAGGATACGATAAACTATTCCTGGAGGGAGATATTCTCTGTAAAGAACAAGTTCTACCTGTTCAATTTTTCTATAAGGGGCTGGGCAGATATTATTCTCTACATCTTATGGCCTCTTTTCATTTTCCTCCTGATAGGCGAGACCATGATAGTGGGTATATCGAGAAGCATCGGGCTGCTCGGAATAGCACTGATCACGATATCTATCGGAAAGCTCTGTGACAGGCTTGACAAAAAGAACCTCATAAGAAGGGGAGGTGTCCTGATTGCTTCCATACTGGTCCTTATGGCATACGCGTCAAATGAATTCGATATAGTCGTTCTGAGCTTCCTCGGAGGAGTGGTTATTATGCTGATATCTGTCCCGCTGTTCGCGTCAGCATGCAGCGCTGCAAGAGGCGAGAATACGCTGGAATTCATGGTTTTCAGGGATGTCGTATTATGCTCTGCCAAGGCACTCCTTGTAGCTGCAATAATCCTGTTCGGCGTTTCCCTGCCTATGATGTTCGTGGTAACCTCCCTGGTATTCCTTTTCCTTCTATTTTTCTGAAACCAGGCAGGTTTTCTCCACAGACGATATTTTCACGTCTATGAAATCGCCAAGGGGACCCTGTTTCACGGAAACAGGCTTGTAGGAGGCGTTGCGGCCGATATAGTTCTTCTTGAGGCAGTTGTACTCGTCTATAAGAACTAATCCTGACCAAGACAGCCATTTCTCATTCGCTTTCATCGACATCTTTTCAGCAATTTCAGCCATCCTTCTGCTCCTCTCCTTCTTTATCTCTGTCGGTATCTGCTTCATCTTTGCTGCCTTCGTTCCTGGCCTCACGGCAAACTGCGAGACATTGACGAAATCAGGCCCTGTTTTTTCTATTAAATCTAGGGATTCTTCGAAGTCATTCTCGTTCTCGCCCGGAAAGCCGACTATGACGTCTGTCCAGACCGTGATATCCGGAAATGCTGAACGGAAAGCAGAAATAATTTTTTTGAAGTCATCAACGGAATAATTCCTGTTCATCGCACTTAATATCCTGTTGCTGCCGCTCTGGACAGGGATATGAATGAATTTGAAAACCTGTTTCTGCTGGTACGCCTTTATTAAATCGCCAAGGACAGGCAAAACCTCGGCAGGGTTCATCATGCCCAAGCGCAAAAAATACCTGCCTTTAACGTGCGTTATTTTATTGATAAGGCCTGGCAACCGCAGTCCCTTGTAATTATACGAAGCAACATCCTGACCGGTTATCCAGAACTCCTTGCACCCGTTGTTATGCATTTTGGCTATTTCTTCAGCTATCTTTTCAGGTGGATATGAGTATAGCGCGCCTTTTGCAAGTTTCGTTATGCAGTAGCTGCAGGCGTAATTGCAGCCCGAGCATATCTCCACTATATCAACAACAGGATTCTTCCTGATTTTGGGCAGGCATATCTTTTCTTTTTCAGGCCTGCCGAGAAGCTCTACTCTCTGTTTTGAAGCTTTGCCAACCACTTTTACGATGTCAGTTACTTTATTCGTGCTGACCAAAGAAGCAGACGGCGCAATCTTCCTGGCAATCTCGTATTCTGCTTCAGGCATGCAGCCTGCTATGATTAATCTCTTTTCCGGGTATTCTTTCTGTATCCTGCTGATACGGAAGCGGATTTTGTTCTCCGTCACCTGCTTTACTATGCATGTGTTGACAATAACGACATCTGCCAGCTCTATATTACTGACAACCTCAAAGCCGCCCTTGCTTAACAGACCTGCCATTATCTCAGAATCGTTCTTAGACGACGAACAGCCGTAAGTCTCTATGTAGACGTTCCTGTTTTTCTCCTCTGGAGAGTTGTACATAAAGAAATAGTTGGGAACAAGACTTAAATCCTTGGAATTCTATATGGTCCGATCATAAATTCCCTATCACCTTTCTGCAGGATATTTTGTGCTGCTGGGACGAATGCAGGGGCATAGTAATCTATTACATTCTCGTTTCTTTCAAAGGGATTGGCTATATGGGCAATTTCATGTGCAAGGACCCATACCCTTTCTGCGTAATCCATGCCCTTCCTCAACCATATTTTCGACATGTCAGTAGCACCGCGAACAAACTTAGGTACGTAGTCCGGAAGGTCGTTAATCTTGATTTTCTTGTAGAACTCAAGATATTTCTTCATATCAAAGCTGCTTCTGTGGTTATAATGCCCGTCAATCAATTCATCATTATATTCCTGCATAATTTCTATACTGGGGCAAGGCTTTAATTACTTAACCATAACCGACGAATGGCAGCTCTTTTCCGCTCTTACGCAAAACCACCCTGGGTTCCCCTGAATATTCTTTGACTTCACCGACAACAGAAGCTTCTATACCATGGTCTTCTGCAGTCCTAATTATCCTGTTGGCGTACAACTGTTTTGTTACAACAAAGAACCCCATCCCCATGTTGAATTTCCTGTACATCTCCTTGTCGTCGAAACCGGATTCTTCCTGCATCAGTTTGAATATATCCTGCGGTTCCAGTGGCTCGTTAATAACATACTGGACATCATGTCCGACCCTGTTGAAGTTATGAAGGCCGTACCCGGTGTTGTTGATTCCTATCATACGTATGTCATGTTTGGCCATATCTGCCATCAACTTCGCGTATATTCTTGTGGGTGTTAGTAATTCTTCTCCGATAGTTCTTTGAGAATTAGGCATTTTGTCATGGACAGAAAACCTTCCTTTGTACCTTTTTCTGAATTTATCCCTTTCTTCAAATTCGCCGTCCAACAAGTAATGCCTGAAATCAGTATAGCCGTTGCTGTGGACGCCACTGCTCCTGAATGCAACTATTGCATCGCCATCCTTGGGCCTTGTTTTCAATGCATCTCTTGCTATATCTTTCTCGACGAATCCTATCATTGCGCCGGCAAGGTCAAAACCATACCCGGATTTTGGCCCTGCCACAATTTCGTCCAGGCTCGCTGTTTCACCTTTTCCCAGGTTCGGCTTTATGCAGAGCCTTGTTACGTCAGAGATGTCAGCCAGTGTCAGTCCTGCTTCAATCCCTCTTATTATATCCCCTGTTATATACTGTTCCTCTATCTCATTCTGGCACGCAAGATAATCAAGATACATGTATGTATGGATATTGCCGTTGCCAGGATGGCCGCATTCGTCATTTTTTGCCATCGCAACACAGTCTATTCCAATTGTGTCGTACTTATTCAATAAAACAGCCAGAATTACCTTACTGCCCACGCCATCGATTGCAGTAGACATGTAATGCTTGGGGAAGACAGAGCCTTGATAATAGAGTTCCACAAACAATCCTTTGGTTGAAGGGACAATGTTATGTTTGCTTCTTATCTCTTTTTTGATTGCTTCGACAGCCCTGGCTTCCCTTTCCTGGTAATCTGATTCGCCTGTCATTTTAAACTTTATTCCAGCAACCTTCTTAAAAACTGGCCAGAAAAAAATCCGTAATTGCCTTGTGATTGAATCAGCGGTGCAGTATTGATTTGATTCTCTTCAAACGCGAACCGGACTTGACCGCTGCCTGGGCTGCTGACAGACGGGCAACAGGCACGCGGAAAGGCGAACAGGATACGTAATCTAAGCCCAAAATGTGGCAGAATTCTATTGAAGACGGGTCGCCGCCATGCTCGCCGCATATACCAAGCTTTATCTTCTTGCCCTTTACAGAATCGACAGCTATCTTCATCAGCGCTCCAACGCCGCGCTGGTCAAGCCTTATAAACGGGTCATCCTCGAGTATGCCCTGTTCCAAGTACTCCTTGAAGAACTTGCCCTCTGCATCATCCCTGCTGTAGCCGAGCGTGGTCTGGGTGAGGTCGTTCGTGCCGAAAGAAAAGAAATCGGCGTGATCTGCTATCTCGCTTGCCCTTACGCAGGCCCTGGGCAGCTCTATCATCGTACCGATTTTATAATCCAGTTCCTCGTCTCTGAGAATCTCCCTTATCAAACTTTCTATCCTTTTCCTGATTATCTCTATCTCTTTTTTATGGCCAACGAGCGGCACCATTATCTCTGGTACAGCCTTCACACCATGTTTTCCGGCTTCTACAGCAGCTTCTATTATCGCTCTGACCTGCATGTCTATTATCTCGGGGTACATGATGCCGAGGCGGCACCCGCGGAGCCCGAGCATGGGATTGAACTCGTCCAGGGCCTTTGCCCTGTCAAGCAACGCCTCTTTCTGTATAAGCTCTTTTTCGTTGTGCTTGTTCAGCCTTATCTTCAATTCGGTGACCTCTGCAACGAGCCTTTCGATGTTTGGCAGGAATTCGTGCAGAGGCGGGTCAATCAGCCTTATGGTGACAGGAAGTCCGTCCATTGCCTTGAATATTTCTATAAAATCATTCCTTTGCATCGGCAGCAGCTTGCCAAGTTCTGCCCTCCTTTCTTCTTCGCTGTCGCTCATTATCATCTTCTGCATTATAGGCAGCCTATCTTCCGCAAAGAACATGTGCTCTGTTCTGCACAAGCCGATGCCTTCAGCTCCGAATTCGCGTGCCTTCGCCGCATCGCCTGGCGTGTCGGCGTTGGTCATTACTCCTAACACTCTCATTCCGTCAGCCCAGGACAGAATCTCTTTGAAATCCTTGTTTATCTCGGGCTCGACTGTCTTGACATCGCCGATTATGACCTCGCCGGAGCTCCCATCTATTGTTATCATGTCGCCTTCCTTGATTATGTTAACACCAGCGGAAAATTTCTTTTCCTGCAGGGAAATCTTTATGTCACCGCATCCTGCTATGCACGGCTTTCCCATCCCCCTTGCAACTATTGCTGCGTGGGATGTCATGCCTCCTGTTGAAGTTAAAATGCCTTTTGCAGCGTTCATTCCGTGTATATCATCCGGCGTCGTTTCAGGCCTTACGAGTATGACGTCATTTCCTTTGGTTGCGAATTCGACAGCAGCGTCAGGCTCGAATACGACCATGCCCGAGACTGCGCCGGGCGAGGCGTTGATACCCTTTGCTATAACGTTCTTTTCAGCAGAAGGGTCAACCTTCCTGTGAAGGAGCTTGTCAATCTGGTACGGGTCTATGCGTATTACTGCTTCCTTCTTGTCTATAAGGCCTTCCTTGACCATGTCAACTGCAATCTTGACAGCAGCCTGTATTGTCCTTTTTCCCGTCCTGGTCTGGAGCATATATAGTTTGCCGTCTTCTATCGTGAACTCGAAGTCCTGGATATCCTTGTAATGTTGCTCAAGGATTCTGTATATCTTGGTAAGCTCTTTGTATATTTCCGGCATCTCGTTCTTCATATCATCGATATGCCTTGGCGTCCTTATCCCTGCAACTATATCCTCGCCCTGGGCGTTCAGGAGGTATTCGCCGTAATATTCCTTCTCTCCGTTGCTGGGATTTCGCGTAAAGCCCACGCCTGTGCCTGAGTTATCGTTCCTGTTGCCGTAAACCATCGTCTGTACGTTCACGCCTGTACCCATGTCATCAGAAAGATTATTTATTTTCCTGTAGGTAATGGCCCTTTTGCTGTTCCAGGAATCAAACACAGCCTGGACAGCCATCCTGAGCTGTTCATGCGGGTCAGAAGGCACTTCTTTTCCTTCCTTCTTCACAAGTTCTTTGTATTCGGCAGTTATTTTTTTCAGTTCCTCTCCAGTAAGGTCCGTGTCGTTCCTGCCTTTCTTGTAGCTCTCGAGGATTTTCTCGAACTTGTCAATTTTCATGCCAAGGACAACATCGGAGAACATTTGTATAAACCTGCGGTAACAGTCGTAAGCAAACTTCTCGTTTTCTTCTGCAAGGTATTTCACTACTTCGTCGTTGATTCCGAGATTTAGCACTGTGTTCATCATGCCAGGCATGCTCACTGCTGCGCCGGAACGTACAGAAACCAGCAGGTCTCTCCCGAATTTCTTTCCTGTCTTCTGTTCCAGTTCGCTAAGCTTCTCTTCTATTTGCTGTTCAAGACCTTCGGGGTATTTGCCGTTCTTGTACCAATATATGCACGCTTCAGTCGTTATGGTGAATCCTGGAGGCACGGGAAGGCCCATCTTGGTCATTTCTGAAAGCTGTGCCCCTTTGTTCCCCAGCAGTTCTTTCATTCCGGAAGAGCCCTCTCCAAAGGAGTAGACGTATTTATGACCCATTAACTTTCCCAACCTTCAGTATAATTCAGATATTATATTTAAATATATTTAATTCAGCAAAGCTGAATTGGATATGTTAAACAACCTTAAAGGTTGTTTAAATATATTTTTACTGTGCAATACAGAAATCTTTTTAATTACTCAGGCTTTCACAGATTTTTTATACATTTCTATTGCGTTTTCTCCGGCCTGTTCCATTGTTTTTCCCAGAGCGATGAACCCGTGGTTTTTCATGACAACGTAATAGTTGTTTCCGAGGACTTTCAGCACCTCTTCCACGAGCTCGACAGTGCCGTAAGGCTTCTCCTCTTCTGTCGCGACAATGTCCAGTTCTTCCAGGCATTTCATCACGTTCTCATCGTGGCCGTGGAATACTGCATTCACGTCTGGCCTTGCCTTGTATATAGCTGAGTGAAGCATTGTCTCGGAAGACGGCTCTTTTAACCCGATAGCAGCTATCTGCTTCTTTTCCATATCACAAAAAACAACCTCAACAAAATCGTTTCTTGTTATACTTCCGAGAGCAGTTTTAGCAGCTGTTATGACGAAGTTTTTCCCAATACGAAAACTCAGGTTGCCTGAGCTGCCTCCTTCATAAGCAGGCGCGAGTCCCAGTTCATGGAACTGCCTGCACCATTTTATCAGTTCGTCTATTTCCTTATAATCCAGCCTCTTCCTTTCTATCAGGCTGACCGTGAACTTTATTCCTTTGTACTTGTCTGGCATTAAATCACATAATGTCTTTTATCTCGTCCGGCTTGACTATGCCCTTCTCGGTTATTATTCCCGTTATGAATTTGGCAGGCGTCACATCGAAAGCAGGATTTTTTGCAGCTGAGCCAGGGCTGGAAACAAGTATTTTATGGACAATTCCTTTGTCGTCCGGCCCTTCCTGGTAGAGGACCTCTGCCTGGTTACGCTCTTCTATAGGTATATCTTCACCTGTATTGCATTTTATATCTACGGTGGACAAAGGCGCTGCGACGTAGAACGGCACTCCGAACTCCTTTGCAGCTATTGCCTTCTCCAGAGTGCCTATCTTGTTTGCAGTGTCGCCATTTTTTGCAATCCTGTCTGCGCCGACGATGACCATGTCTACCTTCCCTTTTGACATGTAGTACGCTCCTGCGTTATCAGGAATTATTGCGTGCGGTATTTTCTCATTTTTCATTTCCCAGGCAGTGAGCCTTGCTCCCTGGCTTCTCGGCCGCGTCTCGTCCACGTAGACAAAAACTTTTTTCCCGTTTCTGGACGCCTTGTATATCGGTGCAGTGGCAGTGCCCCAGTCCACGCATGCAAGCCAGCCGGCGTTGCAATGGGTTTCTATATAATCACCGCTTTTTATGAGCACTTCTCCATTCTGCCCTATCATCTCGCACTCGACAATACTCTCGTCTGCTATTTTGTGCGCCTCTTCTGGACCGCATTCATAGACCCTGTTGACAGCGTAGAAGAGGTTCTGTGCAGTCGGTCTTGTGTCCTCTATGTATTTCTTCGCTTTTTCTATGTCCGTCTTCTCAAGAAATGCCTGTGCCATGGCAAAAGCAGCTGCAGCCCCTATTGCAGGCGCGCCCCTGACAACCATGTTCCTTATGGCTTCGCTCGTTTCTTTGTAATTCCTGCATTCGTAAACTTCGAACGAGAAAGGCAGCTTGGTTTGGTCAATCATCTTTACAATGCCTTTATCGAACCATACCGTGCGGTAATGCTCTCCGTTGACAATCATATAGTAGGTTTGGCTGAAACACTTAAGAAGTTTCTTTCTTGATTTATTAGCATGGTCGATTTGGTGGTCGTGGGTTCTGTTGCTTTCGACACGATAGAGACGCCTTTTGGTTCTGTCAAGGAAGCGTTAGGCGGCTCTGCTACATATGCTTCTTTGTCTGCAAGGTTCTTTGCAGAGCCCGGCATAGTTGCCGTAGTAGGCGACGATTTCAGGCAACACGACATATTCGTTAAGAACAAAATCTGCACAAAAGGTTTGAAGGCTGTAAAAGGCAGTACGTTCCGCTGGTCCGGTTATTACGAATACGACATGAACCAGGCGCATACGGTCGAGACACATCTTAATGTTTTCGAGAACTTCTTACCCGAGATACCGGAAGAATACAGGGACTCCAGCTATGTTTTTCTTGCGAATATAGACCCTGAGCTGCAGCTCCATGTCCTGGAGCAGATGGACAAACCGGTTGTGGTCATGGACACCATGAATTACTGGATAGAAAGAAAGCGAGACAAGCTTCTGGAGGTTATAAAAAAGAGCAATATCGCCCTGCTGAACGATGCAGAGGCAAGGGAGCTTTTCAACACGACGAATCTGATTACAGCAGGGAAAAATGCGTTGGAGCTCGGTCTTGACGCAGTTGTCATAAAGAAAGGGGAGCATGGCGCACTCCTTTTTGCCAAGGACAAGCTGTTCCTGCTTCCAGGCTATCCCCTGGAGAACGTCAAGGACCCTACAGGTGCTGGTGACAGCTTTGCAGGCGCATTGAGCGGATACATATCGAAAAACGGGTTCAGTTACGAGAACATCTGCAGGTCAGTGGTATACGGCTCAGCTCTTGCTTCCTTCAATGTCGAGGATTTTAGTCTTAACAACCTTGTTAGGATAGAAATGAAAGACATCGAATCACGTTTTAAAGAATTTAAGAATATGATAACATTCTAGTGATATTATGGGCTACGAAGTGAAAG
>CAYVZO010000001.1:0-57694 GCA_964456345.1 uncultured archaeon | reverse complement strand
CAAGGACATGATAGACGAAGATGTTGTTAGGGAATATTTTCTCAAAAGGCATGACGAAGTGATTGAGAAAAGATACGAAGAAATGGGAGACTTTGATCCAGAAGCATGCCAAACGCGTATTGGTACGGTCTTATCTGTTCAAGCTGGCGAAGCAACAGTTATAAATTCAGCTGGAAAGAGAAATTATAAGACAGATTTTGTAGACGTGCATAAAAATGATAAAGTAGTGACGCATTGGGACTTTATAGTTGAAGTGATTAAATGAATAAAGAACTAGCAGGCACAATACTAGCTTTATTAACTGCAATAGTCAGCGGTATTGCCATTCCCGCGAACAAGATATTCGTTGTGAGCACCGATCCTGTTGTGTTCACTGCAGTCCGTGCGGTTATCATAGGCAGCATATTCTTGGCATTGTCATTGGTTATGAATAAAGGACATAAGAAATTTACTGTTTCCTGGAAGTACCTTGCAGCTATCGCAGTGGTAGGCGGCTCTTTCGCATTCCTGCTTTTTTTCTCAGGGTTGAAACTCACGACGTCTGGTCACGCAGCTTTCCTACACAAGACGCTTCCGTTGTATGTTGCTGTTCTTGCATTCATATTACTGAAAGAGAAGATTACGAAAAAATATCTATTCGCTATGGCATTGATGTTTTTGGGTACAATAGCAATATATTCTGCGACCATAAACCCTGCAGAACTCTGGATGAATCCGCAATTAGGTGACCTGATGATTATAGGTGCGACAATACTCTGGGCTGCTGAAAATGTTATAGCAAGAAAAGCTATGCTAAAAGGCGAGACGAATTTCATAGTCTCGTTCGCAAGAATGTTCTTCGGCGGGATGATACTGTTCGGTGTTGTCCTCATAACAGGGAAATTAGGCATCTTGTTGTCACTGACAGCCGGGCAGATTGTCAATATAGGAATATCCACAGTGATATTATTCACTTACGTACTGTGCTACTACTGGGCCCTGCGTTTCATTAATGTATCCAAGGCTTCGGTGCTATTACTACTAGCGCCTGTTGTATCCCTTATTCTGGGTGTAACGTTTCTTGGTGAGCCTGCACCGCTAATACAACTTGCAGGTTCTGCTGTAATCCTGGTCGGCGCTTATATGATTGCCGGGATTAAAAGTGAACAAAGAGCTATATGAGTTGGGTAAAAATGAAGAGAAAAATGCGAATGGGATGGTTCTCCTTCAGCTGCTGTGAAGATAGTTCCATAGTTTTCACTGAGCTCCTTAACGACCACTACGACAAATGGAAGAACCTGATAGACATACGGTATGCCAGAATTTTGAAAAAGAACAACGATATGAATGACCTGGACGTCGCATTTGTCGAGGGGGCCATATCCACGAAAAGCTCAGAACTCAAGCTGAAGAAAATCAGAAAAAACTGCCAAAAACTTGTAGCAGTCGGTTCGTGCGCAGTGACCGGTCTTCCATCAGGCCAGAGGAACAATTTCAACGCAAAGATAAGGAAAGAAATATCCAGCGCGCTGGATTCTTACGACTACAGGGATAAAGTAGCTGCAGTGGGAGAAATAGTAAAGGTGGATGAAAAGGTTCCGGGATGCCCGATGAACGAGGGGATTTTTCTGAATATCATGGACAAGTGCATAAAGGAGTTTGCCAAAGATGCATAGCTTCGACATAACTATGAAGAATCTGAGCAAGATGGAAGGTCACGCTGACCTGGATGTCAAGGTAAGAGACGGAAAAGCAGAAGACGTACGATTCAAGATTACAGACAGCCAGAGATTTTACGAGCAGGCAGTCAGGAACCAGTCCGTTTCTGCAGCACCCCAGCTCATGGCGCGCATATGCGGAACGTGCAGTAACGCCCACCTGATATGTTCGATAGAAGCGATTGAGAAGGCACTTGGAATAGTTCCCAGCGAGCAGGCACTGATGATGAAGAAACTTACAATGTACGGATTAATGATTCGCGACCACGCGCTGCATTTGTATTTCTTCAGCCTTCCAGACCTGATTGGCAAGGATTCTATACTTGATTTTGACGAGAAAAACGAGAAAGAACACAAGCTACTCCACGATGCGTTCGACGTGAAGCGTGCAGGCAACTTGCTGTCAACTCTCGTAGCAGGGAAGGCGGTGCACGCGCCTTTCCCAACAATAGGCGGTTTCCTCAAGACGCCTGACAAAACTGCTGTAAAAAACACGATAGAGGAGCTGAGAAGGGTACGGCCTTCTGTCATAGACCTCGTAGATATTTTCCATAGATGGCATGAGAGATTCGACAGAGATACCGATCACGTGGCTCTTGTGACAAAAGACTTCAGCTTCCTCGAAGGTGAAATAAGAAGCAGCAACAACCTCTGCGTGAAAGAAAAAGATTATATGGACCATCTGGTAAATATCGTGATTCCTTATTCACAGTCGCGCAGCTTCGAATTCGAGGGGGAAGACTACCTAGTAGGCGCTATCTCGAGGGTCAACCTGAACAAGTCTGCTCTCCATAAGGAAACGAAAAAGAGCGCTGCAAAATACCTGAAGGCTTTTCCTTCGAACAACGTGTTCCACAACAACCTTGCCCAGGCGATAGAAATACTCCATAGCATAGACCATTCTATAGAAATATTGGAAAGTAGTGATTTCGTCAAGGAAGAGCTGCAGAAGGCTCCATCCAACAAAGGAACAGGAGTCGGCGTTATAGAAGCACCGCGGGGAACCCTGTACAACAAGTTCGTAATAGCAAATAACAAAATAAAGAATGCCACTGTTGTTGTGCCCACATCACAGAACCAGATAAACATAGAAAATGACATAGCAAAGCTCGTTGAGGACAGAATAAAAGATATGCGTAGGGAGGAAATAGAATACGAGATTGAGAAGCTTATCCGGGCGTACGATCCCTGCATGAGCTGCGCAACACATTTTTTGCGCGTGAGATGGCTCTAGAGGCTTCTTATCTTCTCGCTCACTTTACTTACTGCCTCGTCTTCGGTGAGGCCAGCTGGTATCCCTATTATCTTTACGTTCTTCATCCTTCCCAGCTTTTTCATGAGCTTGAGGTTGAAGCCTATGTCGAAGTCGTGCAAAGAATAAATTTTGCCGTTGATTACGTCATCTATGTTATCGATTACCTTTACTTTGTCTATGCCGATTACGGTGTCTATTGCTATCATTTCTTCCGGGAGGTCTTCTGTCGGGTCGAACTCTGCAAACTCTATGGCAGGGAATTCCTTCTGCAGACTCTTGGCTATCTTCAGCGGCAGGCTGTCCGCATCAACGAGGGGATTGCCCAACAGGTAAATTTTTCTCATATTCATAATAATACCATCATAGTGAAGATTTTTAACTAATGTATGAAGTTAAGGCCCAGCCTGTTTGCGTAAGTTACAGCCTTTTCGTGCTCGTCTGTAAGGCAGCAATTGATTTCAGGGTACTTGTTTGCTAGGGAGGTCGGCCTGTACTGGTCCATTATATTCACGATCACTTTGTCGCCGAAATTTTCAGCTATGAAATTCAATATCGGTTTTGTGCAGCACTCGAAGTGGTTTGGCAGAAGCAAATGGCGGATGACGAGCTCGGAATCGTAAAAAGCAGACCTGTGGTTCCTTGAGACTACGCCGAAATAATTATTCACTTTCGACAGCCTGGAAGCGCATCCATCGTTTCCGTACTTGAAATCGCTGAGATAGACATCAATCGTGCCCTTCAACAGGTCCATGGCTTTTGTGGACATATAGAAATTGGAATTCCATATTATGGGGATGTTGAAATCCTCCCTGCTTACCTTTTCCAGCGCATCCAGGATAAACGGGATGTGCGGCGTAGGATCGCCGCCAACAAAATTAACGTTCTTGCATTCCTTTGCGCCCTTTATCAGATCGGCAAGCTCATCTGTTGTTATCTCCTTCCCTGTCTCGCACCATTGTGATATCGTAAAATTCTGGCAGTACTGGCAGTGCAGATTGCATCCCATGAAGAATATGGTAAAAGACGGCACGAAGAAAGGCTCTTCGCCGAAATGAGGGAAAGCAGATGATATCACTGGTGAATTGCCTACCTTGCATTCGCCCATCTCTTTGTTCCTGTTTACAAGGCATTTCCTCTCGCATAATTCGCATTTTTTCAATAGAGAATAGGCTTTCTTTACCTTATCCTTGAGTTGTTTATTAGTCAAGAACCTTGTTTTTTCCCCGCCTTTCAGTATTTTCTCGTAACGCCTCAGAACTCTATTCATAATTTTCTTTCTCCCAGACTCTATATAATATAGTGTCTCGCTTTAACTCTCACATTCGAGTGGGGTTTACTTATACACTATAAAATATATTTAGTAAAAAATCTTTAATAATATGTTCTATAGTATAAATATTATATAAAATATATTTTGTATCGATAGTTGGGCTTCCCATCCCTAACATAAGAAAATTAATTGTGCTCATGTCTGACTGGGTTGCTCCTGCTCTTTATTTTCTGGCTCGACCTCTGGTTCCTCAGGTTCTAGCTCTTCTGTTTTTTCCGGCCTGTTGGAGCGCGCAACCTCTAACATAAGAAGATCATCAAAATCCTTGGCTATGCGACGAGTTTTACGCATGAAGCCCTTTGCAGACGATTCAACACGGTCTATCAGCCTGTTGACAGTTGGTGCTGTTATCATATAGCCCTTTATAAAGTCATTCCCAGACGGCATTTTGACGAATTCGACAAGGCCCAGTGTTCTCCATTTCCTCAATTCCTCATAGGTCTGCGACTGCGAAACAGCAAGAATCTGCGATATCTTTTCTATGGAAAGCGGTATGTTATCCTTCCTGAACTTCAGGAATTCCATCAACAGCTTGTCATGCTGCGCCTTGCTCTCCTTTCGCTTGAGTCCTAGTCTTCTAACCAGAACGTTAGAAAGATCCTCTACACCTATGTTTAGCTTGTTGTCAGGCGGCCCAATCCTCTGAAAAACCATGTCTGAAAGCTTCTTTTTTGGCATTTTTTCACCTCACTCCTATGGAATAACCCCTACCTAGAGGGTAGATTGTTACAGTTTCTGGGTCATTCATATCAATAAACTCAGGGCAATAAGGTAATCTTGGTTCTCCATTGCCTACTATTATCATAGCTTCCCAAACAGCACGTTCATAAGTTATTGATAATTTTTCCTTTGTTAGAGGCTTTTCTCTTATTTCAAGCAAAAAAACACCTTCATGTTTTAGTTGGAGCGAAACTATAAAATCCCCTGTTTTTCATATCTTCGGCACAAAACCTTGCCCATGTATTAACTCCTTTTGTCCTAGGAATTTTTATTGTTTGTGGTATTTGACAGTAATTATTAACAAAACTAGGAGTAAGGCATTTTTTTGAAAATATAGTTCAAAAATAGCTTAGTTTTCTTCAGAATTATGGCAGAGTCTATTTCACAGGGTCATAGCCGCCTTTGCTGAATGGATTGCAACGGAGAAGTCGCCATACTGCAAGCACGAGACCTTTTGCAGTACCATGTTTCTTTATTGCCTGCTTTGAATACTCTGAGCATGTCGGATGATATTTGCATATTCTTTTTACGTGCTTTTTTGCCTTAATTCTCGGGTCGATTATCTGCTGATAGAAGTCTATCTTCCTCACGAGCCACGACCTGCTGGTACTTTGATACCTCTCGCCCCTGATGACAGCAGATGCGCCGACTGCAACAGCCTGACCTGTGATAGACGAGCAATCACATGATGAGCAACCATCGAATTGAGCTTTCTTCCTCATAACATCACTTCCTTGGTTTAAGTTTGCTAAACTTCCTCAGGACGGATTCAAAATCGTTTGCCAGGCTTTCGCCATCCTGCGTCAGTCTCACGTATTTTATTCGTCCTGCCTTCTCGAAATCCACGAGACCCAGGTTATTAAAGAAATCCAGAAGCTTTACAGTATGCGAATACGTACAGTCCGTGTCCTTGGCCAGTGTAGATATGTACGTACTGTTCTTCATCTTTATGTTAAGGAGTAGCTTCACGGGTTTCTTCCTCAGAAAAAGCTCTTCAAGCTCTGTTTTTACTGTCATGACACCTGCCTCAGCACCCTATATGATATATTATATATATTCTGGTTTAAATATTTTCGAACAAAATATTATTATGGTTTTGACCCTGCAGCCGATAAGGCGATTGTTCAAAAGCGTGGGCGCTAAGCGTGTTTCTGACAAGGCCGCATCTGAACTTGGGAAAATAATGGAAGAAAAAACCAAGCTCATCGCCTTAGAAGCTGAAAAACTGTCAAAACATGGAAACCGCAGGACCATCATGAAACGCGACATAAAGCTTGCAAGAAAGATTCTAGACGAATAGAATCTTTAAATGTATTGGGTTCTATATACTAATGCCTGTTTATTCAGGGTGTGTCGCATGATTGAGGAACTTATCGGCAAAATAGCAGCTGATTCTGGTCTGTCAGAAAGCAATATAAGGAAAAGGGTAGCAGACAAGCAGGTGGAGCTTTCAGGTCTCATATCAGAAGAAGGCGCAGCGTATATAGTTGCCAAGGAGCTTGGCATCAGCCTTTTGAAACAGGCAAGGCTGAACATAGAAAACGTAATGCCTGGTATGCAGAACGTGGACATCGTTGGCAAGATAGTTAAAATATCAGAGGTGCGGGAATTCTCCACGGAAAAGGCAAGCGGCCGCGTGCTCAATATGTTCATAGCTGACAACACCGGCTCTATCCGTCTTTCTTTATGGAACGATGAAATAGATAAAATAAAGGGATTTGAAAAAGGCGATGTTGTGAACGTTCGTGGCTACGTAAGGGAAAACAAACTGGGCGGGCTTGAAATCCGGTTGGGAAAATACGGTGTTATACAGAAAAGCGATGAGGTAATAGAGATTGGTGATATGGTGGAAACCAGGAAATACGAGCGGTCTGACATCGCGAATATAAAGGAAGGCCAGAGCAGGGAGGTGCGTGCTTCGCTGCTTCATGTGTTTGACACGAATCCTTTCTACGAGGTGTGCTCGAAATGCGGGGCACGCGTGCGTGAGGAAACCAACTTCAAGTGTGAAGACCATCCGGAAGCTGAGATTGACTTCGGCATGGTAATAAGCGGCATAATTGACGACGGAACAGGGAATATGCGCGCTGTGTTTTTCAGGGAAAATGCAGAAAAAGTTCTCGGAATGAAAAAAGACGAAGCAAAGAAAATCTTCGATAACGAAAAAACGCTGCTTGGCAGAATAGACCTTGGCAAGGAGTTCATCTTCCAGGGGCAGGCAAGAAGGAACGCGTATTTCGACCGGCTGGAATTCATAGTGAACAACATAGAGGATGTCGACGTAAAGAAAGAGGTAGAAATTTTGGCAGGAGGTTAGAGCATGGTTGATAAAGGATTGACTATAGAAGATCTCCCAGGAGTTGGGCCGAAGGGCGCCCAAAAACTGCGCGAGACAGGTTATGAGGATTTGCTTTCAATAGCAGCAGCATCTGCAGGCGAGATATCTTCTGCCTGCGAAATCGGCGAGGCAACTGCGGAAAAAATAATCGAAGCTGCGAGAAGCAAGCTTGACATGGGTTTCAAGACTGCTGAAGAAGTGATGGAAAGAAGGGGAAGTGTAGGCAAGATTACAACCGGTTCCCAAGCACTTGACGACCTGTTGGGCAGCGGAGTGGAAACACAGGCAATAACAGAGGGTTACGGTGCCTTCGGCTCAGGCAAGTCCCAGATTGCGTTCCAGCTTGCTGTAAATGTCCAACTCCCGAAAGACAAAGGCGGTTTAAACGGCAAGTGCATATTCCTGGATACTGAATCGACCTTCCGTCCTGAAAGGATAAAGCAGATCGCAGAGACCCGCGGCCTGGACCCCAAGAAAGTCCTGAAGAACATATATGTTGCAAAGGTCTTCAACAGCGATCACCAGGTCGTGCTGGTAGACAAGGCAAAGGACGTTGTAAAGAACCAGAACGTAAAATTATTGATCGTAGACTCCCTTATGTCGCATTTCCGCTCAGATTACAGCGGCCGGGGGGAGCTTGCACCAAGGCAGCAAAAATTGAACAGGCATTTACACGCCCTTCAAAGAATGGCTGATACGAACAATATTGCTATCTACGTGACGAACCAGGTGATGGCTCGTCCTGATATTTTGTTCGGCGACCCAACTACAGCCATAGGCGGTCATGTCCTAGGCCACGCATCCACGTTCCGCCTCTATCTGCGAAAAAGCAAACAGAACAAGCGTATAGCCAGACTGATCGACTCACCATCAAGGCCTGAAGGCGAAGCGATCTTCACAGTGACTGAAAAGGGAATAGAAGACTAGAACCTTGCTTTTCATTTTTACGCAAGCGAAACGAAAAGCCTTCTCAGAAACCGCTCGTCTTTCTCGCTCTCGGCAGCGTGCTCTATAGAGTCCATAATAGTTATAATCCTTTCAAGATTAGTCTTGTATAGCTGTTCCATCAGAAGTCCTCAAATTATCTCTTTCTCGGAGATTATAACGAAATCTCCGACGCTTTTCACGGAAGAAAATGGAATCAAGATCTTGTTATTTTCGTCCCTCTCTAGGTTAAGGTCATTACTGTGTTTTGTCGGCTCGACCAAAACCAGGCTTAGTAATTCTCCGCTTTCGGAAACGAAATTTATATCACCGACCACGCCAAACTTGCGTCCGGTTTCCTCAGAAACTATTACCCTTCCAACCAGATCCTTCCCTCTGTTCTTTATCATTCAACCACCTTACCTGTATTTATTATCTGACAAAAATTTAAATAGGTTTACAGAGGCTGACAGGCATAACAAATTCGTGGAATACCTATGACTCTCAGTTTCTTATGTTAGATATAGAAGACTATGATTTTATCAGGATTGTCTTCAGCTGCGGCACCAGTGAGTAGATATAAGCCTTGTCACGCTTACTTCTCTCCAAAAAGCCTTCGGCCATGAGCCTCTTCATAATATTGTTTATCGAACGCACCGCATGCTGCCTGCTTTTGTATTTGCTCAGATCGAGCGAGTTCGCAACCTCCCCTGGTGTGTAAGCGCCCTTCGAAAGCAGCTGCATTATTTCTTTCTGAAGCGGCGTCATCCTGTCCAGAATGTCCAAGGAAACTTTCTTTTCCTCAGCCTTCTCACCTATAAGCATGTCACGGGTTACGTCGAATTTATACGCTTTGACTGCCTTATTCACAAGGTCATTGCATATACGAATGACCTCGCGAGGAAAGCCTCCTGTTTTTTCGTATATCTCCGATATGATATCAGCATTAAACGGCCTCAGATCTTTCCCGCCTACGCTTGCTATTCTTTTCCTTATGAGTTCTGTAGTTTCTTCTTTTGTCAGGGATATAAGCTCTGTTTTTGTCACAATCCTTTTTCTGAGTGTCTCAAGCTCAGACAATTTTTCATCAAAACTTGGCAGTCCTGCTATGAGGACAGACATATTATTTACCTGGTCGCTGAATACCCTTAGCCATTCAAGAACATCTATCGAGGATTCGTGTGCTTCGTCAAACATTATAACCAGGTGCTTTTTAAGTTTCTTGTTAAGTTTTTCAGGTATCTGGTGTATGTTTTTTATGTTAGAGGTAAACAGCCTCTTGTACCAGGGAACTCTGAACTTTTCATTGAATATATCAACGAATTCTTCTGCTCTTTCAGGGGGTTTTCCTATAAAAATATAGTCGAATTCTTCAGGAAGGTTGCCTGAAACCCATTTCAAGAGCGTCGTTTTCCCGGACCCGGTTGGCCCGACCAAAAGTATTACTTTATGTTTTTCCTCAAGCAGGGTGACAATGCTGTTTACCTGTTCAATATAGCCGACAAATAACTCAGGTACTATGGAAAAGGTGAAAGGGCTTCTTGACCATCCAATCTCATTCATCCATTCCTTGGTCCTGTTCGACTTCTCGGGCATTTTCTCAGAGATTTCTTTTGTTAGTGTTTGAGGCGTCTCTAGGATGCTCTTTTCGGGCATTGCTTCTTGGCTATCTTTTTGCTCTTTGGGGGTGCCTAAATCCCCTAGTTTCTTCTCTTCTTGTTTTGCCTCTGCAGGCTCGTTTGCCGCAGTTGTTTGCTGGTCTTGGCTATCTTGCTTTTCTTTTCTCTCCTCTTCCATTTTATTCATATATATGCCTCGGTTTAAAAAACTATGCCTAGATATTCACTCCAATTTCACGTACCTTCACGAGCTATTTTAGCATGTTCACGATGATGTTCACGCTTATTTAACAACTTCACGTGATATTCACGATATATTCACATGAATGTTTATGAACTTCACGTGAATGCCAAATTTAGATATTTCTTTCACTGTGAACATGGTGAAGGTTTTGTGAAGGTTTTGTGAAGGGTAAAGTGAAGGTTTTGTGAAGGTTATTACGGCTAAAACATGGAATAAAGGCCAATATGTGAGTTTTCAGTGCTATTTTTATTGTTTTTGTGAGGCTTAAAACTGATGTTCACGATATATTCATTTCAAGTTCACATATATTCACAGGTATTCACGAAATATTCACGTAAAACCACTATGTTCACGTGAATATCACGATATGTTCACGAGATATTCACGCAACCTTCATATATACCTATACTGTTTGTGAGCAAATATGAGTATTCTGTGAGGTTTAGAGAGCCTAAATCTTAAAAATTTAAGAATAAAATATAACTTTTAGCTCCTTAAAATCCATATTTGCCCTTTATAAGGCACAAAAAAATCTATATAACAAAAGTATTTGTATAATAATCCGGGAAATCAGCCTATTTTGTTCATAATATCAAGCATCTTCATTATCTGCTTTATTTTCTTGCCTTCAGCAAGCCTCTCAAGAACAAAAGGCCTTAGCCGTATGACGCGGAGAAGCGGCTTGCCAGAGCCGCCCAGAGAAACGTCTTCTACTAGTGGCTTTAAGATTCCGTCTATATATTTAGAAACTGTAGTAGGCGATAAATTCAGCTCTACTGCTATCCGCCTTAGCCACAATCCGTCAGGATTACTCGCCAATAAACCAATAATAGATACTATCTTCTTTTCATCAAAGCCTCTTTTTCTTCCCATACGCAAATAAAATGGACAGTTGTACATAAAAAGATTTCTATTGTTTGTTTTTGCCCACAAAAGCAAAATTTTGAAGAATTAGGTGTGACACGAAAATTCTTGAAACAGAACTCACAAGTTATCTTTTCATAAGGTTTAACGCATCTTCAAGCCTTTCTGCTTCCCATTTGAAAATATTATCTGCCTCGAAAACCTTCTTCATATTAGCCATTCTGGCTTCTTTTTCCGCTTCTGGCATTTCTATTGCTTTTTTCATTAAATCTGCCAGCTCCTGAATTGCATCTCCACTTCTAGGGTCAGTAATAAGGGCTCCTTTTCCATTACAATAGCCTTGCTTAGCAGCACCTACTTCGTTTCCTATTATCGAAACGCCATTTCCTTTGTTTGCTGCTACACCTTCTTTGACTCCAAGATGTTGTCCGTCTCTCCAGGAATTGGCTATATGAATGTCAAACATATACCAGTAAGGATGCAATTTATCATGCGGTATGCCACCTGTTAAGATAACAGGTTTGTAAAGTTCAGAGCCGTATTTCTGGTTCACCTTCTCAACTGTGTCACGTATCTCTCTGTTGTAATCGCGATAAACTTTAAGGTGCTGCCTGCTTTCCTCAGCTATGACCAAATAGCAAACATTTCCAATATGCTGGGGGTTGCTATCGAGGAAGCTTTCATAAGCCCTGATTGAGTTGGGTATGTTTTTTGAGGGGTCTGCCCTGTCCCACCTTATAAAGACTTTCTGGTTTTCCTTTATGCCAAGTCTTTTCTTGATTCTTCTTGTTTCTTTTTCCATTCTCTCTCTGTCTGCAACCCGGGCCTTTATTTCATCATAATCTATACCTATAGGATAGCTGCGAACCAATGCTAAATGTCCGTTAACAGTGATACGGCCATCGTCCTTGGTTCTTGCACATTTGACGGTTTTTTCTATGGTATTCATAAAATTCTCCGAATCTTTTTCCGTCTGAAACCCAAGAATATCGAAAGCGAGCATATCTTTGGCTATCTTATATCTTGCAGGCTCGGGCATTTCACAGTATTCATCAGCCGTAGGCCACGGGGTATGAATAAAAAGCATCTTGAATACGTCAGGATTCAGCCACTCGAGATCCTGACCAACAAGCAGAAGGTGATAGTCTTGGATATCTGCCAAGGTTCTCTTGCCAGCTTTCTCTGCTCTGAGAGCTTCGTGATCTATGCTGATACTGTACTGACGGTTGTCAAATAGATAATCAGTAAACATTCTAGCATTAAACCTGGGGGTTATCCCTGGGACGTTATGGAAATTGAACCATAGATACCTGTTTGGGAAATCGCCCCTTCCTCTTAGCCATAATCTCAGAAGCTTGTATTTCGGGTCTCTTGAAGGGACCATTACGCTGTTGTCAGCTTGCACTACCTCGAAATCGGCCTCTGTGTCTGCAGAAGCTACCCAAACACCATTGGAATATCTGACAGGAGGCTCGAGAGCTCTTGTAAGTCCTCCTGACGTCTCTTGTATTTTTATTTCGCCACTCTCTGATCTATAATGCCTCCTTGGCTGCCTCTTTGACGCTACTAAATAGTTCACATCTCCGAGTTCTCTATTGGAAAAATCTCTAAGATCCTGTGCAGTATATACCATAAATTCACCGTTATAAAATACCGTTAATTGGATAGCGGAAAACTTTTAAAAGGAATTGAAAAGTTATACTTATGCGCTGCTTTATAGCTGTAGATGTGCCGGAAGAGCTAAAGAAAAAGATAGCAGGAATTCAGCAGGAGTTTGCCTCTTTCGATACAAAACTGGTAGAAAAAAAGAACCTACATTTCACGCTAAAATTCCTTGGAGAAATAAACGAAAATTCAATTAAAGACATAGCACAAAGTATAGCCGGCTTAACAAAAAATACCAAACCATTCAACATCCAGTTAAGTGGGATGGGCGCTTTTCCGAGCCTATCCTATATACGCGTTATCTGGATTGGTGTTTTGTCAGATGATTTCATTAGCCTGCATAAAAACGTGTCACGTTTGCTCCCTGGTAAGCCAGAAAAAGTAACTCCGCATTTAACAATAACTCGTGTTCGTTCTCCTCGAGGAAAAGATATTATTGCAAAAATTGTCAAGAAATACGAAAACGAAAGCTTTGGCACCATGCCTGTTGATAAAATAACGCTGAAGAAGAGCACGTTAACGCCGAAAGGCCCTGTATACGAGGGCATTAAAGTTTTTGAGCTGGGTAGATGATGATATCCGACAAGAGTCTGATGAAGATATCTTTTCTTGTTGCTGTAGTTGGTATAGTATGCCTGTTCATCACTAATCTAGTTATACAGCCGGAAAATCTTAGCATAGGGAATATTACTTCATCCAAAGTCGGTAGGGAAGTGATTGTGTCAGGCATAATATCATCAATGAGTACGAAAGATGGTCATGTTTTTATAACACTTGATGACAATAATTCTAATATAAAGGTGGTTATGTTCGCCACTACAGCAAGAAACTATCCTGCAGTTTATAATTTAACTAGAAACGACAAAGTTACAGCTAAGGGCAAGGTTGAGAATTACAAAGGCGAACTGGAAATAATTGCAGATGTTATAGAGAGGTGTTTGTTATAAAGGCAGTTGTTTTATGCGGGGGCTTTGCCAAGCGCTTGTGGCCCCTGACACTTGAAAAGGCCAAGCCGCTTCTGGAAGTCGGCGGCAAGCCCATAATGAACTATATAGTAGAAAAGCTTGAGAAGATGGGAGAAATTAATGAGATAATAATATCGACAAACGCCAAATTCGAGCCGGTTTTCAAGGAATGGGTCCAAAAATACGGATTCGAAAAGCTGAAATTCGTTATCGAAGGCGCACATAGCGAGGAGGAGAAGCTGGGTTCAATAGCAGGCATAGACTTTGCTATAAACCTCGCGAAAATAGATGAAGATTGCATAATATTAGCAGGGGATAATATATTCTCTTTTGAGGTCAGGGATTTCATAGAGTTCTTCAGGCAGAAGAAAGCGCCTGTAGTCGCTGTTTTTGATGTAAAAGACGTGGAAAAGGCCAAGGGGTACGGCATCGTCGAAATAGATGACAAAAATAAAATCATCGAATTCGACGAAAAGCCGGAACAGCCTAAATCCACCCTAGCGAGCACTGGTTGTTATATCTTTCCGAAAGACACGCTCAAGCTTTTCTCGGAATATCTGAAACAAAGCAAAAAGAAGGATGCGCCCGGCTTTTTCTTAGAATGGCTGCATAAGAAACAGGACGTATTCGGTTATGTCTTCAGTGATTACTGGTTCGACATAGGAAATAAAGAAGCATTAGAAGAAACACGCAAATTCATGGAGAAGAAACAGGGTTTTTACTCGGGTGCGTAAAGAGGACGGCATCGCCTTCACGCCTCCAAAATTCATCCAAAAACTCCTTATGCCTTAAGGAAAGCTCGTTATTTTCATCAAAAAGGATTCCTGAATATCCGCCAGTAACCAAAACCTTACATGCATTTTCTTTGTATATTTCCAATGCCTTAGCCTTCTTTCGACCCCATAAAGGCAGTGTTCATTCTTATGGATTCCTTCTGCTGGGGTTTTGCTAAATCGTGGCTTTTGTTATTTTTGGGTATGATTATCGCTTCTTCTTTTGACGAAAGGCTTATAAATTATGCTTCTTAGGATGAGTTATTGTTTTATCGCGTCTTCCAGAATTTTTGAGAACTTCTTCTTCATTTCTTTCAGCTTTTCGTTGTCCATTGCCTGCAGGCTTAGTTTTATTTTCGGCTCGGTGTTTGATGCACGAATAAGAACCCAGCTGTTTTCGAAGTCAATGCGAACGCCGTCTGTTGTGTTAACTTTGTCGTATTCTTCCGAGAACCTTTTTTCCAGTTTATTGATTATTTCGAATTTCTTGTCGTCGCTGCATACGAATGCTTTTGCGGTGAAAGGGTAGTGAGGCATTTCGCTCAGGTGTTCTGACAGTCTTTTCCCGCTTTTTGCAACCACGATGGCGGCATAAATGCTTATTGGTATCGCATCGTCGAAAGGAGTTATGGAAGGTATTATAGCGTGACCGCTGTTCTCCGTTCCAAAACACGCCTTGTGCTTGTGCACAGCCTCGACTAGAAAAGTATGCCCAACTGGCGTGCGTATCACGTCCTTGTTAAATCGCATTGCTATGTCGTCTATCAGATGTGTGCATTCGACAGTTGCTACTATCGGTCCTTCCTCTTTTCCGAGTTCTTCCATAATGATGTAAGCAGTCTCTTCCGAAGAAAGCTTGTTCCCTTTCTCATCCATCAAAACTACACGATCGCCGTCCCCGTCGAACGCGACTCCCAGGTCGGCATCCCCTACTTTTTTCTTTAGCTCTTCCAATCCGTCTTCATGGGGATCGCCACCTCTGTTGGGCATGTTCCCGTCCGGCTTTTCGAAAATAACTGATACGGAAAATCCTGCTTTTTCAAACAAGTCCTTTGCAACAAGTCCGGTGGTGCCGTTGCCGCAGTCTACGATGATTCTTAATGGCTTTTCTGCCCTCAGCTTTGAGAGCAGATAATTCTTGTAATTCTCCATAACCTCTTTGGAATTAAGTTCAAGTGTCTTTCCTTTTTCATTCTTGACAAATTTTTCATCTATAACCGTATCCCTTATTTTATAATTCTCCCTGTCAATAAAGCCGATGCCGTCTTTGTGGAAGAATTTTACTCCGTTCCACTCCTTGGGCAGATGAGAAGCAGTTATATAGGCAAGCTCTAAATTGTTTTTCCAGGCGTGGAACATTGCAACTGCCATCGGAACAAGGCCGAGACTGAAGACGTTCTTTCCTGCATCGTTAACTCCTGAGATGAACGCCCTGGCCAGGCTCTCGCTGCTCAGCCTCATGTCATTCGCAACGAGAACCTCTCCTTCAACTGACTGAGCGAATGCATTTCCTATTTTCCTCATTAGGTTTTCGTCGATATCCTTTTTGTAAACTCCCCTGATATCATACGAACGGAAGATATGCTTGTTCAAATTACCACCTTGGCTTTCCCTTATCCATTATTATTCTGTTGTCTATCTTTATGGTTGGCCTGAAAAGCATTAAGTCCACGTGGACGTTGCTCTTGTTTCTGCCACCGAATGTTATGTTGCTTCCGAATGCTATGTGGCACGTTCCCATAACCTTCTCATCCTGAAGGGTGTTCCACACATGCCTTGCCTTGTTGTTGGTGCCTATACCGAATTCAGCAACGACTCGCCCCCTAGGAATTGATATTATCTTTTTGATTATTCTCCCCTCTCTCGTCTTATCGAAAGAAAGAGCCTTGTTGTTTTTTATTATTATTTTCGTGGGTTTCCTTATTATGTCCTCGTGGGCATTGAATACAAGCACGCCATTTGCTTTTCTCGGCGCCACTGCAACCTCGCCAAGCGGGATGTTGAATACATCTTTTCCGCGCTTTTCTGAATATATGACCTTCCTGTCTTTTATCGAGAATTTTAGGTCTGTTCCATAAGGCGTCGTTATCTCCACCCTTTCTCCATTCCTCATTATTTTCTCTATCCTGTTGTTTATTCTCTCCATTCTGATGTAATCAACGCCAAGGGAAGGAAGCATATCTGCCGTGAAATTCGGCAATGTCGCAATTCTCGCACCCCTTCTCGTGGCATTTTTCCTCGCGTTCGTGTGGGTTAACGACCATCTTGTTATGCAAATAAGGACGTCGTGCTTCTGCATCTCTGCTGCAGTCTTCTTGTCAGGCTCCCTGCCATGCTGGCCACTGGGTATTGTCTTTAATACAGTGACGCTCTTGCTGAGCTCCTTCGCGGCGGCTTCAAATTTTTTTGCAAGTCCGATCTTGAACCTGTCGGTAACTATAAGGACCTTGTCGCTCTTTTTTATCTTAAGGCACAACCGGAGAGTATTGAGAATTCTCTTGTCGACCATAAGCTTATATGAACAGAAGGATTAAAATATTAGTGTAACCAATGTGATTCTATGAACTCGGCATTAAGGAAAAAAATTGCCAGGCGTATTGTCTGGGGGATGAACATGAAGAAAGGCGAAGCCGTCTTGTTCAAGGGCGGCTCGCACGAGCAGGATCTGATAGAGGAAATGTCTATAATGGCCATGAAGCAGGGAAATGAAGTAATGGCAACCATGGGTTCTGATAATCTTGCGAAAAGAATCTATACAGAAATCCCGGTAGGATATCTCAGAAAGACATCAAAACTTTCTATAAGCATAATGAAAAGCCTAAACAATTATGTTGGTATAGAACGCCTGAAAGATCCTAGAGTAGCTGAGAAATTCCCGCCAAAGAAGATAGCAGCTGCCCAGGAATCCAGCAAACCTATAGAAAAAATCATAGAAAAGAGGAAAATAAAAACTTGTGCTGTCGGCTATCCCACTAAAGAGATGGCTTCAAAGCTATGCATTCCGTATCCTTTGCTGGAGAAATTCATTTTCTCAGGCATGCTGATAAGTTATAAGGACCTGATGAAGAAGGCGGTGTTTCTTGAGAAAAACTTAGCTAACGCCGAGTACGCGCACATATACGACGAATTTGGCAGTGATTTGTGGCTAAGAATAAAAGGAAGGAGGCCGCTTGTGGATGACGGTTTCATAAGCAATTCTGATATAAAGAACGACGACCTGCACAATAACCTGCCTTGCGGCGAGACGTTTCTGGCGCCGGTAGAAACTTACGGGCATGGTGTGCTTGTATGCCCGAAACGAACGGATGTTTTCTCGGGTAAGATGATAGAGGATATAAGAATGGTTTTCGAGAAAGGCAGGCTGAATATGCAAAAAACTACTGCCGAAAAGAACGAGAAAGCACTCAAGACAACACTGAAGAACTGCATAAGAGTTGACAAAAAATTATACAAGACTGTGAGAACAATAAATGTTGCTGAACTTGGCATAGGCATGAACCCTGTAATAAACAAGATAATAGGCTATCTGCTGACTGACGAGAAAATAGGCGGCACTATACATGTGGCTGTAGGAGAGAACTATCGCTTCCCGTGCGGAAGAAGTCATTCATGCCTGCACTGGGACTTCATAAGCAACAAGGGAATAAACCTTTCCGTAGCTACGAAAAGAAAAGAAAAAACATTGATAGAGAAAGGAAAATATTGTTTTGATTAGGAAAATCTTTTCAAAAACTTTAAATATAACTTATTATAAAATATAATTGGTGAATTAAAATGGCAAAGAAAAAGAAGAAGAAAAAGAAGAAATAAATTAGATAACTGAGCAATCAGTTGCGATGATGTTTTGTCGTTTCTAGTAATTTATAAGCCTGTGGTGAATATTTTCTATATGGAACGCCAAATAAGGCTCAGAAAAATAAACCATATTAAAAAATGGGTAGACTCAATAATAATATTCGAAAACGACCCCAATCTGCTATATCTGACAAACAGCAATGCCGGAATATTTGTTTATGATTTTTCAAACCCGATGATGCTTTCGTCAGATTTCGATTTTCTTTCTGCAAAGAAATCTTGGTTCAAAGTCAAGAAATTAGGCACAAAAGATTTTCTCAATGAAGTGTTAAAACTGACCAAAGGCGTTGTCGGGGTAAACAAGAGGTATATTAACGCTTCTTTTTACGAAAAGCTGAAAAGCAGAGTCAGGGTGAAGGACATCTCAAAAATTCTGGAAGACGCAAGGTCCATCAAAACGAACTACGAAATAGGCTGCATAAAGAGGTCCTGCAGGATTAATAAAAAAATATTCAGTCAAATAGACCTGAGGAGAGGCGTAAAGGAATGCGAGCTCTTGGGACAGATAGAAATGCTGGCCAGGGAAAACAACTCGAAAGCAGAGGCAATAGTAGCTTTCGGCAAGAACACAGCCAGCCCTCATCACGCTGCATCAAACAAGAAGTTATGTAATAAAGAGCCTGTTCTGGTGGATATTTGCTGCACGTACAGGGGTTATTATTCAGACGTGACAAGGACGTTCAACCACCCTCTAGAAGGAAAAATGAAAGAGTTTGTTGAATCTGTTGAAAAAAGGATACACCCTGGCATAGAGGCAGGGTCCCTGGAAAAATTTGCAAGAAAGGCCCTTGGCAAAGACGAGAAGTTCTTTACACACAGCCTTGGTCACGGCGTAGGGTTAGCTGTACACGAAAAGCCTTCTTTGTCGAAAAACAGCAAAGACATTCTCAAGCCTTGCATGACTTTTACCATAGAGCCTGGCCTATACAGAAAAAATGGGGTGAGGCTGGAGAATACCTACCTTCTGAAAAGTAACAAGGCTGTGAACCTTACTGGCTTCTAGTCATCAATCATCTGAGGTAAAGAAGATCCTCTCTTGATGAATATAACGTCTCCGCAGACAGGGCATTGTACCTCTGTAAATCTGTCTGTTTCTATGTTTATTCTCATTTCCTTTCCGCAACACTTTGGCATTTCCATTCTTTATCACCTCTTGTTATTATATATTAAGAAACAAAAACAATTGCTTTGGGATTATGATATGGTCATCTTAGAAAAGAGTCATCCCGTATCAGCATACGATTGCTGTAAGCTTGTGGAACAGATAGGATGGCCTAACTAAATTAGAATTAGAATAATACCAATTCTGCATCATCCTATCTCACTTTTATTATGTTCAATCCTCTGTTTAAATTGTTTTTGGTTTTCTACTGTTCATTTCTTTTGGTTAGGTTTTCCATGGTAAGCACCTTTACAGACCCTGTCTTTACAGGTTCTTTCATATCCATGCCTACTATGTAATATATCTTCCTCTGCAGTGCAAGATCTGTAATGTACTGGTTCACTTTACCGTCGAATATCAGCATATATACGTTGCTGAAGTTGTTTATGACGTCGCCCAATTCGCTTAGCGGGACCTTGCTCAGTATCTGGAGGTTGCTGTCCAAAAGATAGGCAGCCTTCGTTCCCACGAGGTCCTCAAGTAGGGACTTCACGAGCTTCAGGTTTTTCTCATCGAATTCACGGCTGATAACGGATGTAGACTCTGCCTCCTTTTCCGACATAGCAGTCTTGTCTGTAACCTGGTCAACAGGTATTTTTTCCCTCAGGGCCTTGAATATCTGTTTCTTCGTGAGCTCCTCAACCTCTTTTCCGCTCTCTGCCCTGGCTACGAAGTCTATGTCAGCCACTTCAACCAGTTTCTTCAGGTCCAGGTCACCGCCGCGGTCACCGTCCATGAATGCTGTAACAACCTTTTCCTTGGAAAGTTTTATTATAGCCTCGGGTATCCGGCTACCTTCTATGGCTATTACGTTCCTGATGCCGTTCTTCAGCATGTTTATGACGTCCGCTCTGCCCTCGACAACTATTATCTCGTCCGTGTCCATTATATTCGGGCCGCAGCTCAGTCCGAAATAAGAAGAGACCTCCCATGACCTGACTGCCTCTTTTATCGACTCGGAAAGCTTCTGCGAATCAGGTATGCCTATCTCCACCATGTTCTTCAATATCTCCTTTGCCCTGTCAACAACGTAACGCCTTTTTACCGACCTTACATCATCGACCTTTTCTATAGAGATTTTTGCATCGCACGGCCCTACTTTGTCTATGGTTTCCAAAGAAGAAGCGATGAGCGATGTTTCAGACGCGTCCAGGCTTGAAGGTATTGTTATTTCTGCGGTAGCTTTTCCCCTGTTCGTCTTAACGTTCACTTCTATCCTGCCTATTCTTCCTGTCCTCTGGAGCTCCCTCAGGTCCAAATCATTGCCGAGCAGGCCTTCTGTCTGGCCGAAAATAGCTCCGATTACGTCAGGTCTCTCGACCACGCCTTTTGCATCTAGTTTTGCGTAAATAAGGTACTTTGCGAAATTCTGGGCCAACTTGGCCATAATAATCACACTCCTTTTTGTTAAACTAGCAGAAACAGGTCTAATCGTACATTGTATAAACAGCCGATTTTATGAACATGAAATCACTCGATGATTATCATTCATTCCTATTTCTACCAGATAAATATTGCTTATAGTTAACCACAGAAACATACTTAAGCCTTTCCAGAAGCGGTAAAATACCCGTTTAGTAGGTTAGAATTCAGCAGGAATGATCACAAATATTTCTTCATGGCACCGAGAATCGTCTTTATCGCGTCGTATTTTTCCTTCGCCATAAACCTGGCCTCCTTTAGTGTTATTTTCTTGTTCCAGTCCTGTTCAACCTTGTCGTATACCCACTGGAAGACTTTGGCGAAGTCCTTTTCTTTCTCTGACCTATATTTGAAAAGTACAGGCAGAATATCCAAATGCGACATGGCGTCTGCATTGCGTATTATCTCCGCCTCCAGGCTTTTCGGTTCTATGTCCTTGGATGCCCTATGCGATTCGATAGAGTCCTTTACTTTATCTATCACATCCTCGGGATACCCAAACCTCTTTAAGATTTCTTCTGCCTCTTTTTGCCCGCTTTCATGGTGGTTTTCATCGTCTTTTCTAACTGTTATGTCGTGCAGCCAGGCAGCAAGTTCGACGACTTCCTTGTCTGCGCCCAGTTTTTCAGAAAGTAGGATAGAATAAGTGACAAAGGATTAAAATTCATCAGGGTGCTCTTTCCTGAGCTTCTTCTCTATGTCTTCGGCTATGCCTTCTATCTTCTTTTCTGCGGTTCCAAGGCTCCTTGGCAAAAGCTCATTCATATAGAATTCAGAGAACGTTTCAGTGAATACACCGCCAGGCTCCCTTTCCGTTGTCGATACGCTCTTCATCCCTATCTCAAGAAAACCATAGCCATTCCACTCGCCAAGGAGGGAGAAAACAAGCCGTACGCTTGACTTGTTGTCTATTTTCTCGAGCAGCTCGAATTCCATGTTAAGCCTTTTCCTGGGCCCGTCTGTCTCGTAGATGTTCTTATTCCTTTCCACGTTTCCGTACGATGATACTGTTTCAAACAAACTTGCTGCCAATGAAACCGGGTCTTTTGTCCTTATGATGAATTTCTTCGAAAAAGAGGTTTTTTCCACCCTTCCCATTTATACCGTCTCCCGGCACTGCTTGCACATATATCGTCCGTCTAACTCTTTTATGTCGTCAGAGTAGTTGCCGCACACCTCGCATTCGCCGAAATCCGCCTCCTGAATGAATTTGGAAGGTCCGCCTATCTTCATTTTCTCGAGCAGTATGTTAAAAAGTGCGGGCTCTATCCTGAGTATGTCCGTGCTCGTAATAATGCCTATAACACAGCCATTCTCGATGACCGGCAGCTTCTCTATCCTTTTCTTGGCCATGAGGAGAGCTGCATCCTCTATGGTCTTTTTCGGAGAGAGCGTAACGATTTTTCTCGTCATAATATCCTTTGCGAGTTTACCCCTGCCAAGTGCGACGAACTTGAATACTATATCCCTGTCTGTTATTATTCCCTTGACTTTCCTGCCTTCTACCACTAGGACAGAACCGATGCCGGACTTCTTCATTATCCCGGCTGCTTTCTTTATAGTATCGTTCAATTTAACTGTCCTTACTCTCCTGTTCATTACCTCGCTTACCAGAACTTTGAATCTCATGCTCACACCTAATTATTAATAGTCTGCCATATTAAAAAGATTTCATGATTAAGAAATACTCCAAGGGCTACAGAGCTGAGCGCGAGCTCGTTCATCTTCTTTCACAGCTTGGATTCATGGTTATACGGACCCCGCGTTCAGGGCGCATATGCCTGGCCTCGCCTGACATAGTGGCTGCCAAAAACAGGAGGCTTGTTGTAATAGAATGCAAGTCCCGTAGGGATGCTTTCACGATGGATAAAGAGCAGCTGGACGAATTGAAACAGTGGGAAGAAAAAGCAGGAGCAGTGCCTTATATCGCGTGGAAGCTCAGCAGAAAAGGCTGGATTTTCCTTAAGCTTCCTGACGTGATGAGCAACAAGGGCAATATAGGCAAGAAGTTTGCCCAGGAGCACGGGATAAGCATAGAGGATATATAAGTATGTGGAGTAATTAAAATATTCGAGGTAATTTTGTGGGTTGCGGTTCACGCGGACCTAAAAAGAAATAAGTTGTAGTTTTTTACTGATTTTTTTGCTTGTTATTTTTACCTCGGGATTAACCTTAAATACGATAATATCAATTCTATGTTGTTATGAGTGCTAAAAGTTCCAGATTACACAGCCTCAAGAAACTGGAGCCTGAGGAACGGCTTAAGATTATCAAGGAAATTGCCGGCCTCAATGATATGGAATGCGATGTTCTGAGGAAATCCGCCATAAGCCTCGAGCTTGCTGACATAATGGTTGAGAACGTTATTGGCACCACGGAAATTCCTTTCGGTATAGCAACCAACTTCAAGATAAATAAAAAAGAGGTCCTTGTCCCCATGGCTATCGAGGAGCCTTCTGTCATTGCTGCTGCATCGCATGCTGCAAAGCTTGCGCTTCCTGAGGGGTTCACTGCTGAGAGCGAAGCTTCCCTTATGATAGGCCAGATACAGCTTGTGAATATCAAAGACGTGGAAGAGGCGAAAAACACAATCCTGGCTAACAAGGAGGAGATAACCAAAAGGGCGAACAGCCGTGACTCCATGCTCATAAAATTCGGCGGCGGGGTCAAGGACGTGGAAGCACGTATAATCGAAAGCGAGCGCGGGAAGATGCTTATTGTCCACATCATAGTTGACGTAAAAGACGCCATGGGAGCAAATGCGATAAACACGATGGTAGAGTATCTTGCCCCATTCTTGGAAGAGCTTACAGGAGGGAGGTCTAGACTAAGGATAATATCAAACCTTGCGGAAAAGCGGCTGGTGAGGGCACGGGCGGTGTGGAAGAAAAAAGACCTTGGAGAAGACGTCATCGAGGGCATGCTTGATATTTATCACCTGGCAAAGAACGACCCTTTCAGGGCAGCAACCCACAACAAAGGGATAATGAACGGCATTGATGCTGTTGCTATTGCCACAGGCAATGACTGGCGCGCTTTGGAAGCAGGTGCACATGCTTATGCTTCTTACAAAGCAGGCAGCAGCAGCAAATACCAGCCTTTGACAAAATACGAAAAAGATGGAAAAGGCAACCTGGTCGGGAGCATAGAAATTCCGTTGGCAGTCGGCATAGTTGGCGGTGCCACAAAGACCCATCCAGTTGCAAGGATAGGGCTAAAGATACTGGGAGTTTCAAGCGCAGGAGAGCTTGCAGAGATAATGGCATGCGTCGGTCTTGCAAACAACTTCGCAGCTGTCCGGGCAATCTCAAAAGAGGGCATCCAGAGAGGGCATATGGAGCTGCATGCAAACAATATCGCGGTTATCGCAGGTGCAAAGGGCGATTTGGTGGAAAAAATCGCTGAACAGATGATAAAAGAAAAGAACATTACAGTTGCAAGAGCAAAAGATATTTTAGAGGGCAACTAGAAAACTACTTCTAGCCAGGCAGCGGCTGCTATGAACACTTCGGCTATGACAAGGAATTTCAGCGAGTCTATAAATATCATCCTGAAGTTCCTGCTTCCTATCCTCTCCCTCAAGAGGCCAACCGACAGGATACCGCCTGCGATTCCTGCAAAGAAATAGGCAAGTATCTCATGCATGCCATGCAACGCTATCGAGGCTAACGCGACAGGCACGCCGAATACGTAAGCGTTCATTGCAGGCAGGCCCTTTACCATGAAGGAATTAACTATCAGCCCTGTATAAACACCGATGACTGACGCGTTCCAGGAAAGTATGAACACAGCTCCTGCGCCGAACAGCATGGAAAGTATGAATATAAGCACCATTACCTGGGTATTGTTGAAGAAGAAGTCCGAGAACCCTACTACATTGCCTGTGGCTATCATTCCCTGCCTTATGAACCAGTCCTTTTGCAGGAAAAAGACGTTGCCGAACTGGCTGTTGAAGAATATGAAGACGAAGCTCACTGCCAGTATCGAGCCCAAAAAGAAAGCGGAGAAGACTGTGATAACCTCGCGGTGCCGTACGAATATGTTCTCTCCTTTTACAAGGTCCCTCTTCTCCTCAAGGATGAAAATCTTCTGGAAAAGCGGGACAAAAAGCATCGTGACTAGCGCGACTGCCAGGATGGAAGACTGTGCAGGGAACAACTGGTTCGCTGCCACTATCGCGATTATAGTATAAAGGAAGGCTATGATTAAAACGTTCAGGGGCCTCTTCTCGGCGCTCATCGGCTCCAGCATCGACTCGAGAACCATGAATATAATTAGCAGAAGGAGAATAAAAATGTATTTATGCGATTACCAAGTTATTGAAATGCTTATTTAATCGTTTTTTGATTAATTATATACCATGCCTGACAGGAGGATACGTTCGATAACGAAGACCGTAACATGGAGGACTGTTGCATTTATTATAACCGGTATCGTAAGTTACGTGTTTACAGGGAACTTCTTCGTTTCAGCTGCTATAGCCGGCGTGGACAGCGTGGCAAAGCTATTTTCTTATTATTTCCACGAAAGGGTATGGGAACATGTAAGTTTCGGTAAGAAAAAAATAAAGGCTTCGGATTTTGAAGACCTTAACGAAGCGCAAAAAGAAAAACTCTTCAAAAGGCTGAAGGAACTCGGATACGTTGAATAACAACTGGGTCGAAACCTTTAAATATTTCTTAATGTATTTTAATTAAAATATATCTTGGTTGCTTTGGGCTGTTTGCATGTTTGGAATAGAAATGATCGTAATAATGTTTTTAATGGCGATGGTTATGGAAATTATAGACAGCTCCCTGGGTATGATGTACGGTACTCTGCTGTCGCCTATGTTTATCATAATGGGATTCAGCCCTCTTGTCGTAGTTCCTGCTATACTGATATCACAGGCAATCGGAAGTATAAGCGGCACTATATTTCATCATAAAAAGAAGAATGCTGACTTTTGGGGCCTCACAAAGCATACGAAAATAGTACTTGCTGTTGTTGCCCCAGGTATCGCTGCTGTAACCCTGGGTGCCTTTATAGCATTATCAATCCCAGCTCTATGGGTAAAAACCTACATCGGAATGCTTGTTATAGCGATGGGATTTCTGTGTATTGCAAAATACAGCTATAAGTTCCGCTGGTGGAAAATGTACTTTATAGGGGCGCTGTCCGCATTCAACAAGGCACTATCAGGCGGAGGATTCGGTCCTGTGACAAGCACAGGAAAGATTATAGGAGGACTTGGCGGCAGGGTGAGTGTTGCTACTACAACCTATGCAGAGGTGCCGATATGCCTTCTCGGGTTTCTCTTTTATTTCCTTCTGAGCGGGATGCCTGACATGCTCTTCACAACTATTCTATGCACAGGTGCTTTTTTCGGCGGCTTGATAGGGCCTTTCATATGTACAAAAATGGACTGTGCGCTTGTGCGCAAAATAGTAGGCGTGCTTTCAATAGTTTCCGGTATATGGATTATTGCAAATATATTCATTTGGTGATGTGGTATCATGGATAATCTCGACGACCTTATCAACAGAAGCATATACATAATAAGGGAGGCATATGCTCAATACAAGAATCCTGCTTCCCTGTGGTCCGTTGGGAAGGATTCAACTGCGCTTCTGTGGCTTTTCAAGAAGGCATTCTTCGGAAAAATCCCTTTCCCGGTCATACATATAGATACAGGCTATAAATTCCCAGAGATGTACGAATTCCGGGACAGGCTGGTGAAGGAATGGGGGATGAAACTTATAATAGCGACGAACGAGGAAGCAAAGAAAGAAGGCGTATGCCCTGAGAAAGGTCGTCTGGAGTGCTGCACAAGGCTGAAGACGGAAGCTCTCCAGAAATGCTTAGAGAAGTACAAGTTCGACGCCCTCTTCCTGGCAATAAGAAGGGATGAGCACGGCATACGCGCGAAGGAGCGTTACTTCTCGCCGAGGAACGAGCAGTTCCAGTGGGATTACAAGAACCAGCCGCCTGAGATGTGGAACATATTCAGGAGGGCGGAAAACGCCATGCATATACGCGTCCATCCGATTCTCCACTGGAGCGAGCTGAACATATGGGAATTCGTAAAAAGGGAGGATATCCCTGTAAACCCATTATATTTTGCAAACTTCAAGCATCCTGGTAAGCGCTATAGAAGCCTTGGATGCGTTCCCTGTACAAAACCTGTAGATTCGGATGCAGACACAATCGACAAGATAGTTGAAGAGCTCAGGACCACGAAGGTCTCAGAGCGCTCAGGCCGCTGCCAGGACAAGGAAAAGGCCTACATGATGCAGAAGCTTCGGGCTCTGGGTTATATGTGATTTTTATGGAATGCCCTTTTTGCGCTGATATGAAAAAACTGATGGTTTACGAAACAGGTAGGACAATGGCTGTGCTCTCTCTTACGTACGTTACGAAAGGCCATATATTGATACCAAGGAGGCATGTACAAAGCATTAACGAACTGAATGAAGAGGAAAGAAAAGACTTCTTTGATACCCCTTTACTTAATAAGAAAAAGGTTAGGCAAGCTGGGTGTTTCCGAAGTTTTAGTGTATTCGAAAGACGGTGAAGAAAAGGTTGGTATGAAGCCGAAAATAAGTCTTGTCATTGTCGGCCACGTGGACCATGGAAAATCCACGTTAATAGGCAGGCTGCTCTACGACAGCGGCGCGATAAATCCTGGCAGAATGGAGGAAGTGAAGGCAGAATCAGGCGGTCTTGACTTTGCACACTTCATGGACAACCTGGAAGAGGAGCGGAAGGGCGGACTAACGATAGACACTATACAGACGCCTTTCGAAAGCGAGAAGTACAGCTACACTATAATAGATTGCCCTGGGCATAAGGAATTCCTGAAGAATATGATTACCGGTGCTTCCCAAGCAGATGCAGCCATACTCGTCTGTTCTGCCAAAGAAGGCGAGGGCATACAGGAGCAGACGAAGAGGCATATGTTCCTGGTGAATCTTCTAGGAATAAAACAGGTTTTCGTGGCGGTAAACAAGATGGATACAATTGGCTATGACAAAAATATTTTTGATGGTATTGTTTCTGGGCTGAAAGAATTCCTGGCCGGTCTTGGTTACTCGCCAAGCGAGCTTGTATTTGTCCCTATATCTGCCAAGCAGGGCGACAATGTCCTGAAAGCAAAAAGCCGCATGCAATGGTACAATGGCCCTGCGTTAGTAGAGGCTATAGAAAACAAGGTAACACCAAAAGAGCCAGCTTCTGAGAAGGCCTTCCGCCTGCCTATACAGGACGTATATGAGATTGATGACGAAAAAATATTGGTGGGTATGGTCGAGTCAGGCATCCTTGAAAAGAGAGAGGTTCTTTTCCTCCCGTCTGGAATAAAGACTGATGTCAAAAAAATACTTGTCCTCGAAAAGGAACTTGAGAAAGCAGGGCCAGGTGAGAGCATAGGTTTCGTGGTTGGTAACGGAAAAAATACAGCAGTAGGGCGGGGCGAGGTATGCTGCTATCCAGACAAAAAGCCCTTCGTAGGAAAAGGGTTCTCTGCCCAAGTGGTCCTGATAACGGAAAATGATTTCATCGACATAGAAGATGAACTTGTCATAAGATGCGGGACAGCTGACCGCAGATGCAGGCTAAAAGAGATATCGCAAAGAATAAACTCCGAGAACGGCGAAGTCATCGAGAAGGATGCGAAAAAAATAATGCAGAACGAGGCAGGCATAGTCGGTTTCCTGGCTGATGAAGAATTTGCAATGGACAGCTTCTCTGAGATTCCGCCTCTTGGAAGATTCATACTCATGAAGAACAGAAACATAATAGGAGCAGGCATAATACTTGATATTATTGCCTAAGCTGCTCTATTGTTTTCCTGAAGTCTGTTATTTTCGGTTTATCCAGTTTCATATCACGGTTAAAAGACCAGAAGCCATGGGAGGTATGGTCGCCGAAGCGGCCCACCTGTTTCATGCCATGGTCAGACACGATAAAAATTGTGGCGCCTTTTTTCCTGGCTGTTCTTGCTATGCTGTTGAGTTCTTCGTACACTTTCCTCATTTTTTCATCGATTCCGAAGCTCAGGTGCCCAACAGTATCAGCCAGGTTGAAATAGGCCATGAGTATGTCGTAATTTTCCTCGAGCCTGCTGAGAAATTCTCTCTTTGTTTCTTCGTGGATGCTCCACACAACCTCGTCGAACTCCTCGACCGTGTTTTCGTCCTTGAAATAGCCAGCCAGGTATCTTCTCTCCTTTTCGTGGTCGTCCTGCCGCAACGTAAATGCAGGGACATCTATGGCGAATGGCGTTTTGAATCCGGAGAACAGCGTATCTTTCATCGGAAGGGTGAACTGCCATTGTCCCTTGAGCGGTATTTTGTCCTCCATGTTTTTGCCTGTAAGAAACGATGCCCACAGAACGACTGTCCGCTCGGCGTTGAAGTCCGTTATATCCGTGTTGCCATAGCTCTCCTGCATGAGTTCGACGCATTTGTACTTCTCCACCAGCGACTTCTCGAGAGCGTCAAACCCGAGGATTATTATCATGGTCTCAGTATTGGTGCAAAAACTTAAATAAAATGCAGTTGCATTAACTATTATGAAAGGGAGAAAACACACGACAATAACGATACCGAAGCCTCTTTTCGAGAAGATAAGGAAGGATATCGAAGGTACGGGGTTCGGCTCGGTTTCTGATTACGTCACATTCATCCTAAGGCAGGACGAAAAGGACATCAAGAAAAGGCTAAAAGACCTGGGTTATCTTGGCTGAATCTTGGTTTAAAAACTTTCTGAGTGGTATCTATTTAAAAATGTTTCTGGTAATCTTCGTGGTTATATGAGTCACGGTATAGTTGGTTACGGAGCCTACCTGCCTGCTTACAGGATAAAGGTGGAGGAGATTGCACGCATATGGGGGCAGGATGCGGAGAACATAAAGAATTCCCTGATGGTTGAGGAGAAAACCGTGCCTGACATGGATGAGGACACGATAACGATGAGCGTTGAATCCGCAAAAAATGCGTTTTTGCGTGCTGGCATGGACCCGAAAGATGTGGGTGCCCTTTTCATAGGCTCAGAGAGTCATCCCTACGCTGTAAAGCCTTCCGGAACAGTCGTGGCAGAAGCGCTTGGAATCGTGCCTGAGGTGCTTGTTGCTGATTTCGAATTCGCGTGCAAGGCAGGTACAGCAGCTATCCAGTGCTGCATGGGCCTTGTAAAATCAGGCATGGTAAAAAGCGGACTTGCCATAGGCTCTGACACAGCGCAGGGCATGCCTGGCGACGCTCTTGAATATACAGCTGCTGCAGGATCAGCTTCCTTCATAATAGGCGAGGACCCGCTTGCAACAATAGATGATATGTATTCTTACACCACTGATACTCCTGATTTCTGGCGGCGCGAGGGCGAGACCTATCCGAAGCACGGTGCGAGATTCACAGGCGAGCCGGCGTATTTCCATCATGTAATATCAGCGACAAAGGGCCTTTTGAAGAAGGTAAACGCAGAGCCTAAAGATTTTGATTACGCGGTTTTCCACATGCCGAACGGAAAGTTCCCTTTGTCAGCAGCAAAAAAACTCGGGTTTGAAAAAGAGAAGGTGATGCCTGGTCTTGTGGTAAAGAAGATTGGAAACACGTACTCCGCGTCTTCTTTAATAGGGCTTTGCTCAACTCTCGATATCGCGAAGCCGGGTGAGCGCATACTCATGACGTCGTTTGGCTCAGGTGCTGGCTCTGACTCCTTTGCGTTGACAGTCACGGATAATCTCGTGAAAAGAAGGGCTCTGGCCCCAACTACTGATTACTATATAAGGAAAAAAAGCTATGTCGATTACGGTAATTACGTCAGGTTGAGGAAAAAGCTGAAGATGTGATAAAAATGATGGGCATTGCTGTTGTTGGTGTTGCGCAGACGAAATTTGGAGAGCACTGGAACAAATCGCTTCGCGACTTGTCAGTAGAAGCTGGCAAGACTGCTCTTGAAGATGCGAAGCTTCACGGTACTGAAATTCAGTCGCTGTACGTAGGAAACATGTCTTCTGGCCGCTTCGTGGGACAGGAACACCTGGCAGCGCTGGCTGTTGACCAAGCAGGGCTCAACCCTATAGCTGCAACCAGGTGCGAGGCTGCGTGTGCTTCAGGCGCACTAGCGTTCAGGCAGGCCTGCCTTGCTATTGCTTCTGGCAAATACGACATTGTGATGGCTGCTGGAGCTGAGAAGATGACGGACCTGAAGACCGGTGAGGTCACTACCTCTCTTATAGGCGCAGGCGACCAGGAATGGGAAGCAGCAATCGGCATGACTTTTCCTGGCTTATACGCACTCATGGCCCGCGCTCACATGGAACAGTACGGCACAACGCCGGAGCAGATGGCTAAGGTTGCTGTAATAAACCACAAAAATGCTCTGAACAACGAACTTGCCCAATACAGGTCAGAAATAACAATAAAAGACGTGCTTTCTTCGTCAATGATAGCTGAGCCGCTGCATCTTCTTGACTGTTCGCCTATAACAGACGGTGCTGCGTCTTTGGTCCTTGTATCAGAAAAAATGGCTGAGGGTTTCAAGGATCCTGTCTGGGTGTTGTCGTCAGAGCAGGCATCAGATGCGCTTGCACTACACGACAGGGCCTCCTTAACAGAGATTCTTGCGACAAAGATAGCGGCAAAAAAAGCTTATGAAACAGCTGGCCTGCGGCCAGAAGATATAGACGTGGCAGAGGTTCATGATTGCTTCACCATAAATGAGATACTTTCCCTGGAGGGGCTTGGCTTCTGTGAGCCAGGAATGGGCGGCAGGTTCGTGGAAGACGGCAATGTTATGCTTGGTGGTATAATACCGACGAACACGACGGGTGGTCTGAAAGCGATTGGCCACCCAGTCGGCGCAACAGGGATAAGACAGATTGTCGATATAGTGAAGCAGCTTCGCGGAAGTTCTATAAACCAAGTAAAAAACGCAAAAACAGGTCTTGCCCTGAACGTTGGTGGGTCAGGAGCTACAGCAGTAGTAAGCATACTAAGCAGGGAGTTGAAATAATGCCTCATAAATCCAGCGTGCCTTTATTTTGGCGATTGAAGAAGAGTAAATACAGCCTTTTCGGCAATCGTTGTGTAACCTGCGGTAGCGTGTTTTTTCCACCAAGAAGTTTCTGCCCTGAGTGCAGACGCAGGGGCAACCTTGTCGAACACAGGCTAGCAGGCACAGGCGAGGTCATAAGCTATACCAAAATTCACGCCCCGCCTGCTGGTTTCGAACGCCTTGCGCCCTATGTCCTGGCTGTTATAAAACTAGATGAAGGGCCTAACATCACAGCCCCTGTTGTGGGAGACACTGAAAAGATAAAAAAAGGTTCGCGTGTTGCTCCTGTTTTCAGGCAGCAGCATGAAGATGGCAAAAACGGGCTTATCTATTACACAATAAAATTTTCCCTGGTCTGAGGGGCTGTTTTCTTATGGAGAATTTAAAACTTTGTCAAAATCAACAACCATAGCTTCTTATAACATCGTTATAGAAAGAAAAACAACAACACAAGGTCTCTATAAGAAATATAGGGGGGTTTTTGTTTTCAAAAAATATAGGTTAATAACCTTAGTTTCCGATAGAGATATATTTATATACTTTCTAAAAGAAATTAAGGTTAGTTTGGGGTGTGGTTTGTGGATAATATATTTTCTACTTATTTAGAAAAACCCACTATTTTTAAGAACAAAAACGCACTTACTGCTAATTTCACTCCTGAAAAGATACTGCACAGGGAAGAGGAGATAAAACAGATAAGCGCTGTCCTCGCGCCTGCGCTTCGTGGATATAGTGTTAACAACCTTTTCATATATGGTACATGCGGGACAGGCAAGACAGTTGTAGTGAAGTTCGTGTTGAGTCAGCTAAAACAGATAACAAAGAACAGAAACATAACATCAATATACATAAACTGCAAGATGAAGAAGGTGGCGGATACAGAATACCGTTTGCTGGCACAGATGCTGAAAGAGCTTGGCGAGACCGTGCCTGATACAGGACTGCCAACCGATGTTCTTTACAGAAAATTCTTTGATACTATAGACGAGAAGAAACAGGCACTTATCATCGTTCTGGACGAGATAGACAACCTTTTCAGGAAAATAGGAGATGAGTTCCTTTACAATCTCACGCGGATTAATACCGACCTAAAGAACTCCACAGTGACAATCATAGGCATTACAAATGATTTGTCGTTCCGCGATACGCTGGACCAGAGGATAAAGTCCTCGCTTAGTGAGGAAGAGGCGATTTTCAGGCCTTATGACGCTGTTCAGCTAAGGGACATCTTGTCTCAGAGGATAAAGCAGGGGTTCAATTGTGAGATAAAAGACCATGTGATAAACAAGTGTGCAGCGCTTGCTGCGCAAGAGCATGGTGATGCAAGGCGCGCCCTGGACCTGTTGAGGGTGGCGGGAGAAATAAGCGAACGCCTTGGCGACCAGGATATAGAAGAAAGGCACGTTGATGCAGCTGAAGAGAAAATCGACCTGGATAGGGTATCTGAAACCATAAAGACGCAGCCAAAACATTCACAAGCAGTCCTGAACGCCATAATACGGCTTGGCAATGGTCACGAAAACAACGGAGGCACATGGGTTGACAGGAGGCTCCTTACAGGAGATGTTTTCAATACCTACAAAAGGATATGCCAGGACAACGCTCTGAAATGCCTGACACAGAGGAGGGTAAGCGACCTTATAAGCGAGCTTGATATGCTGGGTATAATAAACGCAAAGGTGATATCAAAGGGCCGTTATGGCAGGACACGGGAAATATCGCTCGCCATAAACGATTCTGTTCTCGAAAAGGTCAAGACCTTCCTTGACGAGCGTTTTGAGTGATTTCTTGTGAGATTTATGGAAAAGGAGAATATTGTTAAGAGTTATCTGGACAAGGGCATGCTGCTTACGCCAGAGGCTCTGTCTTTCTTGGAAAACCAGAAGGAAGAACTCAAACCCGTGCAGGAAAAGCTCGTTCTGACTCCGCAGGATTTTGTGCAGAGAGACGCCAAAACAGAAAAGGTAAGAGTGATAAAGAACATTACAGAGAAGCTCAAGGAGGCCTCTACAGACGATTTCGTACGGTTCTACATGTCAAGGTACGAGAAAACAAAGAATATACTCATGAAGAGGCTCCAGAAGAATTTCATTTCACTGAACAAGCTGGACAGCTTTCGCAACGAGGTTTATGTTATAGGAATAGTCAAGGACGTAAAGGAGAAAGAGAAAGGAGTAGCCGTCGACCTTGAAGACCAGACAGCTACAATACCAATACTTTTTGAGGAAAAGAACGACCTCGAGCTTGACGACGTTGTTGCTGTAAGGGCGGTTTCAGGGGGTAAAATACTTTTCGGCAAGGAAATCATCTACCCGGACATTCCGTTGAGGACTCCTGTCAAGGGGCACGGGAAAGTCTGCTTTATCTCGGACCTTCACCTGGATGAGAGCCCGTCTGCTGACATAGAGAAATTCTTCACCTGGTTCGAAAACCAGGACATAAAATATCTTTTTATAGCAGGCGATACAGCAGACGTAAAAAGTTTGGATGATATGGTTGCCAAGCACTGCTACGGCAGAAAGGTTTTCGTGATACCTGGCAACGTCGATGGCGACGAGTATCCTCAGCTGCCGATGAATTTTGACAGCAGGGAAATAATACCGCTCAGCAATCCTTCCATGGTTGAGGTAAACGGCGTAAAAATTCTTGTTATACATGAAATGGACATCAGCATGCTGAAGAAGAGGCATCTCGGAAAAACAAGGGCTGTCATGGCCGAAGACCATCTTGTTCTGGAAGAGGTGCCTGACATAGTCCATTTTGGGCACACGCACGAGCCGCAAATAATGAACTACAAGTCCGTCACACTCGTAAATTCGGGCTCGCCTCTTGCAAAATTCAGGCCTGTCGTAATAGATTTAGAAACCCGCGAGGCTGCCCAGGTGGACTTGATGAGGTCGAAAATATAATTCGAGAACTCTAAAACAATAAAAGTGTTTACGCGAAATTCTATTGCATGCTCTTTCAGTTATTGGATAGTGATTACTTTCTAAACGGCAGCAAGCCGGTTCTTAGGCTGTTTGGGAAGACAGAGAACGGCAAATCCGTATGCGCCATCTACGATGACTTTATGCCCTATTTCTATGTAAAGCTTAACGAGAAAAACAGACTCGCGCTGTCCAGCCTGGAAGACATGAAAGAAATAATAAAAATAGAGGAGGTTGAGAAGCTCATACCGCTCGGGTACAACGAAAAGCCGGCCAAGCTCTACAAACTTACGCTCACGAATCCGCAGAACGTGCCCAAGGTAAAGGACCAGCTGCTGGCTGACGGCGTGATCGAGGATTCTTATGAGGCGGACATACTGTTCAAGTACAGGTTCATGGTTGATCATGGTCTGCATGGCATGGACTGGGTTGAGGCAGAGGGCGAGAAGGCCTTTACAAAGGCGTCGAAAGTCCCCTCTTACCACGTAAGGAAGCTAAAAGCAATCCAGAGGAAAGAAAACCTCGACCTCAAATATCTCTCCTTTGACATAGAGTGCATACCTCACGACGTGAACAAGCCGCTTGACGCAAAGAAGGACCAGATCATAATGGTGTCCCTTGCTTTCAAGCCTGAATTCAGGGGGATGAAAAGCCTGGTCATACTCGCGAAGCCGTTTAGGGGGAAAGATGCAAGGGGGTTCCCGAGCGAGAAGGAGATGCTTGAGGAATTCCTCAGGATAGTAGACAGTTTCGACCCTGATATCGTAACAGGCTACAACTGCAACAACTTCGACTTCCCCTATCTACTCGAAAGGCTAAAACACCACAAGCTGCAGCAGAATTTCGGGCGCTGTGAGAAAAATGTCTTTACGAGAACATACGGCATGACGCAGGACTGTATTGTCCAGGGACGTGTCGTTGTCGATCCTTACCAGATACTGAAGAGAGACCCCTGGGTTAAATTCCACAGATACACACTTAAGAACATAGCCAAAGAGCTGCTAAACGAGGAGAAGCTTGACGTCACCTATGGTGAAATGCCTGAGCTTTGGAAAAAAGACCCGAAAAGATTTATTGAATATTCGAGAAAGGATGCCCAGCTGAACCTGGACCTGCTCCTAAAGGTGAGGCTTCTTGACAAATTCTTCGAGCTTTCTAAGGTCTCGGGTCTCCTGCTCCAGGATACATTCGGAGGACAGTCTTCCAGGGTGGAAATAAAAATACTGCATGAATTCAAGGAAAGCAATTTTGTAATGCCGTCGAAGCCGAACAGTGCAGTCCTGTCAAAGCGCGCAAGGGAAAGGGCGAAAAAAGGGCTGAAGGGCGCTACAGTCCTTGAGCCGATAAAAGGACTGCACTCTGAGGGGTGCATACTTGTCCTGGACTTCAAGAGCCTTTATCCGAGCATAATGCGTACCTATAACGTATCGCCAGACACTCTTCTTTTGGACGGTGAAAAAAAAGCAGCTATAAAATCACCTTCAGGTGCCTTGTTTGTTGACAAGGAAACAAGGGAAGGCGTGATGCCACGGATACTAAGGGAGCTTATGGTGGCAAGAGGGCGCATAAAGAAGGAGATGAAGAAGGAGTCTGGCGAAGCCAGGCGCATACTGAATGCCAGGCAGCTTGCGCTAAAGGATATGTCCAACTCATTCTACGGCTATACAGGCTACATACGAGCCCGCTTATACATGATAGATGTGGCAAACACCATAACAGCTTTTGGAAGGGATAATATCGTGAAGACGAAAAAACTCATAGAAGACAACTTCCCTGTCACAGTTGTTTATGGTGATACTGATTCCATATTTCTAAAGACCAATATAACAAAATTAGATGATGCAGAAGAACTTGGCAAGAAAATATCAGATTTTGTGACACAAAAATTGCCAGGCAAGCTCGAGCTTGAATTCGAGAAGATATACCGCACCTTCCTGATACTGACAAAAAAGCGCTATGCTGGCTGGAAGTTCGAGAAAGTGGATGACGAGTGGAAAGACAGCATAGAAATGAAGGGCATAGAGACAGTGAGAAGGGACTGGTGTCCCCTTGTATCAGAAACCATGATAGAGATACTTGAAATCGTTTTGAAAGAGGGTGACATCGAAAAGGCCATAAACAAGGTAAGGGAGGTGCTGGAAAAGCTGAGGAACAACGAGATACCTGCAGAAAAGCTTACGATTACAAAAGGCATAACAAAGAGCATTGAAAACTATGCAGGAACGCTTCCGCACATAGAGCTTGCCAAGAAAATCGCAGAGCGGGAGCCCCAAAACAAACCCATCGTAGGCGAGCGCATAGACTTTGTCATAGTCCGCGGCAACCAGATGCTCTCTAAAAGAGCTGAAGACCCGAATTACGTCAAAAAGAAAGGGCTCCAGATAGATTCTGATTATTACATACATAACCAGCTATTCCCGCCAATAGAAAGAATCCTGGCTTCACTAGGAATAACGAAAAGCGAACTTCTTGGGAATGGCAGACAGACCAGCATATTTGACATCATGAACGGAAACAAAAGGAAGATGAAGCATGACATAGAAATAGAATACAGGCCACAGAAAAAGGAGCAGGTAGTTGATGACTGGGAAGGTTTTATATGCAAAAAATGCAACAAGACCTACAGGAGGATACCGCTCCAGGGAGTATGTGAATGCGGAGGTGAACTTCTGATAAGCTGCAGTGGTTCATCAGGAACAAAAATGAAAAAAAAGAAGTAATCCTAGACTATTTCTAGCTGTTCATATCAATAACGCTGTTATATGAATACATTTGCAGTGGAAATGAAGGGGTGTGAATTGGCATTATGAACATGGGGATGAACATGACATTTCCGAAATATCCACCCGAATGACAAAAACCTTAAATAGTGAACTTCACAACGAATTAGAGTGATTCCATGCCTAACAAACACATCAAAACCATCAATGGCAGAAAGTACTATTACGAGTCAATAAGAAAAGGCGACAAGGTTACGAGCAGATATCTAGGACCTGTTGGTAGGAGGGTAAGAAAAACAATTACAGAAGAACCAGAAGAGCCTGATATCGACAGCGTGACAAGACCAGAAGACCTTGTTCTGCCAGATGACTCGTATATTGGGTAAAGTTTCTTTAAGAATTAGACCGGAGTATAAATGTTACAGCAAAAATAAAAGAAAAAGCAGGGAATTTTTCTTAATCCTTTATGAAAGCTTATCAGATATCTCTTCCCTTTACTGTTGCTCTTTTGTTTGCCTTGGCCCTGGCTATTGCCTTATCAACCAAAGCTGCAACTTCCCTGCTCAGAGCATCAGCAGCATCTCCGCCAAAGCTCATCTTCTTCTTTTTTGCATATTCCTTAACCTTGCTTTTTACTACCAGCATTTCTGCCATCCAATAACCTCCTTGTGTGTAAAATATCATAAAATCAGCTACAAACCTTTTAAATCTAACTATTAACTACAAGAACCCGATGTAAAACAATATTGTCGGCAATATTAATACACCCATGAGGTTTCCGCGCTTTACTCCTGCGAGATTCGTGAATATACCCAAGGAGCAGCACGTTAACGCAAGGACGAGACCATAGAATCCGGTAAATATGGCAATCAGAGAGACCAGCATGACAATCACGAACAAACTAATAGTGCTGTAATTTATTCCCTGAATCTTGTTGAGTATTACTTTTGCCAGTATCAAAGTCGCAACAGCAGCTACCCCGCAGGCAGCCAGAGAGGCGAATATTATAACCAAGAATTCGTTCGTTCCAATAGCCATAAGCTGGTTTATTGCCACAGCCACGCCTGCTCTTGTTTTGCCTATTAACCACAAAGCAAGAAGGGAAATTATTATATTCGCGGTTGTCAATGCACCTATCGAGATTAGGAAAGACCTGTCATTCCTGTTCATGCTGACGAGAGACGCAATCTCGCTTGAGCCTACGCCAGGAAGAAGGCCGGAGACAACGCCTCCGAACGAGCCTGACAATATCGAGCGGTTTATGAGCCGAGAAGAAATGAAGCCCTCGCTTTTCTTCTGTTTAGGCACCACGACATTGTTCTTCAGCTGAAGCACAAGCAGGCTGAGACCGAAGAAACCCGAAAATATAGGAAAAAGCACAAGATTACTGTCTATAGGAAGCCTGGCTGCAAGAAGGCCGATCACGCCTGCAAGGGAAAAACAGGCTATCGCGACAATCTTTTTCTTCCCTGGCTCGCTCAGGACCATAGCAAGGACAATTCCTGCCAGCAGGACGAAGATATAATTACCAAGGATTCTGAAGAGAAAAGGCACAATAAAAACCAAAAAAGGCAGCAGCAGCACACAGACAATGACAGAGCCCACACCGCCTATAACAGTGAGTTTCACTGCCTGGTAGCCCTGACCAGAAAGAAGCATCCTGTGCCCAGGCAGTATGGACAGCTCGTTGCCTGAATCAGGCGCGCCCAGAAATATAGATGGTATGAAATCCACTATGCTGTTGGTTACTGCCATGGCAACCATGAAAACCAGGAGGTATAACGACGCTATATCCAGGACGAGCAGAAAGGGCACTGTCAATACTATAAGGTTCGGGTGGATGCCTGGTATAAGCCCCATTACCACTCCAGCAAGGATGCCGAGCAAAAGAAGCAAGGCAAACTCAAACATATTTAAATAATAAGCACGTGATAAATAAGAATAGATGTTTTTATGATGCTGCCAGGTAAGATGAGCCCGAAGAAAGTGCAGGAAATGATGAAGAAGCTCAACATGAACGTGCGTGAGCTCGAAGCAGAGGAAGTAATAATAAAATGCCATGACAAAAACGTAATAATCTCCAAGCCAGAGGTCATGATAACAGACATGATGGGCAAGGAAGTTTACCAGATAAGCGGTGAGGTAAGCGAATCATCGCAGGTAAGTGAGGACGATATAAAAATGGTCATGGAAAAGACAGGCAAAGACAGGACAACTGTTGTCAAAAAGTTGGAAGAGCTTGACAACGACCTGGCAAAAGCCATAATGGAACTTGAGGGGAAATGAATGGCAAAGAAAAAGTATAAACGTACGATAAGTACGCAGAGGATACTCTCGTCCGGTGTTCTGCTTCTCGGTCTCATATTCATAATAGAGTCCGTTATAAGCATACTTGTTGTCGTGGAGACAACGCCAATGCTGGCCATAGAAATGCTTGTTATAAACTGGCTCTATCTTTCGATAAAGACCATAGCAGGAGTACTATTCTTAACGTACGGGTTATTCTCTCTGAAGAAATAGGCTATAAAAGGGACCTATACCCGTCTGGCAGGTACTCTTTCTTTAGAGGGAACCATCCACTTACTGTTCCTAAATCCAGGTCTTCAATCCCTATCTGCCTGACAACGTCAGGTATTTCAGAATAATAAACCGGATAACCAAGTTTCTCGCTGGCTATCCTCATTTTTTCTTCATTTGTTTTGTCCCAATGACCGTGAAGAAGCCTCTGCTTCGTATCATCAAAATCTCTTATGGAATTCGCCACCAAGGCAGGACTTGAAAGGACAAGCCCACTAAATACGCCGCCACAATATTCTATTTTACTGATTGTGCTGTCATAAACAGTGCCTTTGACAAGGCTGTCATCGATGACAACAACTTTCCTTCCCGCTACTTCGTTAAAACACACCTCATCCGGATTTATTATCCTCAAGCCAGGGGTGATTATGCTTTCATTAAAAACAAATTTCAATTCAGATTCCATGTCCCTTACACTGGGGTCAGCAAAGAATGTTCTTACAGCACCGCGGTTCTTTCCTATTGGCATTAGGAACTCTTTCAAGTCATCCATAGTTACTCTTTTCCCATCCTTCTGCAGGCTTTCCAGGATCTGTTCATTTATACCTCTTATATAGCCAAGGGAAACCGGAATTCCAGAATCAGGAGAACCGGCATAAATGTCAGCATCTACAGGAAACTTGTAGGCCAGATCCCTGCCTATATCATACCTTATCTCAAAATTGCTTCTTCCAGCACCGTCCAGCTCTGAAAACGGGCTTGCAGTATACAGGTATTCGAAAAAATCATGGTAATGCCTAGGGGCTTCTACAACAACCTCGGTTGGCAATTCTTTATCTTCATAAAAAACAACCACACCTCCAGGCTCAACAAAACCACTGCATCTTGCGCCAACTGACCTGATGCCAATGGTCTCGGAACATAATAAATAGGCACCATCTTTTTCGCCTTTGCAGAAAGGGTTGATTCCGAAAGGGTCCCGAATGCCGACTAATTTCATGTCACCGTTTTTCTTATCGACTATGGACCAGACAATGCTATAAGCACCTCTTCCGTACAGCTCTTTCATAAATTTTTCCGCTGCATGATAGATATCTTGGGTCTCTTCTAGGCAATCGTGCAAGAAAGCGCCAGTTTCGTAAGAGCTCATACCGATTACATTGCCGTCTTTTGCAAATGCTGTTTTATACCTTCCGCCAGTGTCATACGTATTAGGCTGCAGCTGGTCCTTTTTCCCAAACTTGGTGTGAGCAACAGCAACATTCGGTTCAATCATTTTAAGCTGGTCTAAACAGCGCTGGAAAATTATATAAACCCTGTTGCCAAGCTCCTTATGCGGAGGAGAGAACCCCCCATTTTTACCAACAGTAATACCTGCACCTATTTCCCCCCTGTGCTGTATGAAAGAAAGTGGTTTGAAGGTATAGTCAACTACAACGTTAGGATTCAGCAAAGAGTAAGCACCAGTTACACCTGACATATCTACACCAAAGAAAAAATCACGTAAATTTACTTAAGCCTATTCTTTGACGATTCTCCTTACGATTTCTCCGAAGGCAGGCCTTGTTATCAGTATGCCTGCCAGCACGCCTATCATGGTGGTTATAGCAAAGCCCCGCAGCAGGCCAAAGCCTAGCGTCATCAAAGGCAGCATGGCTGCGATGACAACGCCTCCTGCGCCGAATATTATGAAGAATGCGCGAGAAAGCCGTTCGCGAAGCGTCTCCTCACGTGCTTCCTTACGCAGGGTCTGGTCAAGTATTATGATTTGCGAATCTATGCCAGTGCCCACAGCTGCTATTATGCCTGCTATTGCAGCTAGGTCTATTGTCCACTTGATAAGAACGGACACGCCGAGTATTATGAGAATCTCGCTTAGAGAGACAATGATCATAGGCCCTACTATGAGCAGGTTCCTGTACCTCAACAAAACTACTATTGAGACCCCGAGTACAGCAGCAAGCCCGGCTATAATAGCATTTTTGACGAACCCGGTGCCCAAGTTCGGGGAGATGTCCTCCAGTTGCACTACTTCTATGCCCGCAGGCAGTGCACCTGAACGAAGTATCGACTGCAGGCGTGTCCGTTCTTCTATAGCTTCTTCTTGGGTGTCTGAGCCACCTGTTACCAGAATGTTCGTCTCTGCCTTACCTTTTAGTCCGGCTGCTATATTAAGGCTGTCAATAAGGTTATTGTCCAGGTAGAGGTATATCTTCGATTCCAGGTGTTCGAGCCTTCTTGGCACGTTTTGCGTTATCCACGCAAACTTCTCAGCTCCGTGCATGGATATCTGTACAGGAAACTCCCATCTATAGTACCCGCCTTCCTTAGCAGTCTGCCCTGAAAGAAAGACGCTGACGATATCATCACCTGTATAAACAATGGACGTTATGTTTACAACCTCGTCTAGGCTGTTCACTATGAAAGGAATGCCTGCAAGTGTGAATTCCTCACCGACACCTGCTTCTATACCAGCAGAAGGTATTGAAAGCTTTTCGTTAACAATCATCTTGTATTCCTTGTCGAGATTTATCGTTCCGGTATTGTTGGCAAGCTCTATGCGCAGAGGGATGTGAGCCTCGAACTTTCCCTGGCGCTCGAGAAGCTCTTTAAGCTCCTTCTGTGTCCCGCCTGCCATTGTTATCTCTATGTATCCTTGATCTTTGTACATCAACGGCCTGAAGCTTGAGTCGCGAAGCCCGTACACGTTTATCCTCGTCTGCAGGGTGGAGATTATCCTGTCTATTGTATTGTTTTCCGTAGAGTCCGGCTTTACAATGGCCCTTGTACCGCCTTTTATATCAAGGCCAAAAATAAGATTGGTCATACTTACCGGCTCAGCACTTATGCCCAGAGAGCCGTTGGCCATCATTATTTTTTTCCCTTTATTTGTATCCAGGGTAACGCTTCCGTAATAATCTTTTTCCAGGTCATCTACAGTCGCTATCTTGCCGTCTATTTCATAGATGATGTCGCCTGCTGAGATAGCAGTCGTGTTGCTGGCAGAATCGACAACAAGCCCTACTGGATTAAAGTTTGGCCCTATAAGAAGGACTGATACGACTACAAAGAACAGCCATATTGCTATACGTACATTGATGGATCTCATTCTTTCACCCAGAGCCTTAGAAGGCCTGCGTTGGTGAACCATGTTGAAGGAATGTCAATTGAAAGGCCAATCATCAAAACAATAGCGATCTGCTCCAGAACAAACGATCCTGTGACAAAATATATCGCCACAAGAGCAGCAAGAGTAGTTGTGGTCATGGTGAGCCCGGTCTTCATCGCAGTCCTTATCCGCGCAGGAAGCTCTTTCTCGCGGCGTTTCATTACCTCTGAAGTCAGTAGTATGTCCGTATCAACAGAGTAGCCAATCAGCATAAGAAGCGCGGCGAGAACTGGAAGCGAGAGCTTTATGCCGACAATGCTCATTATGGCTACGGTTGCGATGATGTCTGTTGCAGCAGCGAACACGACGAGCGAGCATGGTACAGGGCTCCTGAACAGGATGAATATTATCAGTGCTATGAACACGAAAGCTACTATTATTGCTATCTGCGTTTGCTCCCAGAAAACCTCGCTCATAGCAGGCCCGATTGTCCTTATGCTTGACTCCCCGTCCACATACTTGTGCAACTCGTTTATTACTTTTTCCTCGTCTTCTTCGTATGATATCTCGACTATCAGGCTGTTTGTAAGCCCTGATGCAACATGTACAGACGCATAAGGTATCGCATCCTTTATCGCGTCCAAGTCAGGTTCCTGGTTGCCGATATCGATTGTTATCATCTTTCCGCCTGCAAGTTCGACGTCCCTTTCTATTATGAAACCCCTCTCCAAGATATTCGAAAAAATAACAAAAACAGAGAAGAGAAGCAGAGCAATGGGTATAAAGACGAGGAATTTCCACAAGCCACCCTTCTCAATCATTTGTATCACTAAAATATTTTCAATATTAATCATCTTTTGCATAACTTTTAATTATTATGTAGACGATTCGTGCAAATCGACCAAGTTTTTAATAGTTTTTCGCAATACGCATAAAAATGCATGATGTAATAATCGTGGGCGCAGGAGTGGCAGGCCCGTATCTTGCAAGTCTGCTGCCCGAGTTTGACGTAATCCTTCTTGAAAAAGAGCGCAAAATAACAATAAAAGACAGCGGAATTGTTTCGAAAAAATTCAGGGAATTCGTGAACGACAGGCGCGTCATAAAGGACAGGATAAGCTGCATGGAGCTTGTTTCTGCAAACAGGAAGATTGTGGTAGAGAAAGACTTCTCTTACCTGCTAGAGAGAAAAAAATTTTCACATTTTTTGAGGAAGCTTAAGAAGCCGCGATACGAGAAGGCTGAAAAGGTCGAGATAGTTGATGAGGGTGTATTGGTCACAACAGACAAAGGGTGCCATGAAGCGCAGCTTGTTGTCGGTGCGGACGGCGCAAATTCGCTAGTGCGCAGGGAACTGGGTATAAGGGATCCTGAGCTTTTCTTGGGCATGCTCGTCAAGACGAAGAAGAAGATAAAGAAAAACATATCTGTTTATTTCAATAAGTACTACTCGCCTGAGTTCTTTTCGTGGATTGTTCCGAAAAACGAGTACGGCCTTATAACAAACATAAGACCGCGCGAATATCTGCAGTACTTCAAAGACAGCATGGGACTTCCTGGTGGGCGTATCTACGCGGCACAGATACCGATTGGATATACAAAGTCTTTTTCCAACCGCGCTTTATTGGTTGGTGATTCATGCGGCCAGGTCAAGCCTGTCACAGGCGGAGGAATCGTCTTCTCGCTGACAGCAGCAAGGCACGCTGCAGATACAATAAGAAATGCCTTTGCTAGGCAGAGGTTCGACAGGCAAGTGCTTGGAAAATACGAGGACGCATGGAAAAAGGATTTCGGTTTTGAGATAAGGAAACAGCTGTGGCTGAGGAAGCTATACCGGAAACTCACGAACAAAGATATAGACGACTTTTTCGACTGCGTGAAAGACGTGCCTGATTTTGACTATGACCATCTTACGGATGCGTTCTGGAGAATGCCGAAGAGAAAACTCATAGGATTCGCAGCGAAACGTGTGCCTGCAGTAATATGAATAATAGTGCAAAGACAGCAGAGGCTAATTCTTTTTTGATATCGAAATATATGAACATATCCTATATACAAATTTTTACTATGCCAGAAAACGAAAGATACGCCGTACCCGAAAGGCATGAGTTTATTATGAAGAGAATAATTCAACTCTTGTCTGCTGTAATAATAAACATATCAATCACGTTCTTGGTACGAATAGAATTAACTTGTTTTTCTTTAGCTAGAACTTCAATGCTTTCATGTCTATTTTCTTGCTCAGATAGATGAATGACAGCCCGCCTATTAATATGGAGAACCAGAAAGAAAGGAAGCGCGCGAGAAAGACGACTGCAGCAGCAGGTGCGCTGGATATCCCAACCAGCCCAAGGAGGAGTATAGAAACCGCCTCTGCTGAACCAAGGCCGCCAGGCAGGGAGCTTGCAATGCCTATGAGCACAGAGAGCGTTATGACACCTATGGCTACAAACGGAGTTATTTCAATACCCACAGCCAGCCCTGCAAAATAGAGAACCAGTCCGTCGAGAATCCACGGCAAAACAGTTATCGGGAAGCATATAACCAGACGCCTTTTCCTGACCTTTTTTTCGTAGAATGCATGGACAAAATCCTCAGAAACCCTGCTCAGCAAAGGTAGCCTTCTCAGGGTATTAAAGACAAATATGCCAACTCTTTTGATAAACAGAACAACCAGTAGCATGGCTATAAGCAAGACAAAGGCCCCGACAGCAAACACACTTAAGGAGTAGAAATTTGCCTTCAGGCCGAATAGCTGTATGCCGAATAGAGCAAAAGACACCAGTATTATAATATCCAGCAGCCTCTCCCAGATGACCGAAGGCAGGGTCTTGGACACATCTTTATTTGTCCTCAATTTCAGAAGAACAGCTTTTGCAGGCTCTGCCACCTTGCCTGGCGTCATGTTGCTTATCGCTATCCCGAGGAGCTGTACCGGCATGAGTTCTGTGAATTTCACGTTATCAAGCAGGACATACCATTTCAATACGCGTATGACAAGCGCAAGCCCTGATGCCAAAAGACCAAGCAGCACAAACCTTATGTCGCTTTTCAGTAGGTAGGAGAAAAGAAGCTGGGGGTTTGCAAACCATACAATGGCCAGCAATATCAGAATACTTATGGTTATCAGCACCAGCCGGTATTTTTTCAACATGAATAACAATAACTACATCATTTTAAAGCTTTTAATTATTTTTTAGATTACGATATCTAGTGGATAATTATGGACATCTCGATTATAGGTTCAGGATACGTCGGTTTATGCACTGCAGTAGGCTTTGCCTCTCTGGGCCATAAGGTAATCTGCGTAGACGTAGAAAAAGAAAAGGTAGACAAAATAAATCACGGAGTTCCGACCATCTACGAAGACGGGCTCGAAGCGAGACTCAAAGCAGCTGTAGAGGCAAAGCAGATAACAGCTACTACAGACACTGATTATGCAGTAAAAAATTCAGAAATAAGTTTCATAGCAGTTGGCACGCCGTCCAAAGACGATGGAAGCATAGACCTTACCTACGTAAAGAAGGTTTCCAGAGAACTCGGCAAAGCGCTGAGGAACAAAGATGGTTATCACGTCATTGCTGTAAAATCAACTGTCGTGCCAGGCACAACAGATGACATCGTCATACCTGAGTTAGAGCGGCACTCAGGCAAAAAAGCAGGCGAATTCGGGGTTTGCATGGTGCCTGAGTTTCTGCGGGAGGGGAAAGCCTTGCACGATTTCTTGAATCCTGACAGGATAGTCATAGGTGAGCTTGACAAGAAATCCGGCGATATCGCTGAAAAAATCCATGAAAAATTAAAAACGCCCATTTTGAGAAAAAACATAAAGACAGCAGAGATGATAAAATACGCTTCCAATACGTTCCTGGCGGCAAAGATATCACTGATAAATGAAATAGGGAACATATGCAAAAAGCTTGGAATAGACGTTTACGACGTCGCAGAGGCGGTCGGCTACGACAGGAGGATAGGCAAGTTATTTTTGGAAGCAGGAATCGGCTTCGGCGGTTCCTGCTTCAGAAAAGACATTTCAGCGCTGCTAAAGAAAGCTGACCAGCTTGGTTGCGAACCAAAGCTAATCAAGGCTATGCTTGACACAAACAAAGGCCAGCCCTTGAAAATCATAGAGCTGCTCGAGAAAAAAACTAATGTAAAAGGAAAGAAAATAGCTGTACTGGGTCTGTCTTTCAAGGCAGGAACAGACGACGTAAGGGATTCTCCAGCAGCAGTTATAATAAAAGAGCTGACAGACAAAGGCGCGTTCATCAGCGCGTACGACCCAAACGCGGTTGAAAATATGAGGAAAAGGTTTCCAGGAATAACGTACGCAGACATTGGAGAATGCCTTGACAATGCTGATGCATGCCTGATACTCACGGACTGGGACGAGTTCAGGCAGCTGGAAGACAGGGATTTTGATAAAATGCGAAACAGGATAATACTAGAAGGAAGAAGGGTACTTGGCAGGAACAAGGTCAGGGGCTTTGAAGGGGTTGCGTGGTAAATGATAAGACAGGCAGTAATACCAGCAGCAGGCATAGGCATGCGGCTGCGTCCGCATACGTTCACTTGCCCGAAAGCGATGATACCGCTGGCCAACAGGCCTGCAATAGACTACACATTAGATACGCTAAAAAGGCTCGGAGTCGAAGAAACAGTTTTAATAGTAGGATACAAGAAGGAAGAGCTGATAAATTACCTGGAATCAAAGGACTATGGCATGAAACTGCATTACGTGGAGCAGGGAAAACAATTAGGTATCGCCCATGCAATAATGCAGGCAAAGAGCCTGATAAAGGGCCCTTTCATAGTCTTATTCGGCGATACGATATTCGACGGAGACCTAGAGAACACAGTAAAGGACTTCCATAAAAATGGCCCTTCAGCAGAGCTTTCGGTCAAGAAAGAAAAGGACCCGAGCAAATTCGGCGTCGTTGTTCACGACGACTGGAACGTGCGCAGGGTAATAGAAAAGCCGGAGAATCCACCGAGCGAATTTGTCATAACAGGTTTCTACATATTCCATCCGGAAATATTCGATTTTATAAAGAAGGCTGAACCAAACAAAAAAGGCGAATATGAAATAACGGATGCAATACAGCTCATGCTTGACGCAGGGCGGAAGGTCCGCTGTAAAGAGCTTACAGGGAGTAGGTTCGACGTCGGAAGACCCGAGCACCTTCTAGAAGCGAATACCCACTTCCTTAAGAAAATAAAGCCCAGGAACTCCGGCGTATTAATAGGTAAAAAGATAACCGGCATAGAGAACGCGGAAATAGGCGAAAACGCAACGATAGTAGGGCCTGTTAAATTTGCAGGCAGTGTATCCATCGGCAAGAACTGCAAGATAGGACCGAAGTGTGAAATCAAGGACTCTTCTATAGCAGATGGATGCGAGATAAAGAACACGTTCCTTTCGGGCTCAATGGTGCAGGAAAACAGCCTTATAGAATATTACGGCCGTGTAATGGAGTCTATAATAGGCAAGAACTGCACACTTATAAGGCAGGTCAACAGGAAAGGGTTTGGACGACCTATAGGTATGGGAAGAAAATTAATAGGGAAACTTACAAAAAGGTGGGGTTTAAAAAACTCCTTCTTCCTGAGCGATGAATCCCAGATCATAATCGGACAGGAAAAGCTTGATACAGAAGAGTTTAAGAAGAAATAATCCTATAGGATTGATAACATGAAAAAACCGATTTTTAACTTACTGAAAAAATATTGGGTAATTTTTTCAATTCTGATAATAATATATTTTGGGGTACACGTCAGGCTTCTTGATTACAACTGGCCCTACCTAAGGAACATAGATTCATATACGTTCTTCAGGCAGATGGATGATATAGTCAATAACAACGGAACTATACCTGAGCACGACCCGCTTGTTGAGGCGCCCTATGGAGTCAACAGAGAGCTTATAGGTCACAATTTCTACGTATACGCAGGCGCATATTCCTATATGTTTTTCCGGATGTTCATGAACAACATGCCTTTATGGGAATTTCTTGTCTGGTTCCCGCCTCTGCTTGCTTCCTTCGCTGCAGTACCTATATACTTTATTGGAAAAATACTCTATGACAGGAGAGCAGGGGTCATAGCAGCGCTTTTTGTAGTATTTGAATCTTCAATAATGCGCCGGACGCTTGGCGGAGATCCTGACAGCGATGCCATAATTCTGCTGATACCGCTTGTTGTAATAACACTTTTCCTGTTCTCCCACAAGTTCAGCTCAAAAAACAACCTGAAGAAGATGCTGCCGTTCTCGTTGCTTACAGGCGTAGCCCTTGCAGCATGGGGGTTTACATGGACAGGTCACTGGTGGGTTGTATGGCTTATAACAGGGTTCTTCATAGCTGTTATAGCATATGAATTTATTCTGACCAGGAACATAAAGGCCCTGTGGAGGAAAACTAAGTACATCGTGATAAATTACGCTTTAATCATGCTCATCTTTTTTACACTGACCATTCCGATATTTGGTCTTAAATATGTCGGCTCGACATATCTTGGTCCTTTGACGTTCCACGGCATAAAGTCAGAAGAAGGCGCAAGTTTCCCGAACGTCTATGTGTCAGTGCAGGAGTTGCAAGAGCCAGGAAACCTGATTCGGGTTGTCCAGGAAACAAGCCTGTTTTCGTTCACATTTAATGTTGACTGGGAAAGCGTCTCACCTGAGAACATGCCTAGCGTGGTTACCAGCTTCATCGCTTCGTTGGTGGCGTTCTTCATTTCACCCATGCTTCTCATGATGTACGCAATTTTCTATCTTTCATATGCTTCCATAAACAAGAAAAAGCTTACAGATAATCTCACCATGAAGATGCTGTGGTTTTTGATACCTCTTCTGATTTTTGTGGTATCAATTGGAGTGAACAACATATATGTTATGGGCGCTGTGTTCACCTACCTCCTGGTTATCATGGCAATATTTTTCGAGTCCGTTAGAAGCAAGGCGCATCTCAATGCTTTCATCTTTCTTTCAATATGGTTCCTCGGACCTTTCATTGCCACTATATTTGCGCTGAGGTTCTCGATAATGCTGGCCTCGCCTATCATACTGGGGTCCGCGATAATAATTTCAAAAATTTCGAAATACTTCATTGAGCACGAGAAACTGGAGGATTAGGAATGCTGAACGCAATCTTTATTACGGTTATATTGTCAATGGTACAGTTATGCATACCATTACTCGGCATAATCACAGGTTTGCTGCTTTACCTTGATGCAAAAAAGACAGAACAGAAAAGATTACTGGCATTCATACTCGGTGTTATCGGAGTTTTCGGCTTTGTCGTATGGGCTTTTCTCAGGCAGAAGAGGGAAGCTACCAGAGAATTTATGGCTGTAATCTACCTCATGCCTTTGTTGTACTTAGTCAATTTTCTCCTGTTCAGGCTTCTGGACCTGTGGACAGGATTCGTAGGCATGGGCATAGTCCTGGGAATACTTTTTTACAGGAAGGTCATAGATACCAAGCCGGTGCTTGCAGTTCTATTCTCCTTTCTTGTAATAACTCATGCATATTATTTCTATTTTGACTTGTCGAAGCCTACTTCGGCTCTGAACGTACCGAGGTCATATGGTACTGTACTTTCCAACAACTGGTGGGATGCTCTGAACTGGGTAAAGAATAACACAGCAGAATGCTCAGTCGTTGCTACTTACTGGGACCCCGGACACTTCATAACAGGCATAGCGCGCCGCGCCGTTGTGTTTGACGGCGCTTCACAGAACGCGCTGTTTGTCAGGGACGGCGGCGACAACAGCGGGCTCAGTATAGAAAGCTACGACAACGGGATAAACCACATAGTCCTCGAAGAGGACAACAAAACTTATACAGCAAGGATCCAGGATATCAGTACGACTCTGCTTACAAGTAACGAAACGCTTGCGCTTGAAATACTGAAGAACTACATGAAACCAAACTGCAGCGAGATGTACTATATTGCTTCGTATGATTTGATAGGCAAGAGCCAGTGGTGGACGTATTTTGCTACGTGGCATCCTGACCACGATCCAAAGGGCCAGAAGTACTTCTATGTTACAGTTTCCAGGAGCCAGCCGAAGATACTGGAAAATGCCATAGTGCATACCTATCCGATGGGAGCTGACCAGGCATTCCTTTTGTATGAGACAGAAGAAGAGATACAGGCAGTGCTGCAGCAGGGGTCGCAATTCCTTACGATAGAGAAGATATTCTTCTTCCAGAATAATGAAGGTCTTTTCAAAGTAGAGCCTGAGTCAGATGTCAAGGGGCTTCTCTGGGTATCACCGGGAAAAGAATTCGTTATATACATGCCTCCTGAGCTTGAGAATTCGATGTTCACTAGGATGTTCCTATTCAACGGAGCTAATCTGGAACACTTTGAGTTCGTCAAAAACTGGGGAGGCGAAGTGAAACTGTTCAGGGTTAATTTTCCTGAAAATATGACTGCTTAGGGTGGTTAGAATCAGAATCTTTATCACAGGAGGATGCGGTTTCATCGGAACGAACTTTGCTGACTATTTCTCAGGCAACGGGAATGAGGTGGTGGTCTTTGACAGCATTTACCGGAAAGGCACTGAAAAGAACATGGAATGGCTAAAGTCCAAGAAAGGCGTAACAATTATCAGCGGCGACATAAGGGACGAGAAATTCCTGTCAGAAGCATGCCATGGATGTGATATAATATACCACACCGCAGCCCAGACAGCTGTCACGATATCTGTGAAGGACCCCAGGAAAGACTTTGAAATAAATGCTTTGGGCACGTTCAACGTACTGGAAGCCGCAAGGAAAAACGACCTGCCAGTAATCTACTGCTCAACAAACAAGGTATACGGAGACAATGTAAACAAAATACCTATAAAAGAAAAGGAAAAAAGGTACGATTTCGAGGGCGAAGAAGGCGTCAACGAAAGCTTTCCCATTGATGCCAAGGAACATACGCCTTACGGGTCTTCAAAACTTGCAGCTGACCAGTATACAAGGGATTATGCTTCCATATACGGTATCAATACTATAACTAACAGACAGTCTTGTATTTACGGCCCGAGACAATTCGGCTCGACTGACCAGGGTTGGGTTGTCCACTTCATACTATCTGCAATAAACAACAAGCTGCTTACGATTTACGGAGATGGAAAGCAGGTACGTGACATACTTTTTATACATGATTTGGCAGAGCTTTTCGAGAAGCAAACCAAAAAGATAAAGGAATTTTCAGGCGAAGTTTATAACATAGGCGGTGGCAGAGAGAATACAATATCCATCTTGGAATTGATAGCATTACTGGAGGAGCTGACAGGCAGAAGAATAACATACAAATTTTCTGACTGGCGGCCTGCTGACCAGAAGGTATTTTATTGCGACATAAAAAAGGCAAAGAAGGACTTCTCCTGGGAACCCAAAACCAGTGTCAGAGACGGCATAAAGAAGACCTTTGAATGGATATCAGAGAACAAGAAACTTTTTTCCTAGCCCCTCACGTCAAGTGCTTTACCGTCCATGTACCCGGGCTTTTCTATGCCAAAGAGGTCAAGTACAGTGGGTGCAATATCCATTATGCTTGCATCTGTTTTGGCTCTCTTTATTTTTTCGCCGCTGATCGCAAAGAAACCATTAATCCTGTGGCCAGCAGGTCTCCTGTCTTTCGGTATTTCCTCTATGAATACAGGTTTCAGGGACCCTGTATAATCATCAGAAAAAAGAAAGACGATGTCAGGAATCTCGTCCAAGTGTCTGCCTGAATATATGTCCCCCTTCTTGTATATGCTGTCGATTACACGTTTACCGCTGTCCTCTATGGTTTCTAGTTCGGATATTATTCTGTTCCTAAGCTCTTCATCTTTCTGGCTGAGTTTTATGTACCCTACGTTTATCCAGGCCTTGGAAAAATGAGCCTTTGTTTTAGGCCAGTCGATGTCCATAACAGGCGGTTTTGCAACCCTTTTCACAGATTTCGGTGCAATGCTCCTGAGTTTTCTGAACTTCATAGCAATTTCGAAAAACACGCCTTTCATGTCAAGCGTCTTTTTCTTTGATACCAGCAGACCCTTCTTCTCAAGCCATACGTTGAGATTGACTGCCTTTTTCGGTATCTTTCCAAAGCCGTGGTCTGACATAAGTAAAACAACGTCAGCTCCTGCCTTTTTCTTTAACTCACCGATTTTTTCGTCAATAAACATGAAGTATTTCAATATCGCCTCGTCGTAAATCCCCTTATTTTCATGGTCCTCCTCCTTGAAAAGGAAGTGCTGTATTACATCCGTACCTGAGAAGACCAGCATAAAGAAGTCCCAGGGCCTGTTCATAAGCATAAGCGCGTTCGATACCCTTTTGTCCGTCACATCATAGAGGTCGGAAAGAAATTTCTCAAGGTTTGAATAATCCATCCAGTCAACAAATATCCTGTAATCCTTCAGTTCACTCTTGAGTGTTTTTGGATAGGTGAACTCACACGATTCGTCAGGTGTGAGCATGCCTGTTACCATATAACCGTTCACAGGATAAGGAGGGTAGGTGACAGGGACATTTATTACCGTAACTTTTTTTTGGTTTTCACCTAGAATATCCCACAGTTTCTTGCTGTCTTTTATCATCTCAGAGTTCAGTATTTTTTCCTCTCCTGAATTTATGTCAGTTGATATAAAATGATGGACACCGTGCTTTCCGGGGTTAACGCCTGTCATGAAAGATGTCCATGCAGGACCCGTCAGCGGTGGTATGACGCTTCTAAGCTTGCCTGAAATGCCTTTGTCAATAATGCCGGAGATGTTCCTCAGACGGCTTTTATTCTTTTCTATAAAATCCGGGTCAGCTCCATCAAGACCTATTATAAGCACTTTCATGCCATCCACTTCCTCCTGAGACCTTCGCGTATCCCTTCATACTTGGCCCTGAATAAGCCAAGGAAGCGCCAGTCCTTGTATATAAAAAGTTTAATGAATATCATCATGGATTCCAGTGCTTCGCCAAAAAGATATTCAATCCATCCGAACCCTTTCAGCATGTCATTCTTGAACACGAAGTACTGATGCTGCTTGTACATACAATACATTGCTGTGTAATGGTCCGAACGACCGGCTTCTGAATGGTAATGCTTGACTACAGCAGATGGATCGTACACTATCCTGTAACCTTTTTTGATTATCCTTGCACATATGTCGTTTTCTTCCCTGTGCGCGACCCTATCGTACCATTCGTCGAACATGCCTGCCCTGAGAAGGGCATTCTTCCTGAAAGCCATCGCAAACCCCTTGAGGTACATGACGTCAACAGTATGTCCGGGGTCCATGTTGAAGTTTGCTGTTGCCCTGCCGCTTGGCCTTATTATTCCTATCTCCTTGTTTTTTATGAACGGGTTAAGGATATAGACCAAAACTGCCTCAAACTTCGAAAGCAAGGACATGCTCGCCCTGCCATTTTCAATAACAGTTATCTCTCTGCCTCCTGCCCCTACGACAGATTCATCATCAAAATGCTTCATAATCTTTTTTATGTAATTCTCTTCAGGAGCAGTGTCATCGTCAAAAAAGAATATTATATCACCTTTGGCGTTCTCTATGCCGATGTTCCTAGCAAGGCACCTGCCTGGCCTGGTTTCTTTTATGTATTTAACAGACTGATCTTTGCAAACCTTTTCCGTTTCTTTGTTCCCCGTATCAACGACTATAGTTTCAAAATCTTTGAAACTCTGTTTTTTTAGTGCGTTGACTAGGCGGTTTACACTGTCAGGCCTGTCTTTGGTGCATATAACTACTGATATAGAATTCATTTTCTAACACCCTCATACACTCCAATTATACTGTTAACAACCGGTTTTAAATCAAACTTTTCAAGAACCCTTTTCCTGGCAGCCTTTCCAATAGACTTTCTCAGAGAACTGCTTTCCAAAAGCTTTTCAACGTGGTTCTCGAACTTTTTCCAATCCCCGTAATTCACAACAAAGCCTGCATTATCCACAACTTCTGGTATACCCCCCTGTTTAGTTGAAACGATGGGAACCTCGCAGGCCATGGCCTCTGCCAGAACCATGCCAAAGGCCTCGTAATAAGATGGGTGTGCAAGCACGTCAGCAACACTGTAGAAGTCCTTTAAAGTCTGCCTGTCAGCGAATGGAAGGAATATTATGTCTTTATTCCTGTTCCTCCTTTTGAGGCTTTCCTGGAGTTCACCCTCGCCGAGGAGAACGAAAGAACAGTCACATTTTTTAACAAGGTTTTCAGCCATCTTGAAGACGATATGCATTCCTTTTGTTTTGCTGCTCCCTCCGGCATAAAGCACAACCTTTTTCTTCAGGTTGTATCTTCTCCTGATTTTTTCGGTATTTGCTCTTTTAAAGAAATCTGCATCAACAGGATTTGGTATTATTGATATGTTATCTTTTTTTGCGCCCACCTTCATTATCATCCTCTTCTCATAATCGGTAAGTGCAATAACCCTGTCAGAGAACCTCAGCAGAGGAAGCCCTTGTGTTAACTGATAAGACCAGAAAAGCAATTTCCTTCTCACACCATAAATAGGTGGATGGTATTCTGGGGTGAAGATATGCGGGATATGTCTTGCCTTCGAGGCTACTAAACCAAACGTGGCAGGCAGATAGCCGAAATGATAGGAATGTATTACATCGTAATCCTCTTTTATAATGTCACATACCATCTTTTTGTTAAAATGGTAGCCCCGAAAAATATCATGGGATTTGTACCTTTTTACAACAAAACCCCTTTTTTCTGTGGGGCTAGTTCCTGGAAACCTGTGCTTGAAGAAATGCTTGCCAACGTCAGTATAAACTTCTACTTCGTTTCCTCGTCTGCAAAGCTCACCTGCTACCATCTCGGTTATCTTTGCAACACCGCCGACTATCGGAGGGAACTGGCTTGTTAGCAGAGCAATCTTCATACGAACTCTATTATTAAAAGGTTTAAATCTTTTTTAACCATTTCCTAATCTATGGACATTCTTTTCACAACAGAGTATTATCCACCATTTGTCCGGGGTGGTGGAGAGATAAGCACAAAGATAATAGCAGAGGAACTTGCAAAGAAACACAAGGTTACTGTCTTAACCCCTAATTATGGATCGAGGAGGGACGAAATAAAGAATAGAGAAAACAAAGTTAATGTCCACAGGTTTGTTTTCCGTTCCCATGCACCTATTAATACCAAGTCAAACCTGGCACAGAAGAAAAGCGTTTTTAATTTCATACATTTCCTGTATGTTAATAATTCAGCAAGAGTATTCAAGAAACAGATAGAGAAATACCTTGAAAAGAACAAGCCAGATATAATTCACGCACATAACCTCGAGTCTGTTCTTGGCTTGGCAGACGTGGGAACAGAGGCGAAAAAAGTGGCCCATGTCAGAGACAGCAGGTTACTTGAGAATAAATATAAGAAAAAACTGAAAAAATTCGACCTTGTGCTTACGAACAGCAACTTCATGGCAAAAGAATGCAAAAAACAGGGTATAGAGGCAAAGACGCTCTACAATCCAGTGGACAAAAAAATATTATCAAAGCTTTCCAAGAAGCAGGCAAAGAAAAGACTTGGTGTAGAAAAGGCAATACTTTTTGTCGGAGGACTCGAACGGAAAAAAGGAGCACACCTCCTAAAGGATTTTGCCAAAAAATTACCTGATTACAGTTTCCTTGTAGTTGGCAAAGGCTCGCTTGAATATGATCCTGATTTCATGTCAAATATGCCAAGAAACATGAATCTGTTCCTATTCGTCCCTTACGAAGACCTCTCTCTTTATTACCGTGCAGCAGACATCCTTGTTGTACCATCTTTATGGCAAGAACCTTTCGGTCGCGTAGTTATAGAGGCATACGCAAACGCCACACCTGTTATAGCAACAAAAGTAGGAGGACTGCCTGAATTAGTCGATAGTAAAACAGGATTTTTGATCGACGCAAAAAACGCTGAAAAAATAACCGACGTAATTAAAAAAACAAATAGAAAAAGACTAGACTCTTTGTCAAGAGCAGCATATAAGAAATCAAAAGAATTCGAGTCACAGAAAATAGTGAAGAAGCTTATTTCTGAATACAAAAATCTATTTTAACAACCCCTTTTTAGTAAGTTCATCTATGGCATTATCAAAAATATCCTCCGAATTTATAGATTTAGACCATTCTATAATTTCTTTTAACCCATTCACTAGATCTATTTTTGGTTGCCACCCTAGGAATCTCTTTATTTTACTTATATCGGCTATACAGTGCCTTACATCCCCCTTTCTGAACTTTCCTGATACATAAGGTTCAACATCTTTTCCATATAACCTTGTCAGAATTCTAGCAATTTCCAATACACTTGTTCCCTTTCCAGTCCCAACGTTAAATATCTCATAATTTGCTGCATCTTTTTCCATTGCAAGAATATTAGCATCAATTATGTCATGCACAGAAACAAAATCCCTTGTCTGTTTTCCATCCTCAAAAACCATAGGAGGTTTGTTATTCTTTATTCTATTAATGAAAATAGCAATAATACCAGCATAAGGGTTTGATAAAGATTGTCTAGGACCATATACATTGAAGTATCTAAGTGAGACAGTAGGAAT